>JAYSVR010000336.1:0-46209 GCA_043718445.1 Acidobacteriota bacterium | reverse complement strand
ACCGACCATGCTCAACGCCCAGAGGGGTTGCACACAGATGGTCGCACAAAAAACGTATATACATTGCCGGTAAAGAAAACGGAGAACGGTTAGCTTGAGAAAATCACGTAGTGAAACGGGGCAGCAACGAATCGCAGTGATCGCAACCTGTTCGGGGTAGGTGCGAGAAGATCATTAAGATCGTGGGAAAGTTCGTTCGAGTTCACCTTATTCGTCGGTAGGCACTCTCATTTCGAGTCATTAAGGCAGGACTGAAATCACCGACGCTCAAGCATTCGCAGAATAACACAGACCCTTTGCTTGACAAGGGGGGACGCAAAAAAATTGCGGAGTGCTGACTCGGCGCAGCTTTCCGTTCGATAGTGACGCGCTCGCTGGCTGTGGAGCATTCGAATACGAACGGAAAGCTGCGTCGTAGCCGCAGCACTCCATACTATTTGAAACTCACTTTGACCGTATTCGCGGCTCGTCCGTCAACGGACAAGCTGACATCAACCTCGCCGCGATTGATGAGATTGGCGCGATTGAGTTGCAGGTTGATTTGATCTACGCCGACCAGACTGCCTTGCGCGCCGGCAAAGGTTACGGTTTGCCCAGCGCCGCCGACCGTTGAGGCCACGGCGTTTAGCCCGCTGTGAAAGCGCAAGCCGGTGCCGAACAATACGAGAAAGAGTTGGTCTGAGGCGTTGCTCCAATCCACCGGCAGCGTTTGCCATTGATTGTTCGTGAAGGTCGCCACGCTTTCATAGCCTTGCTGGCCGTTGGCACGTACGCGCAGAAACAGCCCTGCCACCGGGCCGCGACTGCTGGCATTGAGCGTAAAAAGCCCCGGCGCGACGTTAGCGAGATTGATCGTACTGCGTCCGACCAGCGCGTTGTTGTTAAAGAAATTGATGGTCGCGTTGCCGACGCTCGTCCCCGGCGGAATCTGATAATTGATTTGGGAAGGCGAGACGTAAAACAGCGGCGCATTGCGTTCGCTGCCCGCTGCATCGCGCACCGTCACACGTGCGCCGTTGAGTTCGGTCGGCAATGGTGTGGTGCGGGCGCTGACGGTGCTGTCGGCCAGTCGCGTGCCAAAACCGGAGGCGACCGATTCGCGCGCGATGGTGGCGGCATAGTTGGCAGCAGAGACAGTAGTGGCTAATGGCGGCGGCGGCGCATTCGTACCGATAATTTCTACCGCACCCGCGATGGCCGCGCGTTGCGAACCGTTCGAGATAAACAACGTACGCGCACCAGCGGGCGCATCGGCAGCGACGGTGATGTCAATGATGACGATTTGTCCGCCGCCTAACCCCGTATAGCTGCCAGAACGTGTGCGCGTCACTGTGATGCCGGGGCCAGTAATCGTTAAAGGTGTTCCAGTGGTAGGCAAGCCTGGCCCTCCCAGTCCGACGGTGCTTGAGGTTCCCGCGTTTATTGCTGTCCCAGTGTTGACGATGCGTCCTTGTCCGTCGGCGAGGTAAACCAGAAACGGGTTGAACGCTTGCGTTTCGCGCGTCACGGTGAAATCCAGCGCAGCTTCTGTGCCGCTGCGCACGGTGACGGTTTGATCGTTGGTCGTGAGAAAGTTCGTCACCGCCGGGTCATAAAACGAATTCAAATCAGCCTTGCCGTAAAACGCTGAACCGCCGTCTTCGTCAATCGGTTCGACAAAGACAATATAACCGCCGGGCGGCAGGCCAGGGATGCGATAGCTGCCGTCAGGTTGCGAAAGCGCTGAAGCCGCGACGTTGCCATTCGCGTCACTGGCTACGACGTGTGCGCCGAAAATCGTCGCGCCGCCGCTATCGCGTATCGTGCCACGCAACACGCCCGTGCGTCCTGCCAGATCACCGACCGGATAAATTGCCGCGACGGCCAGTGCATCGTCGCTACTCAGCGTACGTCCGCGCGTGACGCCTGCGCCGGTGCGCGGAAACATTGTCGCGTTGGCGACGCCGCTGTGCGTCAGGCCGAACGAATGGCCGATTTCATGCGTCATGACTTCGGCAATATCCAGCGCATCACTGCGTCCATCAGTGGCCCAGGTGAAATCTACGCCGTTGAGAATCATGCTCGCGTCTACCAATTCGCCCGAATTCCGAAAGGCTACGAAAGTGATGCCCAACGCGCCGGAAAGGTCGGCGTATCCGACATCGGCAGTGCTTTCAGCCCAGAAGATTTGATAGGTCGCGTCGGCCCCGGTTCCTTTCACGGTCGAGTTCGGCCCGCGCGTAAAGGCCAGTGCGCTGTCAGGCAAATCTTCCCAACTTTGAAACGAAGACGTGATGGCGCTTTCGACCTGATTGAATGGGACGTTGTCGCTGCCTGCTGGATTCAGGTTGTAAACGACGCGTCCGCTTTGCACTACGCCGCCGTTCGTCGCCAGATTCCAACGCACTTGATTGCCGCTGCTGAGCGGGATCAACACATAAGCATTGCTGTGCGACACGCGCAGGGCGCTGAGTGCGAGCAGCAAAATCAGTAAGAATAACTTTTTCATGATGGCACTCTCTGGATTAGCGAACGCGCGCCACGCGGTCACGCAGTTCATTTAACGTATAACGCATTTGCACGGTCTTGCGCCCAGCCTTAGCGGTTGGCGCAAGCTCTGCATCAACAAAAGACACGCCGCTGAGTTCGCGCACGGCTTCGTTGTTGCGCACGGCGAGCTTGCCTTGTTTCAAGCCTACGACGAGCAGTTCGTTGCCCTGATTTGGGCGTTGGTTGGGACGTGCGAAAACGACGAGGTTTTCGCCTACGCGAAAGGTCGGACGCCCGCTGTAATCCATCGTGAGGCCGTCGAGCGTGCCGCCGAGTTGTACGAGCGAGACCACCGCGCCGCGCGCCGCTTTGCCTTTGTAACAATCGCTCACCTGCACGCTTACGCCGGTCAAAATGTTTTTGTGCACATCATCCCAATAGGTTTTGGTTGAGATGACTTGACCGTGGATGACTTCAGTAGAAAGGCGCGTCAGGTCTTCGACTTCGAGATATTTCATCAACGTGGCTTCGGCAGCAGAGAAACTGCCAGCCAGTAATACGGCGAGGCTCAAACAGATTCGCAACGCAATGGAATTAGATAACTTCGGCATACTTTGATTCCTCAATAACGATGCGCTGCCGAATGCGAGCGCAGCGGCAGCCAGAAGACGGGGCAATAGAACTTTAGCGGGAGAGTGGGCAAGCCATGATTTGGGAGCAGGCTTATTGATACGGACACGAGCAACATAGACCCGCATGCTGAGGCACGTCAATATGCAAAATTTTCCTAGTGCGCGACGATTAGGGCGATTTTTTGGCGAAGGTTTGCGTCAAGGTATTCGAGGCTTTGTCACGCGGTACGCTAATCACGGCTTGTACGCGCTGACCGTTCCTGAACACTTTCAGGTTGTTAATCATAATCATCGAAGCCGGGTCGTCAGCCTTTTTGATGCGCGCGTAAAGAATCGCGGCGTTCGCCAGATTGACGATATTCGCAGCGGCCTGATCGTTGGGCGTGAAGCCGACGACCGTCAGTTCGGCGCGTTCGTCAATGGTCAGCACCATGCTTAACGAAGTGACTTCGTGCAGTGGCCCCAAGGCGCGACTGGCACTGACGGCTTCGAGAATGGCGAGTGCCGCCGCGTCAATTTCGTCTATGCCCGAAGGCACGATGATGCGGCAATTGGCGAGCGTACCGTCCGCGCGAATGCTGCCCGCCGCGCCGACTTTAAGCCTGCCTGCGGGCATGACGAGCTTGCCTTCCTGTTTGGAATCATAAAGCCGCTGAATCTGCGCTTTGATCGGAGCCGTGTTGATCTTGCCGAACCCGACCGGGTAGTCAGACTTGGGGGGCGCAGCAGGGGTGGGCGAGGCTTGAGCGATTGGCTTTTCGGCTGCTTGCGCTTCTTTTTCAGCTTGGGCTTGCGCGTCAACGACGGCTTGGGCGGCAGCTTCCTGCGCGCGGCGGGCGCGGGTCAGGCGACGGGCTTCGAGCTTGGCGGCTTCTTCCGGTGTGAGAACTTTTTTCGGCGATTGAAAGCCCGCATAACCCGGCGGATATTGCAGCTTCGAGCGAAAGGTGATGAGGATGCCGCGATCAAATTCTTCTTCGACAAACTGTATGTTGCGCAGTCCGTAAGCCGTTTGCAGCAGCGACGTATATTTCATCACCAATCCGCCAACGGTATGCGCGACCAACGAACAACACAGCGCGACCAGCAGCGCGCGCTTCCGACTAGGATGTTTAATCAGTGAAATCATTTCGTTACCTTTCACCAACCACTACGCAAAAGGGGAACGCACAAATGCAAAAAGCGGCAGATCGTGAACGACCTGCCGCCTTTTTGGGGTTTGTTATGAGCCGTGGCGGACTCGAACCGCCGACCCACTGGTTAAAAGCCAGTTGCTCTACCAACTGAGCTAACGGCCCCCCTGCTTGATCGGTTTGTGGCCTCTCAAGCGAGCGGGCATCTTACAAATCAAGTCGTAGGTCGTCAACCGCTTGATCGAAGAATTTTCGCGTCAACGCAATCGCTAAAAACAGCGGTTAATACAGGTTGAAGCTGAACTCTAAATTGCCGCGTACGCTAACCGGCCCGCCGTTTTTGGTTGCGGGTTGAAAGCGTATGCGCTGCGCTGCTTCAATCGCTTTTTCCGTCAGTCCATCGGGCAAGCCGCGTATGACGCGCACTTGCGTGATGCGTCCGTCCGCCGTAAAAACTACGTTTAGCACGACCGTGCCTTGCACTTTGTTCTGGCGCGCTTCTTCGGTGTACTTGGCTTTTTCCTTATAGAGAATAGTCGGACGACCCGCGCCATTCTTGCCCATATCTTCAATGCCGCTGCGTCCGCCGCCTAAGCCCATATCGCCGCCGCCGATGTTGCCGCCTTGCCCAGCGCCTACGCCGCCGCCGCCGCCGCGTCCGACGCCGGTGCCTTCACCCGTGCCGATGCCCGCGCCTTTGCCGGGGCCGCTTGAGGGCGGGGCCGGTACGCCTAGGGGATCGCCAATCGGGCCTTTTTGCGGAGGCATGACTTTAGGGTCGCCATAAACCGTTTGCGCCACGATCAACGTAGGGTTCTTGATCTTCGGCGGTTCGGGGTTAGGCATGATGATTTGCGGCGTTAAAGCCATTTGTGGCGGTACGCCTTTGCTGGGTGGCGTAGGTTGTTGACGCCCGCCGCCGCCGCCGCCCGAAGCCTGTTTCGGAGTAGGCTTGCTGCCGCCCAATTTGGTTTTGGCCGCTTTTTCGAGCTTGATCTCAACCTTGGGTATTTCGGTCAACGCGGCGAGTTTTTCGAGCGGAGCCTCGTCGGCTTTCGCTACGGCACGCTGGTTCCCGAACAACAAAATCAGAATGGTAGGAATTACGAAAAAGAGAAACGAATAAGCGATCACGGCCATCGCGGCGGCGTTGAGAATCCAGCGTTGGCGCATTTTATTCGCGCCTTCGCCCTTGATCGTCGCGACGACGAAAGCTTTCGGGTCGCGTTTGAAATCACTGGCGGCACTGCCGAATTCACGACCGATGCGCGAAGCCAGCGATTCGTCTTTGAGCAAAAAAGTGAAATCGCCCGTTGCACCGGGAGCTAAAGGCGCAGCAGGCTTGAAGACATCGGATATGTTGCTCAACGCGCCGGTCAAACGTGAAAACAACGAACCCGCTTCGGGTATGGAAAAGCTCAGTTCGTTGCTGGCAGCGATGGGTCGCGCCGTCGCATTGTCTTGCGTGTGGTTTTGTCCGCCGTTCTGGTTTTGCCCATTGCGATTGACGGGCGGCGCTTGCACGAGCGGAACGGTATTCGATTTGCCATTGGTCGGTGGCGGAGTTGCGACTCTGGGTTGCGCCACCGGAGCGGGGCGCGGAATTTCTCTGGTTTGGCCGGTTGGGGGAGGTAAAGGAACCGTCGCCATCGGTGGCATTATCTGGGACGGTTCGATGGGTTGTGCGCGCACGTGTTCAACTGGTTGCGTGATGACCTGTGGATGAACCACAACCTGCTCGACCGGGCGCTCAATGGGTCGCGTGCGGCGCAAGTATTCTTCCGCCGTGACTAAAAAATCGGTATCTGTTGGGCAGTATTGAAATCCATTAGGGAACTGCTGCTGGCAAGTCGGACAAATTTTCATTAACCTCACCTCTCTCTCAAATCTTAAATCATCAAAAAAACGAAACGCAACACACAGGCATTGAACGCGCCTTGAACGTCATTAAATCCTTGTCTTGCAAGGATTCTGCGGGAACTCTTCGCACGTGCCAACGTAACCAAAAACATCGCATCACCAGACGTGCAGTTCCGGCATCAGTTGCCCGAAAAACTCAACATCAATCTAGGGGGAAGTTATGAACGAGTCGCCGCGTTATGTTTTCTTGTTCACTTGGATAATGATTCTAGCCGCATTCGCTTACGCGCAGCAACCACCAACAGGTGCGACAAAAGCGCCTGCAAAACCTGAAGTGCAAAAAGTTGCCGAAGCCAAAGCTGCACCCAACCCCGCACCCAGCAAAGACGCTGCCGCTGAGCTCACGCCCCAGCAATTGCGCGCCCTCAGTCTCACGCGCGAAGCCGGAGCGGAAGCCTTCGGCATCGAAGCCAAACGCGAATCGGCCTGGTTGCAAGCCCGTGCTGCCGACTTGTTGTGGCCGCAAGATCGTGAAGGCGCACGCAAGTTTTTTGATCAAGCCTTCGATACGGCGACCGATTATTACCGCGAGAGCGGCGACAACAACCAACAGCGCGTAGGCCGCCAAGCTGCCGTTTATCGCAGCGACGTGCGCCTCGAAATCATCAAGCTCGTCAACCAACACGACAAAGGATTGGGCGAAGCTTATTTAAGCCGCTTCACTGAAGACAAACGGAAGCAGGCTGAAGAAAGGCGCAAGAAAAATTCTGAGCCGAACGGGATGGACAAGTTGTTTGGCGAAAACACGCAGGCGGCGAATGACCTCGTACGCATTGCCAGCGAGTTGCTGCCGGTTGACCCGGCGACGGCGCAGCGGTTGGCGCTGCAAAGTTTGAATCAGGGCGTAGCGATGGGTTACGCCGAATTTCTCGCGCGGCTCGCGGCCAAAGATCGTGCGGCAGCGGATAAACTTTTCGTCGCGGCGCTGACTGCGTTGCAACGCGCACCGCAACCGATGCCCGGCAACGTATTGGCGCTGTCGGCTTATCCGTTTGGCGAAGGCATGGTGCGCATCATTTCGGGCAACAACAATTGGGGCTACGGTTTTGGCAAGCCCGAAAACTTTAAGCTCGAGCCGCAACAGATTCAGCAATACCTGCAAGCGGCTTATGCGTTGCTGGTACGCGCGACGCCCGCGACGATTGTGCAACATCCTGACGCCGCGCAAATCATCGGCGCAGCGTTTTTCACGACGAAAGTTCTCGCGCCGAAAGTCGCTGAATTCGCTCCGGCGTTGTTGGAAGAATGGAATGGACTGCAAGGTCGCTTGCAATCGCTCGCCGATGACTCGTCGCGTCAGAACATCGAACGCGAATTGCAAAACGACGCCGAACGCCGCAACGGCGCGAAGGGCGGGCAACAAGACTCATTGAAAGCGGCGCTCGAACAAGCCGAGAAAGCGAAAGACCCCAACGAACGCGACGCGCTGTTTGCCGAAGCCGCGTTTGAGGCGTTGGAGCAAGACGATTTCGCGCAAGCCCTTTTCATCGCCAGTCGTATTGTGGATGTTGACTTACGCCGTCGCACCAAGTCGTGGGTCAACTATCAATCTTCCGAGGACGCCCGCGAAAAGAAACAGTGGGACGACGCGCGCCTTTATGCGTTGGGAGTGAACGAAACCGATCAACGCGCTTATCTGTTGATGGTCATCGCGCAGGCTTTGCTCAAAGCCGATGACCGTCCGCGCGCTATCGAAATGCTGCAAACCGCACAACGCGAAGCCGAAAACGCCGAAGACACGGCGGGCAAAGTGCGCGCGCTGATTGGCATTGCGAATACGTTCGCGGGTTTCGATGCCTTGCGCGGTTTTGAAGTCTTCGAGATTGCCGTGAAAGCCGCCAATCAACTCAAAGAGCCGCGCACTTTCGACAAAGACGATGCGCGCGTCGTGCGCAGCTTTGAATCGAAATTCGGTTCGCGCACCCAAGCCAGCACTGCGCCTGATTTCGATTTGGGACGTTCGCTCGTCACGCTCGCGCGGCACGATTTCGAGCGCGCGCTCAACGCCGCGCAAGCCTTGAATCACAAGCCCGCCCAAGTGGCTGCGATATTGACGCTCACCGAATCGGTCTTAAAGAAAAGCTGAGAAGCAACGGTAGCGCAATCTGCCGAGATTGCGCGGCTCCACATTGCGACACGTCAGAGTTTATGGACGCAATCAAGGCTGTGACTCATCAAGCGGCGCAATCTCGGCAGATTGCGCTACTGCTGCCGTTGCTCGCTGGTAACTCCACGGCCAATCTTGCCAATGTTCAACCAGCTTGGCTTTGACCGGATTATCAATCACGTACTTGACGACGCGCGCTTGTTCAGCCTGATGGCGAATTACGTGATCGAAACTTTCGTGCTGCCAAAATTGCCCCTGCCGCCCCAGCGCCTCGTTGCAACGTCGCGCCGTCCAACCTTTGAGCGAACCCATGATCGAAGCCAACACCACCTCGCAGATTTCGTCGTTCGCATCAGCAGGCAGCGTTTCGTTCAAGGCCGCACGACGGTGCTGAATCGCTTTGTCTACGAGTTCAGCCGCCAGAGCTTCGGTCAGCAAAGGCGCAAAAACGACGTGTACGTGATTGGGCATAATGCAAAACGCATCCAGCCGATAGATCGAACCGTCACGATGATGTAAGGATTCGGCGACGATGGCGGCGAGGCGTTCGTCTTTTAGCCACAGCGGGCCAGTCGTAGCGCCATCCAACGCCGCTTCGAATTTCTTGAACCAACGGCGATGGAATTTCAGTTTCTCCTGGGCTACTTCATCGGGGTCAGGCCTCGTCCCCGGCGGAGCCATCGCTGCCCAGCGCAACAAGGTCATCTCCAACTGTTTTTTCTCTACGCGCCAGCGTTCCAGCACAGGTGCAGGCAAAGACCCATCCAGCCTGAAAGTCACAAACAGCGTCGCTTCCGGCGGCTGAATGTGCGGCAGATTCCGGCGATACGTCCCTTTGTAATCGAACTGATTCATAGCAAGCAGTAGCGCAATCTGCCGAGATTGCGCTACCGTTGCGACCGTAGCGCAATCTGCCGAGATTGCGTTTTGCTTTGCGTCTAACGCCGCCGTGTTTTCCCTCGACGTTCAAGCTGCATCAGTCGCCGCTGCAAGCGTTGAATTTCTGCCTGTTGTTCCTTGATCGAATTGAGCATCGTCCAGAGAATCGGGTCGCTGTTGAGTTGCAGGTATCCGCTTTCCGATTGCGTGACGGCTTCGGGCAGGACGGCGGCGACGGCTTGCGCGCTGAAGCCCACCGTTTCGCCCGTCCCTTTCAGCCCCAGCGCGTTGTCGGCTTTGTATTCAAACCGAATCGGCTGCAATTTCATCAGCGCCCGCAAGCCCGGCGTATATTTGCCGCGAATATTTTTCAAGCGTTCGTCTGAAAACACCGCCCAGCTTGTGCCGCCCGTTTTTGAAGCATCGCCGTTGACCGAAAGCAATAGATCGGGCGCGTCCGTGCCGATGCCGACTTTGCCATCATTTAAGATCGTCATGCGCCTGATTCCGCCGCCCGGCAAACCAGCAAAGAATTTGAAATCTCCTGTGCCGGAGTGGGGACTTAAACCGATCGGCCCGGTTAGATCCCCAGGCCCGCCCAGCTTGATGCTGCCATTCACTTCCAAGGTCGCGGTGGGCGTCGTCGTATTGATCCCCACGTTACCGCCGGCACGGATGAGGAACTGATTAGCTGCCGTGGACGCAAAATCCGCAAAGGTAAAATCCGCCCAGACAAACGCGCCTTGATGATTGGCTTTGGCACGGCGGCCCGCCGCAAAGCTGTAATTGCCGCTCGCGGTGTTGTCGGCGCCGCCGGGCACCGTAGCAAAACCGCCGCTCGCGGTGTTGGCCTGACCGCCGCTCACCGTGGCATCCTGATTGCTCGCGATGTTGCTGCTGCCGCCGCCCACCGTGGCATAGGGGCCGTTCGCGGTGTTGAATTCGCCGCCGCCCACCGTGGCATGGTCGCTGCTCGCGATGTTGCCGCGGCCGCCGCCCACCGTGGCGAACTCTCTATTACTCACAGTGCCGCTGTCATCCCCAGCTTGATTGCTGCGCCCTCCGCCTACCGTACCGAAATTGTCCGTCACTCGATTGCTGAAGTTGCTAACGCCGTCGTTGAATCCGCCGCCGCCGATGCTCGCGCCGACTACGCCCGCCGTCACGCGATTGCCCGGCGTAGCTCCACCACTGCCCGTACCCATAAATCCATTGATCACATTCGGGCTGGACGCCGTCAGTTCCTGCCGCAAGGCGCTGCTGCGGAGGTCTCCGATGATGTCGAATTTCGCAGCAGGTGTGAGAGTACCGATGCCGATGTTGCCGGTGCCACCTGCGACAACCAGACGTGCTGCTCCCGCCGTGTTATCCCTGATGCGCCAGAAATCCCCTGACCCATTCACGCCCACACTCCATAACCGCGTGCTATTCCCCATGCGAAAGACCACCTCTGAAGGCCCCGTTCTAAACATTTCAAGAATGGAACCGGGCGTTGTCACGCCAATGCCTACATTGCCGCCCGACTCGGTGATGGCCGAATCAATCAGATTTACGCCGCCCACATCGTATTTCGGCACCATGTTGGCTGTGCCTAACAACGCAGCTTTCACAGCTTTCGTTGAACCAGTCAGCTTGTTGCCTTGGTCGTCGCCCTTTTCATTGACGATGTCGCGCCCGCTTACGTCACGTTTGACCGATTTGTCGTCTTTCGATCCCAAACCCGTAATCGAACGTCTTCCGCTGCGCGCCGCATTCAACACCGTACCGCTGACTTCTGTGCCATCGCTCGCCGTCAGCCAGATTTGGTCTTGTGTTTTCTCGACAATGAAATGGCCTGTGTGTCGCCGCGACTGGTCTTCGCCAAACTTGAGCGCCAGCGTGTAACGATACAAGCCCGGCGCTAAGGCTTCGCTATTGCCCGCGCGCAGGTTCCAATCGAACTCGGCTTCGGTCGTCAAATGCGTGAAGACGATTTCGCCTACGCTGTTGACGACTTCCAAACGCATTTCCTGAAAGCTGCGCGTAGGCGTAAAACGCACGCGCTGTTCGCCGAGCGTGATATTGAGTTCCGGTGCGACGCTTTGTCCGAAAGCGGCACTTGCCGCCAGCAGACAAAAAAACACGATTGCCAAATTTTGTTTGAGTGGCGTAGCCATAAAGGTTTCTCCATTGATTAGGGTGATGTGCCATTGCTTTTCCGCGCATTTCCCGATGACAAGGTAAAGTTCGCTTGTGAGCATATTGCAGCAGCATCTTCATAAAATCCAAAAAGCCTGACGGATTGGCGGTTCGCCGCTATTACCTTTGTACTGAGGGATGGGACTGGCAGTCCAATACCAGTGAACGAATTGATCGTATTTGGGAACTCTCCAGAAAAATCGCTGAATACGCGGAAAAGCACGGAAAGAAGCGGAAAAGGCTTGGGGGTGGAAATAAGACCGGCAACTGCGAACGAATGGCTGATGGAATAATTTCCGTGTCCTTCTGCGCTTTTCCGCCTATTCCGCGATTTTTCTGAAGGCTTTGAATGCAGGCTATTTCATTCACTGGTATTGGACTGGCAGTCCGCGCCACACTTTTCCATAATGCGCGGCAATGTTCACCACACACTTTCGCTCACGTAAACGTCCGACCCTTGTCGTAATCTTGCTTGCCGCGCTGCTTTCCGCCGCCTGCCTCAAGGCGACGAAGCCTACGTTGCCCAAAGTTTTCCCCAAACGTTTCGCTCCCTCCGGCAAGCCGCCAATCATATTGATTCCGGGCATCCTCGGCTCTGAACTCGTCAACCCCAAAACCGGCGAACGTGTGTGGCCTGAAGTCTTCCCTAAAGACCGCGACGCTTTGTTGCTGCCGATCAAGAGCGATGTGCTGTCAGAAAACCGCGATGAACTGGTAGCCGCGCGCGTGATGGAAAGCGCCGATCTCGGTGCGTTGATTCCGCAAATTGGTGTATACGCGGGTTTGCTCAAGGCGCTCGAAGATTACGGCGGATACAAACGCGGTGACTTGGCACAACCGCCGAGCGATGGCTTTCAGGATACGTACTATCTGTTCGCTTATGACTGGCGGCGCGACAACGTAGAAGCTGCGCAAAAGCTGGCCGCGACCATCGCGCGGTTGAGAGCCTATTGGAACCAACCTGATTTGCGCTTCGATGTGATCGGGCATTCGATGGGCGGACTCGTGGCGCGTTACTTTGCGATGTATGGCGACCGTGACTTATCCGACAGCCCGCAACCCGATTGGGCGGGCGCACGGCGTATCAACCGATTGATTTTGATGGGTACGCCGAACGCCGGATCGTTCGATGCGTTCCGTACGATTCAGCAGGGCTATTCGGTGACGGCGGCGGATAAGGCTTCATTCAAGCTGTTTCGCGGCACGCATCAGCGAATGACGTTCACTGCTCCGTCGGTTTATCAACTGTTGCCGCGCAACGAAGGCGCGCGGTTTTACGACGCGAAATTGCAGCGATTGTCGCTGGATTGGTACGACGCGGCGACGTGGCGCAAGTGGCAATGGTCAGCCGCATTCGCACCCGAAGTGGCACAGGAAGAAAGCAAAAAACTCGGCGCGACAGCGCAAGCGCAACTGGCCGGGCGTCGTGCGCAATACCTGCAAGTCGTACTCAACCGCGCCCGTGCCTTTCATCGTGCTTTGGATGTTACGAATCCGCCGCCTGCGCATTTAACGCTGCACCTTATCGGCGGCGATTGCGAAGCCACCATCGCCGGAGCCTTGCTCGTGACTGAAAACAACCAGCCGCGTACTTTGTTTTGGCCGAGCAAGTTGATCGGTGATCGCAAGCAACGGCGTTCGGCGCTCGACTTGATCTTTCTGCCGGGCGATGGCCGCGTCATTCGCCAAAGCCTGATGGGGCTTTCTGCGCCAGAGCCATACGCGCGCGCCATGCAACTCGCGCCGCAACAAACACTGTTTAATTGCGAAGTCCACGGCGACCTGCCGCTCAATCTCGTCATTCAAAACAATTTGCTGACGGTGTTGCTGGGTAGCCGTTACTAGATCGGTTTGCAGATAAGTGTATGGCAACCTGTTAGGTTGCCGTGTATTGAGGCGCTTTACTTCAAGCCCTGGCAACCTAACAGGTTGCCATACGTTCATCTAAAAAAAGAAGCAAAAGGTGATTGACGGAAAAGGGAACCGCCAGCACAATGACTCTTTGTCCATGCGGTCGGCTTTGGGGAGCGAAGCTTATTCTCAAAGCCTTTCAATGCAGTAGTTGTGAGATTGAATTGATGTCTTTAACCCAGGAATTAACTCGTTATTTTGAGCAGGCCGTGCGCGCGCGCGGCTTGCAATACTATCAAGGCCATAACGGCGCGAAGGTTACGTTTGGCGATGCGCGGGAAGTTCACGCCATCGTGAGTGGCAGCGAAGATTACGCCGTCAGGTTGTCGCGCCAGGGCAATGCCGTCAACGGCAGTTGCGAATGTCCTTACGCGCAGGACGGTGCGCCGTGCAAACATCTGTGGGCCGTCGTCATGTTGGCCGAACGTGACGGTCATCTGAAGGGCGAAGACGGATATAGCAAGCTCACATTCAAACTCGAAGTCGCAGAGGAAGAAGAAGACGAGTGGGAAGAAGATGACTGGGAGGATGAGTCTGGAGAAGAAGTTGCAGACACTTTGGAGCCAGCCCATCCGCTCGCCCAGCTCGGGACGAATTTTAACGATGTACTGTCAGGCTTAAAAGATTTCATCAATCTCAAAGGTGCGCTCAAACCCAAAGCGCCCTCGTGGCGAGACCAACTGGCTGAGTTGGGCAAAGAATCAAAGGACACCGCTGCGTTGGCGGGCGTGAAACCCGAATGGCCTACGACCCGCGAAGTGCTTTACGTACTCGACGTGCCGGGCACTTTGTCAGGCGGGCATCCGGTCATAGAGATT
The DNA here is from genome assembly GCA_043718445.1 of Acidobacteriota bacterium. Taxonomy (GTDB): domain Bacteria; phylum Acidobacteriota; class Blastocatellia; order RBC074; family RBC074; genus JACPYM01. The sequence continues at coordinate 32,162 of JAYSVR010000336.1, read as the reverse complement.
TTTCACCGTGACCGCAAGAAAGACGGCGCGTGGGGCGTAGCGAAAAATAAACCCATCACACGCATTCAACTGGCTGAAATCACGGATGTGTATGACCGGCAGATTCTCGCCTATTGCGCTGGCGCTTCGCAGCATTACGGCCACGAGGGATTTTATACCTCGTATAGCTACAGCCATTCCGACCGTCACAACAACCTGCCGCAGCGCGTGAGGCTTAGTCCGCCGTTGCCTGACATGGTTTTGCCGTTGATCTTTCAATCGGGGCGCGGACGTTTGCGCGAACGTACGAATTTGCCCGAAGCGCATTGGGCGCTGCCGGAATGGGACGCGGGCGCGCCGTGGGATTTTCGCTTGCTGGTTGACCCTACGCCGCAAGGGTGGGAGTTACGCGGCATTCTGGCGCGCGGCGCAGACACGATGCCGTTGACCGAGCCTTTGGTGTTGTTGGGCAGCGGGTTTCTATTCACTAAGAAACTGGCGGCGCGGGTTGAGATGCACGGCGCGTTTGACTGGATTGCGTTGATGCGCCGCGAGTCGCGCATTCTTGTGCCTTATGAACAGCGCGAAGAGTTGCTGCAAATGCTGTTGCGTTATCCCGACTTGCCGCCGCTCGATTTGCCCGAAGATTATCGCTATGACGAAATCTCGATGGTTCCGCGTCCGTTGCTGACGATTCGCAAGCCCGAAAAGATGGCGGCGGGTTTTCAACCAGACCGTTTGCGCGGCGTGTTGAGTTTCGATTACGGAGGCCGCGTCGTGCGTAGCGATCACGCGACGCGCGGCTTTTATGAACCGGAAGAAAAACGTTTCATCGTACGTGATCGCGCTTATGAGACCGGTGCGCAAAACCTGTTAGGACAAAACGGGTTTCGTTACAAGCTGCCCGACTTTTATAACAAGGAAGGCGGCTGGGAAATCGCGCCGAACCGCTTGCCCAAAGCAGTGCGCGATCTGGTCGGCCTGGGTTGGCACGTCGAAGCCGAAGGCAAAGTCTTTCGCAGTGCGGGCGAATTCAAGATCAATGTGCAATCGGGCATTGACTGGTTTGAGTTGCACGGCTCGGTGAATTTCGGCGAAACGAAAGCCAGTCTGCCCGAATTGCTCGCCGCTTTGCAGCGCGGCGAAAGCGTAGTGAAACTCGACGACGGAACCTTTGGCACGTTGCCCGAAGAATGGCTCAACAAATTCGGATTGCTTGTCAATCTCGGTAAAGAGCAAGGCGATCACATACGTTTCAACAAAAGCCAGGTAGCCTTACTCGATGCCTTGCTCGCCGCGCAGCCCGAAGCCGATTTCGACGCAGCCTTTGCCGCCGCGCGCGACCGCATACGTAACTTTTCCGGCGTGACTTCTATCGAACAGCCCGCGACCTTTGTTGGCGAGCTGCGTTCGTACCAAAAAGAAGGACTCGGCTGGATGCACTTTCTCAGCGAGTTCGGTTTCGGCGGTTGCCTCGCCGACGACATGGGCGTAGGCAAAACGGCGCAAGTCTTGGCCTTGCTCGAAGGCCGTCGGGCTTTACGCGCAGAAGACAGAGAGACAGAGAGACAGAGAGACAGAGAGACAAAGGCGGCAGCAAAAGGCAAAAACGGAAAGAACCATGAGGCGGCGATGCGAGCGAATGGCAACGTGTCTCCGTCTCTCCCTCTCTCCCTCGCTACTTCTCTGGTCGTCGTGCCCAAGTCGCTGGTCTTTAACTGGCAGGCCGAGTCGGCGAAATTCACGCCGAACCTGCGCGTGCTCGATCACACCGGCGCGTTGCGCGACAAGACGACTGAGAATTTTGAGAATTACGACATCGTACTCACGACCTACGGCACGTTGCGCAACGACGCGGTGATGTTCAGGGACATGGAATTCGATTACGTGATTCTTGACGAAGCGCAGGCGATTAAGAATTCGACGACGGCTTCAGCCAAAGCGGCGCGGCTATTGAACGGACGACACAAACTCGCGTTGAGCGGTACGCCGATTGAAAACCACGTAGGCGAATTGTGGAGCCTGTTTGAATTTTTGAACCCCGGTATGCTCGGCGCTTCGTCAGTGTTCAAGATGTCGGGGGCGGGCGCGCGCAATCCTGAAGAAGAAACGCGCAAGCTGTTAGCCAGTGCCTTGCGGCCTTTCATCTTGCGGCGTACCAAATCGCAAGTGGCGAAAGAGTTACCCGCCAAAGTCGAACAGACGCTGTTTTGTGAACTCGAACCGAAGCAGCGCAAACTTTATAACGACCTGCGCGACCATTACCGCGACGCGCTGTTGGGACGCATCGAGAAAGAAGGCATGGGGAAAGCTAAAATCCTGATTCTCGAAGCGTTGCTGCGTTTGCGACAAGCCGCTTGCCATCCCGGTTTGATTGATAAGAAACGGGCGGGCGATTCGTCAGCGAAGTTCGAGATGTTGCTGAATCAAATCGAATCCGTCGTCGAAGAAGGCCATAAGGCGCTGATCTTTTCGCAATTCACCAGCCTGCTCGCGCTGCTCAAAGGCCATCTCGAAGAAGCGGGCATCACATATGAATACCTCGACGGACAAACCTCTAACCGACAGGCGTGCGTCGAACGTTTTCAGAACGACCCTGACTGTCCGCTGTTTTTGATCAGCTTAAAGGCGGGCGGATTGGGTTTGAACCTGACGGCGGCGGAATACGTTTTTCTGCTCGATCCGTGGTGGAATCCGGCAGTCGAAGCGCAAGCCATTGACCGTGCGCATCGCATCGGACAGCAAAATCAGGTCTTCGCTTATCGGCTGATTGCGCGCGATACGGTCGAAGAAAAAGTGCTGCAATTGCAAAACACCAAGCGCGATCTGGCTGATGCGATTATCAACGCCGACAACAGCCTGATTCGCAATTTGGGTAGGGACGATTTGGAATTGCTGTTGTCTTGATGCCGGGCAGGAATACAGGAGTCAGAATTCAGGAGTCAGAATAAATTGAGTATGCACATCTCCTGACTCCTGAATTCTGACTCCTGTATTCTTTTCTTTATGGCTTCACGCACTTCGTTACTCAGTTTGCTCGACGATGCCGCAAAGCGCGGCGACGAAATTGCTTTTGTGCAACGGCGCGGGTTGCGAACGGAGCGGTGGACTTATGCGCAACTCGCCGCGACGGCTTATCAGTTCGCGCGCGAACTGGAAACGCGCGGCATCGGCAAAGGCGACCGCGTATTGTTGTGGGGAGCCAACGGCGGTGCGTGGGTGGCAGCGTGGTTCGGTTGTCTCGCGCGCGGAGCCGTTGTCGTACCGCTGGACGAAGCTTCAGCGCCTGATTTCATTGAACGCATTCAGCTACAGGTCAACGCCAAACTCATCGTATGCGACGAAGCCGTTACCCTTAGCGCGCAGACGATTTCACTAAAAGACTTGAGCGAAACAGTCAGCCGTCATTCTGCCGAACGTTACGTCGCGGCAACCCTTCAACCGGATGATATCGCGCAAATCATTTTCACTTCAGGCACGACGGCGGAACCCAAAGGCGTATGCCTCTCGCATCGCAACCTGCTCGCCAACCTCGCGCCGTTGGAAAAGGGAATTGACGAATATCGCAAGTGGGAGCGGCTGTTTCATCCGATCAGGTTTTTATGCCTGCTGCCGTTGAGCCATGTGTTCGGACAGTTTATGGGCATTTTCGTACCGCAACTATTGGGCGGCGAAGTGCATTTCTCCGATACGCTGAATCCGGCTGACATCATCGCTACGGTCAAGCGCGAACGCATCTCGGTCATCGCCGCCGTACCGCGCCAACTCGAAACGCTGCGCGATAAGCTCGAACGCGATTACGCCGTGGCAGGGAAGCTGGATAAGTTTAAGCAACGATTCGCTGCCGCTGAAGGCAACATCCGTTAGTGCGTTGGTGGCGCTTTCGTGACATTCATAAACGATTGGGCTGGAAGTGTTGGGCGTTTGTGGCGGGCGGCGCTACGTTGCCGGTGGAGACAGAACAGTTCTGGATGCGGTTGGGTTTTCCGGTAGTGCAAGGTTACGGAATGACTGAGACGGCTTCGCTGGTGAGCGTCAATCATCCGTTCAAACTCAGCCAGGGTTCGATTGGCAAGACGCTGCCGGGGCAGGAACTCAAGCTGGATGCCGACGGTACGATTCTGGTGCGCGGCGCAAACGTCGCAACAGGTTATTGGCAGTCAGGTAAAGCTCATTCACTAACGACCGAAGGCGGCTGGCTGCGCACCGGCGACATAGGCGCGTTGGACGCGCAAGGCAATCTGTTTTTCAAAGGCCGCGCCAAAGACGTAATCGTCACCGCTGCGGGATTGAATATCTTTCCCGCCGACCTCGAAGCCGCGCTCAATCAACAGTCCGCCATCAAGGAAAGTTGTGTCGTCGGCCTCGAAACCGCCAACGGCCCTGAAGCCCTTGCCGTATTGATTTTGCGTGATGGTGATGCCGCCGTTGCTGATGCCGCCGTGCAGCGTGCCAACGCTACGTTGAATGAAGCGCAGCAACTGCGCCGTTGGTTGCGCTGGCCCGAAGCTGACTTCCCGCGTACGGCGACGCAGAAAGTTCGCAAGCCGCTGGTTAAGCATTGGGCGGAACGACAACTGAGCGATCAAGCGACAGCAGGCGCGCCAGCTACGGTCTCGCCCTTGTGGCAATTGCTGGCGCAGGTCAGCGGACGCAGCGTGACTGAAATTGAAGCTCTTTCGCTCGAAGCGGAGTTGAGCAGTGGTTTAGGACTTGATTCGCTCGGTCGCGTATCGCTCACGAGCGCGCTCGAAGATCGCTTTCAGTTAGAACTGGATGACGCAGCCATTACGCCGCAAACGACGCTGCGCGAGTTAGAGCGTATGGTGGCTTTGGATGTTCCGGCGATGGCTGGCAGCGGTGCGACGCTGGCTGCTCCTAAACGGATTTATCCTTATCCGCATTGGGCGATGAATCGGCTGACGTGGTTGGTGCGGATGTTTTGGTATTACGTTTTGATCCTGCCAGAGACGCGCCTGCTGTGTTGGACGCGGACGCGCGGACAGGAAAACCTGCGCGGCTTACACGAACCGGCGCTGTTTGTCTGCAACCACATTTCGATGGTTGATCACGGCCTGATTCTGGCGGCGCTGCCGTGGCGCTTCCGCCATCGGCTGGCGATTGCGATGGACGGCGAACGCTTGCGCAGTTTTCGCTACCCTGATGTCGCGTTGCCGTGGTGGCGGCGCTGGTGGTTGCGCGTGCAATACGTTTTGGTCGTGACTTGCTTCAATGTATTTCCGCTGCCGCACCAAAGCGGTTTTCGGCGCAGCTTCGAATATGCAGGCGCAGCGATTGAGCGCGGTTACAGCGTGTTGGTCTTTCCCGAAGGCCGGGTGACGACCGATGGCACGATGCGTCCGTTTATGCCTGGCATCGGCTTACTGGCAAAAGACTTGAATGTGTCGGTCGTGCCGATACGGATAGATGGTTTATACGAAGTGAAAGTCCGTCGGCGTCGTTGGTTTGGGCGGGGGGCTGCACCGGGGACTGTCACACTTACTTTCGGCGCTCCGCTCTCAGTCAAAGAGCAGCAGTCGGCTGACACTTTGCCGCTACAGCTTCACGAACTCATCGCCAACTTATGATAAATAGCCTGTCTTATGGTGAGTAATCTCACGCCGTTCGGCTGCTTTTAGGGTTAAACGCGAGGCCATCCTTCCTGCCCGCCTTACGTAGGCACTCGTGTAGTAGGATTTTTGTGTAATACATCAATATGCCGTCCACTATTGGGTGACGACGAGAGATGCGAGAACGAAATGCGCGGCTCTCAGACGTTATGCCGCTTTTTAATACCGATGAATGAGGCAGGCTGCAAAGCCCTGCGCCGCAAGCCAACCACGAACTGGCTGACAGCAAACAGTTGCACTGCGCGAGCGATCCCGCATCAGATAGCGTCTCTCAAGAGTCGTAGTCGCAACCTAACAGACCCTAAAAGAATTTCTTTCTAAACCGCAGGTAAAAGGCTTACAGCGCGCCAAACGGTGCAACGGATTGCTACACCACTTTGCAGTGGGGGCGCATCCGTGTGTCGAGATAAAAAAACGCGCTGAGTCAGACGGCGGAGCGCGCGCTCATCGCAGCAAGTTGCGAGCGCAAGCGCATACAGATTTTTCCCCCGGCTGGCAGTTGAGACTCGCAAGGGTCGTCAAGTGCTTGTCACGTTTGTTGAAAAAGTCCGTTGAACAGACTGGCAAGTGCGAGTCGCGCGCGTTCGCGGACGTAACTCGCTACGGCAGGCGTTTCGAGCCTGTGGTAGTGCGGTAGGCAACTTCTGATGGTCGGGACGGGTGTTCAAAGTACACATAAGCCCGAAGGTCAGAACAAATCAAAACAGGAGCAAAAAACAATGAATACGACGATTAAGAATTTTTGGAATGATGAGTCAGGTCTGGAACTGTCGGAATACGCCGTTGGCGCAGCGTTGATCGCCATCGCGGTGGCTGCTGCGTTCACCAGCCTGGGCAGTGCGATCCAACTGCGTATCAGCGCTTTGACCAGCGTTTTGGCGTAGTTTTCAGAGCGCGAAAGCGTGACGCTGAAGCCGTTATGACGGCTATCAGTTAAGCGTGGCGCTGGCATGAGTAAGTCTTACGGCGGCGTAGGTAAATCATACGCCGCCGTAAGGCCGAACGATTAGTAGCAAGAGCTAACAACACCCCAATAACTTAAGTTTGCAAATAAAGGAGCATAACACAATGAATACTGTTAAGAATTTTTGGAATGACGAGTCAGGTCTGGAACTGTCGGAATATGCGGTTGGCGCGGCGTTGATCGCCATCGCCGTGGCTGCTGCGTTCACCAGCCTGGGCAGTGCGATTCAATTGCGTATCAGCGCTTTGACCAGCGTTTTGGCGTAGTTTTTGGCAAGCGAGAGGTGCAACGCTGAAAGGGTTGCGCCTCTCGCTTAACCACTCCGCAGAAATCAGAAGAAAAGGAGTGACTGATCAAAATGAAACATCATTTCAATCAAGTGAATCATTTTTGGCAAGATGAGGCAGGCTTAGAATTATCTGAGTATGCTGTTGCCGCAGCGTTGATCTCAATTGCGGTGGCAGGTATTTTTACCAGCCTGGGCAGTGCGATCGAGTCGCGCGTCAGCGCTTTGACCAGCATCTTGGCCTAGTTTTTGGCGTTTCGTTCACCAGTGGTAACCAGCGCCTTTAATGGTTTGGAAGAAAAGTCGAGTAAGGAATCGAAGCGCTGGTTTCAGCGTACGAGAGTTAACCGCGATTTTTAGCCGACCAACTGGCGCGTTTCTAGTGGGTAATCACCAGAAACGCGCCAACAACCTATTGCCTCGTCAGGGTTCATTCATTAGCGCGCGCAGCCTAAGCTGTGGCTTCCCTCTCGCTCAGTTAAGCAAATGGTCGCACTCGCGGCCCACATGATGAACTCCGTTTCAACGTCGAGTTTGCCCGCATCCCCCTCCCGTATCACAACCTGAAATTGTCAGAGGAATCTTGCGATGTCCCCTCATATCTTAACGAGTTTGGCGCTCATATTTTCGATTGGTTTTATCGTTTGTTACTACGACGTGCGCTATCGTCGCATTCCGAATGTGTATGTGTTGACGGGTTTTTTTTGCGGGCTGGCAGCGAACGCTTGGCTAGGTGGTTGGCAAGGGCTTGGACGCAGCTTGATGGGTTGCGCAGGAGCTTTCGGCTTGATGTTGCTGATGCGCTGGTTTTCGCGTGCGACCGGGCCGGGCGACGTGAAATGGTTCGGCGCGATTGGCGCGATCATCGGTTGGCCGTTGGTGCCGCAAGCATTTTTTAGCGTGCTTCTTACCGGTGCCGTGCTTGCCATCTTGACGAAGCTTCGCGCGGGAGAAATTCGCAGTCTGTATGAACGCGTAATGTTGATTATGTACGGCTTATTGCCGGGGAATACCATGCCGCGCTTTCCCGTGCCGGCGAATAAAAAAGAGGCATTACCTTACGGGGTGGCGATTTGCCTGGGAAGCGTATTGGCGTTGGCCTGGCAACTCCCGCAAGCACGCGCCTGAGCTGTTTCAACTGGTGAACGGTGCCGGTGAACAGTGAAAAGAACTGGAGTCCTGAAGTTATGAAATCGAACAAACTTTTATTACTCGTCCTAGGGGGTGCGGGCTTATTCGGCCTGCTTGCCCTGTTTTCCATGACCAGAAGTTCCAGCGATCCGGCGGCCGAGAACGTCGCCGATCTGGTGATTAGCAAGGCCGAAATTCCGTTGGGCACAGTACTCAATGCCGATCATCTGGAGAAGGTGAACGTGCTGAAATCCGCCGTGCCTGAACTGGCTTTCGGTAAGCCGGAAGACTTGATCGGACGGGTTTCGATCAATGCCATTGGCCCGCGCGAACCGCTGACCGAATACCGGTTGGCTCCCAAGGGATCGTTGGCGGGGTTGGCGGCGTTGGTGCCCGAAGGCTATCGCGCGTTAACCATCAAAGTAGATGACGAAGCGGGCGTGGCCGGTTTGATGTCGCCCGGCATGACAGTAGACGTGATTTCCGTCATTCGTTTCGATCAAGGCGGGCGCGATGCCGCCACCGCTAAAGTAGTGTTGCAAAACATCAAGGTGCTGGCGACCGGTCAGAACATGGGACTGCCCAAAGAACAGGTAACGCCCGAAAGCGTAAGGTCGGTGACCTTGCTGGTGACGCCGGCTGAGGCGGAAAAATGCGTTATCGCATCACAAGAAACGCGCCTGCGACTCATCGTGCGCAATTTGGCGGATGTTTCCTCTTCGGTAGGCAGCGGCATGCGCAGCCAAGATTTGTTGAATGGTGACAACGTGCAGGACATTCCTAAACCCAGCAATCAGATGTTGGATGAAGATATGCCTCGTACTGCGCCTGCGCCCCGTCAGCGTCGCGTCGTTCGCACGGGAGGAGCCAGCGCCAGCGAAGCCGGAAACGGTGTCGCCCCGGTCGCACCAGCGGCCCCTCGCGTTGACATTATCGAAGTTTTCAACGGCCCTAAGCGTACCGAAGTTACTTTTCCGAAATAGGCCCGAAACAGGCCCGAAACAGCCTAGTGGGCGCATCAACATTGCGCCCACCTGACTGGCGTTCATCAGAGCAGGCCGGTTTGACAGGCCATCTGATAGGAGTGAAAAGCTGTGAAAAACAACAAGATCATCGCAATCATATTGGCCGGAGCCGGACTATTTGGCTTTCTGGCTTTGATGTCTCTCAACAAAGGCTCGAAAAACGTCGTAGCCGAAAACCTGAACGAGATTGTCGTCGCCAAAGTCGAAGTGCCGTTGGGGACGCAGTTAAATCCTGAGCAATTGACCAAGATTCAATACCCCAAGGCGATCACGCCGGAATTATCGTTCCAAAAGCCGGAAGACTTAGTCGGGCGGGTTACGATCAATGCCCTTGGAGCGCGCGAACCGATTACTGAATTTCGCCTGGCGCCGAAAGGATCGTTGCCCGGCATATCGTCATTGGTGCCGGAAGGTTATCGCGCGATGACGGTGCGGGTTGACGACGAAGCCGGAGTCGCCGGTTTGCTTTCACCAGGCATGCTGGTGGACGTAATTTCCATCATCAGGATCGCCTCGGGTGGTCGCGCCAATACGACGGCGAAAGTCGTATTGCAGAACATCAAAGTGCTGGCGACCGGACAGAACATGGCTACGCCCAAAGAGCAGGTGAACCCGGAAAGCGTCAGAACCATCACCTTGCTGGTGACGCCGCAAGAGGCTGAAAAGTTGGTGATGTCATCTTTTGACACCAAATTGCGTTTGATCGTGCGCAGCTTCACCGATCAAAACCCGGTGGTAACGCCGGGGGCGAAGAACCAATCTTTGATGAGCAATGACGCAGTGCAAGACGCGCCGCCGCCGCCCTCGTGGGAAAACCCGGCAATGGCTCCGAGTTTTCAACCGCCAGGTGCGTTGGGTGCGCAACGCGCGTCGCGCCGCGCCGCGTGGGAAGACGACAACTCTGACGCGCCTGCTCCCCGCAAAGCTGCGGCTGCTGCTGTCGCGCCCGCTGCGGCTCCTCCCGCTCCGCCGCAGAATACCGTGCAGGTTTACAGCGGCAGCAAGCGCGCTGAAGTGGCGTTTCCGAGGCAATGACTTTGCCGCTTTTCTACTGATTTTTTGAAAGGGCCAAATCCCCTTTTAAGAGGCTGTCGGTCAGTCGCGTTACCTACATAACCTACTGACTGACAGCGTCCCCAGCTCTCTCCTTCAAATTACTGATGACTTACTGAGGCGGCGTGACCGCCATTGTCTTGTCTTATCTCATTGTCTCGGTTGCACGTCGTCCGAAAGCGCTCCCCCTAGCTTTCTATCGAAACGACGACGCGGCGCGGGCAATGCTGACCTTCGCTCTTTTTAAGCTCTTTGGTTCGTGATTGGTGATTTCAGGCCGCTGCCGCCAGCAGTTGGTGAGAAATCGAGGTGCCGATGCGAATGAAAGGTATAAACCCACGAACTGTTGACAATATGCGCCAGACCAGGGCTGCAAGCGCGTCAGCAGGATATTACTAAGGAGAAATGAACCATGCTTAATCAACCCCGTAATCCCTCTCGCCACACCAGGCTGAGAGGGCTGTCTCTCATTACTACGGCGCTAATGATGTTTGTCGGAAGCCTGCTGGCATATGCCCAGAGCTTCGCGCAAGAAGCCAGCATCAGCGTGTCGTTCGCTACCCCGCCTAAAGAACCGGTGCCGGTATATGTGCTGGCCGGACAATCCGCCTTAGTGGTGTTTGATGAATCTATCGGACGCCTCGCAGTTTCAAATACCGAAGTCGCCGAAGCCGTTCTGGTGGCCCCGAACCAGATGATGGTCAATGGCAAGATCAGCGGACGCGCGCGTTTTACCGCGTGGTCGAAAGACACCACGCAATTCGTTTTCTTTGACGTAGATGTGCGCGTCAACCTCGCGCAAATTGATTCGCAAGTGCGCGCGCTCTTTCCCAATCTCGACATCCGCCTGAGTCAGGCGAATGGCGCGGTCGTGATTTCGGGTAATGTGCCGAACGCGGTCATGGCGCAAGTGGACGCGGTCGTGAAAGCAGCGGGTTACAAAACCGTCAACCTCGCGGCGAAAACGGTCGAGAACATTGCGCAAGTGCAGATGCACGTCAAAGTGGCTGAAGTGCAACGCAATAAGCTGGCGGAATATGCCTACACACCCGTCGTGCAAGATGGACAAGTCGGTGGCACTACGAACACGGGACGCTCACCGGTTTCCACCTCGGCGATCTCCGGCGGTCCCCTTCGAACAGTGGACATCTTGGGTGCTGCGACGAGTTCTATGAACATTTTCTTCTTCACCAATGGCATCGCTAACTACATCCGTGCGCTGCAAACCAGCGGCGCGTTGCGTGCGCTGGCTGAACCGAATCTGGTGGCGATGGATGGCAAGGAAGCCAGCTTTCTGGCGGGCGGCGAAATCCCGGTGCCGATTCTGCAAGGCTCCGGTGGCGGCGGCGGCGGCGGCGTTTCGGTGGTGTGGAAAGAATACGGTGTGCGGCTGAATTTCAAACCTGAGATTCTGGATGAACAGCACATTCGCTTGTATATCGAACCGGAAGTCTCGACGCTGGATTTTGCTTCGGGCATTGATTTCGGCGGTTATCGTATTCCCGCTTTGCGCGCGCGTCGCGTGAAGACTTCGATTGAATTGCAAAACGGCCAGACGTTCGCCATCGCCGGTTTGCTTGATAACAACGAAACCAAATCGCTGGGCAAAATCCCGGTCATTGCGGATATTCCGATCATCGGCAATTTGTTCAAGTCGAAATCTTTCCAAAAGAACGAGACTGAAATTGTTTTCATCGTGACGACAACCCTCATCAAGCCCTGGAACCCCGATCAAGTGCCGACATACAAAGGGGTCGAAGGCATCCGCAACGGTTCGCCGCTGGGTACGTCTTATCCTGACGCGCCGAAAGCCGAAGGCGATAAGAACGAAACCGACGGTGAAGCGCCCGCTACGCCACGCGCAACCTCACCTGACGTTGCGCCTGATGTTGAAAAGCCCGCAGGCGAAGCGATGCCGGTGGAAGGCGGCGCGAATCCGGCCAATGGCCCGGCTAATGGAGAAGCTCCGGCGACGACTGGCGGCGATGCGACGGCTCCTGCCGCGCCAGCCACTGGCACTGAAGCCCCTGCTGTCATTGACCCATCCAGCCCGGCTAATCAGATTGGCCCACCACAAGGCGTACCGAGTAATACTTCAGCGCCGAGTGCCACTCCTATAGAGAAAGCGCCGGAAAGAGTGCCCTCGGCGCCGACTACCTCCAACGCTAAGCCCACGATCAAGCGTGGCACCACCCTCGACAAAGGTGTCACCGCTTTGCAATGGAAGATTCAAGTGCCTGCTACCGCGACTGTGACTGCACAAACGCGCCCCTAAGGGAATAAGCCCGAATGGGAGTCAGTTAGTTGCATTACAGTCAGGGTTGATAACGGTTCATAACGCGCGGCGACGAACGCGTAGTTTTCGTGAAAAGCAGAAATGCTGCTTGCGGGATTACGCGCTCGGCGCGGCGGGTTTCACTACCCACAATCTTCCGGGATGTTTTTTCCGAAACGTCCCCCTTACACAACGATACAGTTTGAACAGATCTGATCGCAGGCGAAATTCCGTCGGCGACAGCAGGCAAAGGCATAGTAGGTAAGAAAGGAGTAATGCAAATGAGGCTGATAGGAAAAGGTAAATCACATCGAAACAAACGCGAGCGAGGTGTCATGATCGCCGTCGCCGCGCTGGGTTTCACGACGTTTTTGATGGCGGCGGGCTTGGCCGTAGACGTCAGTAATTTTTATGCGGCAGGCACCGAGTTACAGAATGCTGCCGATGCGGCGGCGATGGCGGGGGCCATGTCGCTGAACAACACCGTACCCGGAGGTGGTATCAGTTCTGCCGTAGCTCGTGCGACGGCGGTCGCCAACAGTTATAACTTCAACGTGGCAGCAGTGAATATCCCGGCTGGCAACGTTACGTTCGCGGCCAATCTGAGCCAATTCGATAACAATGGCACGGGGTGGGATGCGACCACAGCCAGTTCGACAACCAATGCCCCAAGGGTGCGGTTTGTCAGGGTCAACCTGCAACCGCAGGCCGTGAATGTTTATATCGCACAGATGGCGTTAGGCGGAGCCAATTCCGTCACTTTCAACCGGCGTGCGATTGCCGGGCAATCAGCGAGTGGTTCCACCGCAGCAGGAACGGCGAATGATCCGGGGTTGACGACCATCACGAATCTTTCGCGCTTGGTTTTGGTGGAAGACAACGTCGGTACCGGCACCCTCTCTACCTCGGGCACTTGCACCGGTGGCAACAGGGTTTACGTTAAGGGTTGCACCTATAACACCAACATGACGCCGCCGTGCGATGCTCTCTCGGCGACTTATGAAGTGATTAACGGCAACACCGGTTCAGCGGGCAGCGATCTCAACAAACAGATGGTGATTCCCCTAAACGGATGCTACAGCAAAGACACTGGGCATGACGCCAACACTCACCCGGCGTCTGTGAATATCAGATCTGGGTTGAATACCATCTTCAATGACTATGCCGACTCGAATACTTCTTTGACTGTCGGTGGCATCGGTTCGCAGTTCGCCACTGAATTTCCCCCTGACACCAACATCAAGGAAAACATTACCTATGCCCAATATAAAGCGGGAACGAGCACTACAGCGCCAATGGCAGGCGGTTCGGTGCGACCTGGGGCTGCGGGACGCCGGATTCTCGTTATGGGAATCATGAAAAAGTCAACGTGGTTTAACCCACCGGGTAACAATGGTGCTTATGAATACGGCACGTTTGCGACCTATAAATACGGCGCTTTCTTTTTGAAAAAGCGTCCGACGAGTACCGGTCGTCTGCAATTGGAATACATCGGTGATCGCGTGATGATTCCCGGCGGCGGCGGTTGTGCCACGGGCGCTTCGAATACGCTGACCGTAACGGAAACTGCTGATATGGCGAGCGGCTTTTCTGCCCCCGTCCTTTATCGTTGAGGTGAAACAACATGTTGAGAAGACTTACTAAAACACCCATCAAGCGTCGTCGTGAGCGAGGGTTACAACTCGTTGAAACAGCGATCGCGATGCCAGTGATGATTCTGTTGTTAGGCAGCGTGGCAGAGTTCGGACGTTATTTTCACATGCGCTCGACTATGTTACGCGCGACGATGACCGGGGCTGTCTATATGTCTGACAAACCGAATACGGCATCAGAGCGGTTGACTGCCAGTCGGATGGCCGCCTGCGGCCAAACGGCTGAATGCACCGACTCGACGAGGTTGCTTTATCCAGGAGTGACGGACACGAACATAACGGTTGCGGTCACAGGCACCGTCATCGCAGGTCAAACGGTGACGGTGTCTACCACCAACGTTGTTTATCAACCGGTATTCGGTAGCAAGCCGGTGTTCGTCAATGGAAGAGTGAACAATCCGGGTAGGCAATGGTTGAGCTATCCCATCAATGTGCGTACCGCTATGCGTTATGCCGGCAGCTAAAATTGTCGGCATCAAACAGTGGCAAGGCAGTGGCGTGGCGGCTCATTCGCAGCCGTCACGCCCTTGGCAAACAGTTGAATACAGTCAATGTATGAGCCACCTTTGGCTCGTGCGCCGACTGTGGTGATGTGACGCAGTTTTCCTTCGCGGAAAACTCAAGGAGAAGATAATGTTGCGCAGAAAACAAATACGAAAACTGGCCCCGTCGCGCGAGCGCGGACTTTCGTTACCGGAAATGGCCATCGGCGGCATGGTGTTTTTCACGTTAGTGTTCGGCATCATCGAGGTCGGACGGGCGATGGCGGCTTATAACGCCTTGTCAGAAGCGGCACGGCGCGGCGCGCGTTTTGCTTGCATGAATACCGCCGCAAGCGGAAGCGCAAACCCCCCGAGTAACCCAAGCAGGATGCAAGTGCAAAACATGGTGGTCTTCGGCACGCCCACTCCCGCTATGAACGCGCGACCGGTTGCATCTGGTCTCACCACCGCTAACGTAGTTGTCAACTATTCAGGGATCACTGCTCCGATTCAACCGGGACCGACATTCGGGATGAATTCCGGTTCAGTGAGAGTCGAGATCAGGAATTACCGGTTTAATTTCAATGTACCCTTATTCGGGTATGTCTATACGATGAGACCGTTCGTTGCGACGACGAATGCAGAAAGCGCCGGAGTTATTCCCGGTAATATCTGATGGGCTGTTTCGCTGACGTGCGCCATTGCGGCGACACGCTGATTGAAACAGAATGAAAACACATACGACCGATCAAGGTGCCGCCAGGCAGGCTTTTTCCAGGGCAAGCCGGACGATGACGTGATCGGGGCAAGAGTCAAGACGTGAGTCCGTAATCTTGCTAAGACGACTGATTGATAAACCCATGAACCAATCACTAACGTTTGTCATTTTTGCCACGGGACAGGAAACCGCACAGAGCTTACGCGTAGCGCTCTCATCAGACCGCCGCGCGCGAGTTTTGGCAGTCAGTGATGACATCGAACAAGTTTATGCCGATGCAGTGCGGTGGCGGCCTTCGGCGGTCATTGTGACGCTCGGCGCGACGCCGGGGCAGGCCTGGTCGTTATGCGAGCGCATCACGGCCGTGTGCCCTGATACTGTTATCATTTGCGCTTCGCGTAATCCTTCGCCGGAACTCATTCTCGCTTCTTTGCGAGCCGGAGCGCGCGAATTTTTGCGCTTGCCGATCATCGCCGAAGAGTTCAAGACCGTGATTGATCGCGCGTCTGAATTCGTGATGAAACCCGGCGGAGGCAATAAGAAACGAGGCCGCGTCATCAGCGTCTTTTCGAGCAAAGGCGGCTGTGGCACTTCCTTCCTCGCGGCCAATCTGGCTGTCGCCTTGCAGGCTCCCGCCGTCATTGTGGATTTGAATTTGCAAGCGGGCGACCTCGACATCTTTTACGGCATTAAACCTAAATTTTCGATTGCCGATCTGGTCGTCAACCGCGCGCGCCTCGACGAAGGTTTGCTGGCGAGCTATCTCGCGCCGCATTCTTCCGATCTGGCCGTGCTGCCCGCGCCGCGCAACGCCGACGCGGCAGAAGACATACGCCCTGAACCGTTGATGGAAGTCATTCAGGTGTTACGCGAAAACCACGATTACGTCGTGCTGGATTTGCCGCACACCTTCGACGCCAACACGCTGGCGGCGCTCGACAACGCCGATGACGTGATGCTGGTGCTGACCCTGGACATTCTGGCCGTGCGCAGCGCCCAACGCGCGCTGACGATTTTCGACCGGCTGGGTTATTCGCGCTCCAAGATCAAGACGGTCATCAACAAATGGAGCAAGCAAAGCAATCTTGAACTGCGTCACGTCGAGCGTTATCTCGGCGAAAAGATTTCGGCGTTTATCACGAACGATTACGCTGGCGTTATTAATTCGATCAACTTGGGACAGCCGCTCGCGGGCGGCAATTTCAACTCGCCGGTGGTCGCTGAAATCAAGCGACTGGCTACGGCTTACGGCGCCGCCGCGCCGGAACAAGCCGAAGCGCCCAGCGAAAAGAGAAGTCTCTTGAGCAAGTTATTGCCCAGTCGTTTTAGATTGGGCAGCGGCAGTAGTTCCAGCAACGGAGCTTCTGCGAACGGCAAGGTCACGGTGATGCCGCGTTCCAACCAGCGCGCATTACCCCCAGCTTTACCCCCTGGCCCTGCCGAAGAACCTCAGATGCAGTTTCGCGCCTAGCGCCCGCTAGCCGTGAATGCACCTGCTAAGGATGCGCCTGCTGAGGCGCTGGTGTTTGGTGACGGTGTCGTCGGAAGAGCAGGAGTAGGCAACACACATTTCTCCGCGCCTCGTTAGAAGGCCTCCGTAACGACCCTTTACATGTGCTGAGACGCGAATCGGTCACGTCGCCGCCGCAGTGCGGTTACGCCCGATTCCCGCCCGTGGTACGTGTAAATTTCTTGCCTTGAATCATCGCACGACCCCTTGTCGTTTAATCCACTCGCTGGAGCTTCCCCCCAGGCTCAAGGAAAAATAGGAAGTGCTATGTCGTTACGTGAAAGATTGGGTTCCAACGGATTTTCGCCCACGCCGAACGGTGTCGCGGGCGCTCCAGGACAAAACGGGGCCGCCGCTGCTCCGCAACAGCAGGCGACGGCTTTTCAAGAGTTGAAAGCGCGCTTACACCGCGAACTCATCAACCGCATGGATCTGACCAAGATCAACCTGCTCACACCGCAGCAGGTGCATGGCGAGGTCTCACGTCTGGCCAAGGATGTGTTGAACGGGCAGGAAGTACCGCTTTCCATTGTCGAAGGCGAACGGCTGATCGAAGAGGTGCGGCACGAGTTATTCGGCTTAGGCCCGCTCGAACAGTTGCTCTCTGACCCGACGATCTCTGACATTCTGGTGAATTCGCCTTACAAGATTTATATCGAACGCGCGGGCAAGCTTGAACGTTCGGGGGTGACTTTCAACGATAACGAGCACGTGATGCGCGTGATCGAACGCATCGTCTCAACGGTAGGCCGGCGCATTGACGAATCGTCGCCGATGGTGGACGCCCGCTTGCCTGACGGTTCGCGTGTGAACGCCGTCATCCCGCCGATTGCGTTGGATGGCCCTACGCTCTCAATTCGCCGTTTCGGTAAGAACCCGCTCAAACTCGACGCCCTGGTTCAGAAAGGCGCGATGACCAAAGACATGGCCGAACTGCTCAAGATGTGTGTGAAAGCCAAGATGAACATCATCATTTCGGGCGGTACGGGTTCGGGTAAGACGACCTTGCTCAATGCACTTTCGTCATACATCCCCGAAGACGAGCGCGTCGTCACCATCGAAGACGCCGCCGAATTGATGTTGCAACAACCACACGTCGTCCGGCTCGAAACGCGTCCCAAAAACATCGAAGGCAAAGGCGATATAACAGCGCGCGATTGCGTTAAGAACGCCTTGCGTATGCGTCCTGACCGCGTCGTTATCGGCGAAACACGCGGCGAAGAAGCGATTGATATGTTGCAGGCTATGAACACGGGCCACGATGGTTCGATGTCGACGATTCACGCCAACAACCCGCGCGATGCGATGTTGCGGATCGAGACGATGATTCAAATGTCCGGCATGAAACTGACCGAACGCGCCATGCGCCAGCAGATCGCTTCGGCGGTCAATCTGGTCGTACAGGCTTCGCGGTTAAGCGACGGTTCGCGTCGCGTGACTTATATCTCAGAGATCATTGGCCTGGATGAACACGAAGTGCGCGTCAACGACATCTTTCGTTACGAACGCGAAGGCGTAGATGAAAAAGGCAAGGTGATCGGCAAACATCGCCCCGCCGGTACACCGCCGGTTTTGGTGAAACACCTGCGCATTTCAGGCTTCAAGGTGGATGAGACGTGGTTTGAACGCACAGAGGACTAAGCCCTCTGACTAAGGCCCTCTGACTAAGCCCTCTGAAGGAATCGGGAAAGGATAAAAGCTTATGATGCCGTTTTTCGTATTTTTATTTTGCCTGTGCGTGACTTACGCGACGTATCTGATGATTACGCGCAAGTCGGTCGAAGAGCGCGAGCGCATGGAAAAGCGCCTGCGCGAAGTCATGCTCGGCTTCGATGATGAGTATGCCAACGCTGCGATGGGCGGCGGCGGCGTAGACGTAAACAAGATCAGGTTGGCGCGCGATGAACTCTTGTCGGAAATTCCTTCCGTCAACGAAGTTCTCAAGCGCGTGCAATTCGTGAAATGGGTCAAGCGCATGATTGACCAATCCGATTTGCACCTGACCGTGATGCGCTTGTTTATGTTTATGGGGGTGGCGGGTTTGTTAGGGATGCTGGCGGTTTCTATGCTGGGGGCGCACCTGCTGCTCGCGCTGGGGGTGGGCTGCGTTACCGGTTACGTACCGCTGTGGCACGTGATGCGTAAGCGCAAGCAACGGCTCGATAAATTCATGGCCGACCTGCCCGACACGCTTGAACTGATGAGCCGCGCGCTGTCTTCGGGCCACGCTTTTTCAGAAGCATTGCACATGGTTTCGAAGGAAATGCCTGACCCGGTATCAACGGAATTTCGCCGCACGTATGAAGAACAGAATCTAGGCTTGTCCGTCAAAATTGCGCTGGAAAATATGGCGGAACGGGTGCCGTTGCTTGATCTGCACTTGTGCATCACGGCAATCATGATTCAACGCGAAACGGGCGGTAACCTGTCAGAGATTCTGGAAAAGGTTTCTACCACGATTCGTGAGCGCTTCCGTATTTTGGAAGACCTCAACACACTAACCACCTCTTCGCGCATGTCGGCGCGCGTGTTGTGCGGTATGCCGGTTTTTATCGCGTTGGTCGTGTCGTATATCAACCCTGGTTACATGAGCATTATGTGGCAGACCGAAAAAGGCCATCAGCTTTTAATGGCCGCTTGCGTGTTGCAGGGCATAGGTATGGCCGTGATTAACAGAATCATGAAAATTCAGATTTGATGAGGTTAAGTCTGGCCGGACACGAAGTCGTAGGCTTCGTGTCCGTTGTGCCACTGAACTTACGAGAGAAGTAGAGGCGATATGGTTATTATTTTTGCATTAGGATTCTTTGCCTTTTTGGGCGTCGCGGCGCTGCTCATGTTCAAGAAGCCCGAAACCTCGGTCTTTGACCGACTGGAAGGCTATCGTGCCGATCGTGATTTCGCCGCAGAAGCGGAAGGCGAAGATCGTGCCGCTAAAGAAAATCAGGCTGCCGACATGGCGAAAAAGGCCGCGCACGAAATTAATAAACTCGCGCCGATTTCAGCTTCGGAAGCGAAGAAAATCGAACAGAAACTCATGCACGCCGGCTATCGGTCAGAGAATTCCACGATGATCTTTTATGCGATCAAGATGGTCAGCTTGGTAGGGTTTCCGTTGTTAGTGGTGCTGATTTTGCTGGTTGCGGGCAAGGCGTTGGGCGATTCGTTGATTTATATCGGTGCCGGAGTTCTGCTGGGTTTTTTGTTACCCGACAAGATTCTGAGCTTCATGGTAAACGCGCGGCAGGAACGGTTGCGACGCGGGCTAGCCGATGCGCTGGACTTGCTCGTGATTTCGGTTGAAGCCGGCTTGGGTTTGAATTCCGCTCTCACGCGCGTGTCAGAAGAAATGAAGAATGTGCATCCTGACATCGCCGATGAGTTCGGTTTGGTGAACACCGAAATTCGGATGGGACGCCAACGTGAAGAAGCTTTGCGCAATCTCGCCGAACGTTCCGGCGTCGAAGACTTACGCAGCCTGTGCGCGATGTTGATTCAAACCGATCGCTTCGGCACTTCGATTGCGCGGGCTATTCGGGTTTATTCAGAAGCCTTGCGTACCAAGCGCCGTCAACGCGCTGAACAAGCTGCACAACGGGCGGCGGTGAAAATGCTTTTCCCGCTGGCTGTGTTTCTGTTCCCGGTGTTGTTCATTGTGCTGCTTGGCCCCGCCGGTTTGCAGATGATGGAAAACCTCAATTAAGCCTGAAAATTTTTAACGAGTTACTACCCCGTGACACCCGCCCGTTGGCCCTGGATATTTCAACGGGCGGGTTTTTTTCATTCGCTAATCAGCTTGTGATAACGCCCCAGCCAATAAGGTAAGAGAAAATAAGCGCCGTCATCTTCGCTGCGTCCGCCGTTGCCGCCGTCGAGTTGGTAAGGATTGCCGTTCCATTTGTGCATCGGCAATTCGCGGTAAGGCAGCACCGTCAAGGCTTGCGCGTGTCCGTGACGGTCGGCGTATACATCGCCTATCACATCGTTACGCTCTGAGTTTTTCACCGTCCATTCGATTTGATCCATCGGAATGTCCCACAGCGTGAACATACTTTCTATCTTATCGAATTCCTTACTTTCACAGCCCACCGCGTAAATGTAATTCCACAACGGATTGCGTTCGGGACGTTCGATCAGCCAGGCACGTTCGAGGCTTTCCTGATAGACCTTGCGCAACGCCGCGTCAGTCTCGTATTGCAACAGCGGATAATAAGACAGAAACGCCAACTCATCGTCTGAGTGATTGACCTTGCCGGGGATGTTGATCTTTTGATTGCGCATCAACAGGTGATAGCGATGCTTTGAGATGAGTTCGTCGTAATGTCGCTGATATTTGGCGCGCAGCGTTTCGCTTTGCGTCACGTGCATCGCGCTGCGTAAGTGCGCCAGCAAATGCAACGCGCGCAATCCGAGTTCATCAGCGTCTTCCCAAATCGCCTCAGGGCCCCACCAGCCCCAGCGCGTGCGTTTGCCGTCCGTGTCAATCAGTTGGTAGTTGTTATCAAGAATGTGATTGGTGAGGCGATCAAGCGCGGCGGCCAGCGTTTTCTTTTCGGCTTCGTCAGCGACCAAATCGTAATAGATCGGATAGACGAAATAATGGCCGACGATTTCGTCAGAACTCGTATCGCCTTTCCAGCGCCACAGGCCATCTGGCGTATCGTGCCACTCGCCATCGCTCGGCTGTATGTCTTCGCCTTTCTTGATGAACGAACGTGCCGGAAAGCCCGCAATGCCCGTGATAGTTTCGAGCCGCAACAACGCCTGCATCCCTTGCCGCGCGTAATCACGTGCCTTCGCATCGCCCGTCACCTTGAAACGAAAGGATTCCGCCGCGACATACATCGCTGTCCACAAGCCGTCATTGTCGGACGAAACCATTTGATTGCTCGACAAATCGCCCGCGACTTTCAGATGCGAATCTGAAGTCAGGCCGTGACGAACGTGGCGTGCGCGAATGCGTTCGACAAAGGCGGCAGACTTTTCCGCAAGCGTCATTTCCTGCCAATAAATATGGCTGAAGCCTTTGGGCGTTTCGATCCAAACGTCTATCTCGTCTTGGCCGTAACCAATGCCCGTCACTTTGTCATCGGGCAGCCAGCGTTTCCCGCCAAAATACTCAATCGGCATGCTATCGCCTGATTTCATAAACAGGCCATAATCCGTACCCATCCAAATGGTCGGCGGTATCAGCACTGCTGCGACCTTGATCGAAGAATACGGCAGTGGCTGATACAGCGGAATGCTCCGCTGATCGCGTCGGCTGATTTGGCGAATGATGCGTACGCGGCCTTGCGTCAGTTGTTTGAACTCCGCCGCGCTATGAAAGCTGCGCGTGAGTTGGCCGAATTTTTGCTGTGCTAACAGCGGTGGGCAAATGACCAACACGCTGACCAGTACTGACAGCGCAAGCCACTTTTGCCTTTTGCCTTTTGCCTTTTGCCTTTTGATTTTTCTTAGCATCGCTTGCTTGTCCATTCGCTTAATGCACTCCCGCGATCAACTCTGACGATTGGCGATCAGCCGCTAAGGCGTAATCGCCTTCGATCTTGCCGATGAAGCCGTGAAACTGAATGTCAGCGCCTTGCAAAATCACGAGTACGTCGCCGACTTGTATGCTGGGGTTTTCGAGTTTGAATTTGACGACGGTCGCTTTGCCGTGTGCCTGGTCAATGGTTTCGTAATTGAATTCGTGCGCGTCAATGACGAGCGTCTTCGAAGTCTTGGATTGTTGATTCGTGTTATCCGGCATGAAATTTCCTCTAATTGATTTTGATTGATGAAGCTGTACAGGCATTGCGTTGTTGAGACGATGACAGGGAACTGCTGGCGCTCAAAAAAACTATGACTGCTTGATGAATGAAGTTGCGTTGACAGTATATCCGCCGCCACGCTTGAATACAGCCCACGTCACTCATGAATCAACTTCGCTTATTCACATGCGTTTTTGCGCTGTTAGGTTGCGTCGCGCTCGCGGCACTGGCGCAAGCTGCGCGCGAACAGGCCATCCTGCAAGTTCAGGAAAGGCTGCAAGCGAACGATGCCACGGGCGCACGCGCCGCGCTCGCGCAAGCCCGCCAGCGTTATCCCGCCGACGCCGGACTCGACAATCTGCAAGGCATCATCGAAGCGCAAGCCGGAAATTACGCGGCGGCGGAAAAGGCTTTTACGCAAGCCCTCGCGCGGCAGCCGCAATTCATCGGCACAGCCTTGAATCTCGGTCGGTTGTATCTTGAAAATTCTGCACGCGACGCGCAAGCCGCGAACAAAGCCCTCAACGTTTATCAGCGCGTATTGCGTCATCAGCCCGATCATCCCGAAGCGAATTATCAATCCGCCGTTTTGTTGGTCGCGCAAACGCAGCCGCAACGCGCGCTCGTTCACTTGGGCCGTTTGCCCGCAGCCTTGCAGCGCAACGCCAACGTGATCGCGCTCACCTGCGCAGCCCACGCCGCGCTCAAATCGAATGAAGCTGCCGAACAGGCCGCGCAACAATTGCTCGCGCACGCCGAACTGACTGCGCCTGATATTGAAACCGCGCTGCCTGGGCTGGCAAAGCATCGCCCTGATTTGGCGCTTCGGCTGTTGATGAATCTCGCCGAACGCGGACTAGCGACCAGCGCGCTGTTGCATCGGCTCGGCTTGTTGCAGGAACAACAAAACCAGTTTGCCGAAGCGCAACGTACGCTCGCCGCTGTAAGCGATAAGCCTGATGGGGCGTTGCTACTCAGCTTATTACTTGATCGCGCTCGCATCGCTTACCGCTTGCAGGATTGGCAGAACGCTTTGATCTTTTTAGGGCAAGCGCGCGACCTCGAACCGAAGCAGGCGAACATCCATTATCTGTTCGGCCTGACCTCCATTCGCATGGAACTCGTCGCCGAAGCGCATCTGGCTTTTGGCAAAGCTGTCAGGCTGGAACCGAACAACGCTGAATACAATTACGCGATGGGCGCGGCGTCGGCCTATCGGCGTGATCCGGCAGAGGCTTTGCCTTACTTGAAAAAATATCGCCAGCTTCAACCCGGCGACATACAAGGCCGTTTGATGTTGGGCGTCACGCTGTTCAAAAACGGCGACTACGAGGCGGCGCGCGTCGAGTTGCAAGCTGCTACGATTTTTCCCGCGACGGCGGCCAGCGCGCATTACTTTTTAGGACGGCTCGCGCGCCAGACGAATGATTTCCCGTCAGCGCTCAAGGCCTTGCAACAAGCCTTACAACTCGACAGACGCCACGCCGATGCGTGGGCTGAACTAGGGCAGTTGCACGTGCAGCAGCGCGCTTACCCTGAAGCCGAAAAGGCTTTGCAGCAAGCGTTGCAACTCGACGCCGATCACTATCAGGCGAACTTCCAGTTGCTGACGCTTTATACGCGTACGCAAGACCCGCGCGCCGCCGCGCAAAGCGAACGCTTCGAACTCGTCAAACAAAAACGCGCCGAACGCGAACAAGTGTTTTTGCGCGCGATTGAGGTGCGGCCTTATTAGAGTGGTTAGTGGTTAGTGAAAACCGATGAAGCTCTTCTTCGCTTTTATACAAATAGTTTTGCTGTGTGCGTTGGTCGGTCGGTCGGTCGCGGCGCAAACGCCTGCGCATACGAAAACGCAGGAAGCCTTGCTGGCAGGCGAACTCGCGCAAGCCGAAGTGTTGGCAGAGAGCTATTTGCAAGCGCATCCGCAAGACGCCGCGATGATCGTGCTCAAAGCCCGCGTGCTGTTGGCGCAAGGCGAATTGCAGAATGCGTTTGAACATTTGCGGCGCGCGCTGCGCATCGCTCCGCAAAATCTGGATGCGCTCTATTACCTGACGCTGACGACCAACGGGCTGGCGAACCAAGAGTATCGGCAGCTTTACGCGCTCGCGCCCGATTCTGCTCCCGTACACCTCTTGCTCGCCGAAGCTGCGCTCGCCGAAGACAAACCCGCCGAAGCCGAAAGCGAATATCAAGCCGCGCTCAAAGCCGACGCGCGTTCGGTCGAAGCGTTGATCGGATTGGCTGAACTCAAACGCTCGCAATCAAAGTGCGACGAAGCCGTGCCGCTTTATCAACAGGCTGCGCAACTGGTCGCTCTCAATCACGACCTCGCTTACGGATTGGGCGCTTGTTACAGCATCAAGCAGGAAACGGCGCAAGCCTTGCCTTATCTGAAAACCGCTGCGGCGCTTGCGCCTGATGCGGCTGCGACGCGTTTTGCGTTGGGCAACGAACTCTTACAAAACGGACAATCCGCCGCCGCCATTGTTGAACTCAAAGCCGCCGTCGCACTCGCGCCCAAAATGAAACAGGCTTACTTTTTGTTGGGCCGTGCCTATCGCAACACCGGCCAAACCGCCGCTGCGCAAGCTGCATTTCAACAACTTGATCGCCTCACTAAAGCCGAACTCAACCGCGATCAAGGCGTCACGCCGCCTGCCACTGCTCGTCCGAAACAATAAGCTGCTTGATGCGAACGGTTGACAAAAGTGGCGCGCGTTCAAATCATCACGGCGCATTTCCGAACTAGACCAACTGCATCGAACACACACACTATGGAAACTCGCTATGATTTATTGCCTGCCGTGGCGCAGGCGCAACTCATCGGACGCGGCGTGGTCGCGCTTGAGACGACGGTTATTGCGCACGGGCTGCCCTCACCGCTGAACGTCGAGACGGCGCACGCTTGCGAACAAGCCGTGCGCGTGAGCGGCGCGCAACCCGCGACCATCGGCATTCTGGCCGGACAACCCAAAGTCGGATTGACCCAATCCGAAATCGCGCAACTCGCCGCGCAACCCGAGGTCGTCAAAGTCAATCTGGCAAACCTCGGCGCGACAGTGGCGCAAAAGCGTTGGGGCGCGACGACGGTGGCTTCGACGATGTATTTCGCCCATCGCGCCAACATTCGCGTGTTCGCCACCGGCGGCATCGGTGGCGTACATCGCGGCGCAAACGAGAGCTTCGACATTTCGGCGGACTTAACCGCGCTCGCCAAATATCCCGTGATGGTCGTATGCGCCGGAGCCAAAGCGATTCTTGATCTGCCGAAAACTTTGGAAGTGCTTGAGACTTACGGCGTGCCGGTCATTGGCTATCAGACTGACGAACTGCCTGCGTTTTATTCGCGCACCAGCGGCTTGAAATTGGACTTGCGCGCTGACACGCCAGCGGCGGTGGCGGCGATTGCCAAAGCACATTGGCAGTTGGGTTTTAGCTCAGGCGTGTTGGTCGTCGTACCCGTGCCTGAACCCGACGCGATTATGGCGGCTGAGATGGAGCTATTTATTGCCGAAGCCTTGCGCGAGGCCGACAAGCATCGTAGCAAGGGCATCACGGGCAAGGCCGTTACGCCGTTTTTGTTGAGCCACATCGCCGCACGTACCGAAGGCCGTGCGCTGCGCGCGAATATCGCTCTGCTGCAAAACAATGCCCGCCTCGCGGGCGAAATCTCACAAGCTATGAACTGAAACCCAGAAGGATAAGGAAGACGCATGAATCTCGCAGACATCAACCAGCTTTTTGCTTATACCGAATGGGCCAACGCCCTCACGCTCGACGCTGCTGAAAAGCTCACGCCTGAACAATTGCACGCTGATCGGCAAATCAGTCACGGTTCGATTTGGGGTACGCTGACGCATATGGCGGCGGCTGAATGGGTTTGGCTCGAACGCGGTCAGAGCAATTCGCCCACGGGCGCGCACATCTTTCCTGAATGGGAAGCTGGTTGCGGTGACAGCATCGCGACGCTGCGCGATCGCTGGAACCAGGTTGCTGCGAATCGTCAGGCGTGGCTGGCTACATTGACCGAAGATGATTTGGCGCAGGCGCGTTCGTTCAAGCTGCTCAATGGCGACGAGGGAGCGTTAAAGCTGGCGAACCAGTTACAGCATTGCGTCAATCACGCGACGCTGCATCGCGGCCAGATCGTAGGCATGATTCGGCAACTGGGCATCGTGCCGCCTGCGACGGACTTTTTGTTTTACCTGCGTTGAAAGTTTAACCGCGCAGCGTGCGATCAATTTCACTCACATAAGGCTCGGCCACACTGGCCTGATTAGCTTCGAGCGCCGCCGCCGTTTGATTGAACAACCATTGCAAGTCGCGCGCAGTTTGGTCAATCGCCGTCATGCGTCCGTTGAGTTGGACGGCGCTCAAATCAAACGGCACGCCGAGCGTCTTACCGTTGAGCGCAGACAGCGCGAAATACATCACGCCGAGGCCGCTGCGAGTGTTGGTGAATTCAGTTAGCGGATTGCCGTCTTGCGCGTCGGCGGCAAACGCGCTCGGCACGGTCAGCTTAAAGCTCGCGGGCTTTTGCGCCGCTCCGATAGCTCCTTGCACGCCGCGCAACGTTGCTTTCACATTCTCAGTCGTCATTGTTTTGCTCGACGCAGCCTTGACCGAAAATTTACCTGTGAGTTCGAGCTTGCCATTCACGACCGCCGCGCTTTGCAGCGCGTAAACAAATTCCTGCGCCGTATTGCCCGCTTCGATCTTGCCAACGAAGCTGCGCCCATTGAGCAATCCGTGAATCGAATGAAGCTTGCGCGCGGTCGTTGCCGTCGTATTCTTCTGTGTGAAAATCATTTGGTTATCCTCAGTTTGTCGCATGCGCGAACAGCACAACCTCGGCAGGTTGTGCTACAAATTGCCGCGTTTCATTTCATCCTGAATGTAATCACAAGCGCGCATCGTCAGTGCCATGATCGTAATCGTCGGATTTTGATTAGCTGCGCCGACAAAGGCTGCGCCGTCAGTGACGAATACGTTCATGCAATCCCACACTTGGTTGAAAGAATTCAGCACGGATTTTTTCGCGTCGCTGCCCATACGCGCCGTACCGAGTTCGTGAATGATGCGGCCTGGCACAGTCATTTGATCGCTGACCGTATGAATTTCTGCGCCTGCTTCTTTCATGATTTCCTGCGCGCAGGCGAGCGCGTCTTTCGCCATCGCGCGTTCGTTGTCGGAATGCTGAATGTGAACTTTCAGCACGGGAATGCCCCAGGCGTCTACCGTACCGTTCGGGTCAAGCTCGACGAAATTTTCAAAGCGCGAAAGCATATGCGCGCGCGTCGTCATCGAGACCGGTGACGTATACCAATGCCGCACCGTCTTTTTGAATTCCGAACCGAAGCCAGCGAAACGCGCTGCGCCCGCGCCGCGTCCCGTGCCTGCCGAAGTCTCAAAACCGTAGCCGCGCAAAAAGTTCGGCATCTTCGTTTTGCTATCCAGATTGCGAAAGCGCGGAATGAACAAGCCCGACGACTTGCCGTCTTCATTGATCGGATCGCGTCCGGCCAGCATGTGAAACGAGCCGCGTACGTTGATGCCGCCGAAATGATCTACGAGGTAATGGCCGAGCGCGCCAGACGAATTGCCAAGACCGTTCGGATGCTGCCGCGATTTCGAGTTCAGCAAGAGTCGCGTAGATTCGAGCGTCGAGCCTGAGACGATGATCACTTTGCCGAAAAATTCAGAAGTCTGATGCGTCAGGCGATCAATGACGGCGACGCCTTTGGCCTTGCCGGTGTTCGTGTCGGTGATGAGGTGGCTGACAATCGAATTCGGGCGCAGTGTCATCTTGCCCGTCAACGCCGCCGCCGCGAGTGTCGCGTTCAACGAATTGAACATCGCGCCGACCGTGCAACCGTTGCCGCACGAACCGCAGAAGTGGCAATTGGCGCGACCGAGTTTCTTTTGCTGTGCTGTCGCGTTCGTCAACATTGCTACGCGCGAAACGATGGCGGCGCGTCCGGTTTTGTTCGCGCCTTTTTTCAGCATCTGTTCGCCGCAAGTCAGATTCATCGGCGGCTGATATTTGCCGTCGGGCTGATACCACAGGCCGTCGCGATTGCCGCTGACGCCGACCAGTTCTTCGACCTTGTCGTAATAAGGTTCGATTTCTTTGTAGCTAATCGGCCAGTCTTCATCCCATCCGTCGAACGATTTGGCTTTGAAATCCAAGTCAGAGAACCGCCACGAAAGCCTGCCCCAGTGCAAAGTCTTGCCGCCTACGACGCGCGCGCGCACCCATTGAAAAGGCTTGCCGGGGTCAGTGGTGTAAGGATGTTCGGTGTCTTTGAGATAAAAGTCGCGGCTGAATTCGTTGGCGGTGTCTTGCATCCATTGCTCGTGCTGCTTCCAGTTCACGGGGCCGAAGCCGCGATACATCGAATCGTAAGAGTTCGCGTTCATCGCGAACTGATCGGCCTTGATGAGCGGCCCGGCTTCCAGCACGAGTACGGTCATGCCTTTCTCGGTGAGTTGCTTCGCGGCCATGCCGCCCGACGCGCCCGACCCGATGACGACGGCATCGTAAACTTTTGGGACCTTTTGCGCAGACTTTTTGACTTGCACTACGAACCTCCACGGATTGTTTTTGGGAATTGCGAGAACGCGGCGCAAGCTAACACGGCGGTTGAAAATTCAGCAACTCCGGCTTAGATTGCCAACCATTCCGCCCCGCACTGTTAGATCATTTTCAACCCCGTTCACTAAAAATATCATTCCACGCATGTCGTAAGGAGTTTGATTCGCCATGTCGAAAAAGCATTACCCCACAACTTCTAGTCGCAAGTCGCCCAAGTCAGTTGATTACCGCGAGAAGGTCGCGCAATTGTTGGCTCGCAGCCGCCGCGAATTCCTGCGCGAATTCGGCAGCCTGACCGTCGCCGGAGCGACTGCTGCTGCTATCGGTTTGCCTGTTGCGGCAAGTCGAGTACACGCCGATGATTTATCGCTCGAACAGGATTACGGCGGCGTGACCGGAGCCGCGCGCGCTGAAAAGGTATACACCCAACGCGTAGCGATGGCCGCCGCACAGAAAGCTATTCCGCTGCCCAAACACGACACCAACGGCGACGAAGACCGTTACGCCAATCGCATTGGCAGTTACAGCAAAGGACTGCCGCACAACAATCGCGGCGAAGCTGACACGAATGCCTACAACACCTTGCTCACCGCGCTGCGCACCGCCAGCGTTGACGATTTTGAACGCATCATCATGGGCGGCAACGTCAAGCTGACTAATCCGCAAGCGGGCTTGGGGATGGACACCGAAGGCCCAGACACCTTTGCCTGTTACCAACCGCCCGCGCCCGCGTTTGCCAGCGCCGAAGAAGCCGGTGAAATCGTCGAAAATTATTGGATGGCGTTGACGCGCGATGTGAACTTTCTTGATTACGATATACATCCGCTGACGCAAGCCGCCGCCGCCGACCTCACGCGGATGAGTGACTTTCGCGGACCGCGCAACGCGCGCCAAGCGTTGCCGATTCGCAACAGCGGAACCACTGCGTTGGTTTCTGCCGACGCTTTTGTCTCAGCAGAATCGCACGCTGAAAGGGAAGCCAGCGAAACGCAACAGACGCTCAACCGACCGTTGCGACGATCCAACACCGATCTTGTGACCGTGCAAACTTTGTTTCGCGGAAGCACGCCCGGCGATGTTACGGGGCCGTATATTTCGCAATACCTCTGGAAGGACGCGCCCTTCGGTGCGCAAACGATTTCGGGCAAGATGCGTACGGTAAACCCGGGCATTGATTACCTGACGCGCTTTAGCGATTGGCTGGTGACGCAAAACGGCAACGGCAGTTTTAATTACACGACTGACCCGACGCCGCGTTACATTCGCAACGGACGCGACCTCGGCGAATGGGTTCACATTGACGTGCTGTTTCAAGCCTATTTCAACGCGATGTTGATCTTGCTGAGTTCCGGCACGCCCTTCGACGAAAACAATCCCTATCGCAACTCGCGCACGCAAGCGGGCTTCGGTACGTTCGGCCCGCCGCACATCGCTGCGTTGGTTTGCGAGGTCGCTACGCGCGCGCTCAAGGCCGTGTGGTTTCAGAAATGGTTCGTGCATCGCCGCTTGCGTCCTGAAGTGTTTGCCGGACGCATTCACACCCACGCGACGCGCGCGGCAGAATATCCGATTCACCGTGACGCATTGAATTCCGCCGCGTTGGCTGAAGTCTTTCGCCGCAACGGAACCTATCTTTTGCCGATGGCTTTTCCCGAAGGCTCGCCGACGCATCCGGCTTATGGCGCGGGCCACGCGACAGTCGCGGGCGCGTGCGTCACGATTCTCAAAGCATGGTTCGACGAATCGTATGTCATCCCCGATCCCGTCATCCCCTTTGCTGACGGCCTCGCGCTGCAACCTTATCGGGGCAACGCGAACCTCACCGTCGGCGGCGAACTCAATAAGCTCGCAGCCAACGTCGCTTATGGACGCAACATTGCGGGAGTACATTGGCGCTCTGACGCTCACGAATCGCTCAAGCTCGGCGAAGCCGTCGCCATTGGCGTCTTGCAGGATTTCAAAGGTTGTTACAACGAACGCTTCGATGGATTCAACCTGACCAAGTTCGACGGCACGCGTATCAAAGTCGGTTAGCCTGGGTGCGCCCGCATCCTGCGGGCTGTAAAAAAAAAGCCGCGCAGCGTTCCGAATCTCAAATTTTTGCATTGCGAGAAGTTAGGAAAAGGAACGCTGCGCGGCTTTTTTTTACAGCCCGCTGGGAAGCGGGCGCACCCAGGGCACTCCCTTTTTTTCAGTCGTTGCGCTAGCCTTGCTGCCGTTATGAATCCATCTGTCATTGCAATTATTCCGGCACGTTTTGCCGCGACGCGCTTGCCGGGCAAGCCGTTGTTAGACATCGCGGGCAAGCCGATGATCTTGCGGGTCGTCGAACGCGCTCAACGCTGTCAGTTGATTCAGCGCGTCATCGTTGCCACCGATGACGAACGCATCTATCAAGCCGTCACCGCTGCCGGAGCCGAAGCGCAAATGACTTCGCCCGTGCATCGCACCGGTACAGACCGTTTGGCAGAAGTCGCCGCGACACTCGAAGCCGATCTCATCGTCAACGTGCAAGGCGACGAACCGCTGATTGAGCCTTCTGTGATCGAACAAGCTATCGCGCCGTTGTTAGCCGATGCGACGATTCAGATGAGTACGACGTGCGAGCCTATCGAACAAGCCGCTGACGTAATCAATCCCAACGTCGTCAAAGTCGTCACCGATCACGCAGGCTTCGCGTTGTATTTCTCGCGTAACCCGCTGCCTTATCCGCGCAACGAAGTCATCGCGCACGGTTCGCTCGCGGCGGCTTTGGCGAACGAACCAGCCTTGCTCGCGCGTTACGCCAAACACACTGGGCTGTATGTTTATCGCCGTGCGTTTTTGCTGCGTTACGCGCAACTCACCAGCACACTGCTCGAACAAAGCGAGTCGCTTGAACAATTGCGCGCGCTCGAAAACGGCTACCGCATCCGCGTCGTCAAAGTCGCCCATCGTTCGATTGGCGTAGACACGCCGGAAGACTTGGCTTTCGTCAGAAAACAATTCGAGTAAACGTGGCGCAGGCTTCAGCCTGTGACCCGTTGTGTGGACTTTAGTCCGCTAGACATTGCTCTTATTCACTCGCGGACTAAAGTCCACGATACGTCTCACAGGCTGAAGCCTG
>JAYSVR010000335.1:0-4972 GCA_043718445.1 Acidobacteriota bacterium | reverse complement strand
CCGAAGCCAAGCGAGTCATTGATGAGTATTACGCGACGTATAAAGGCGTGAAACGCTTCATGGACGAACTGCCGCAACAGGCGCGCGACGCGGGCGACCTCGTGCGTTCGATCTATGGACGTATGCGTCGCTTGCCCGATCTGTCGAACCGCAACGGCAACCTGCGCGCGCGCGCCGAACGCGAAGCCGTCAACATGCCTATGCAAGGCTCGGCTTCAGACATCGTTAAACTGGCGATGATGCACGTCAACAAAGCCCTCAAGCGCGAGAAGCTGCACGCCAAAATGATTTTGCAGGTACACGACGAACTCGTGTTTGAAGTTCCGAAGGAGGAAGTCGAACGCACCGGCGCGGTCGTGAAAGAGGCGATGGAACAAGCTCTCAAGATTGATGTGCCGCTGTTGGTTGAGATTGGCGTGGGGGATAACTGGATGAACGCGAAGCCGTAAGCTGAACGGCTAGGCGCGAATCACGGTGATCTCGCGTCCGGCTAGAGAAGTCGCTTTTTCAGTGCTTGTGCGTTCGCTGATGTCTGGCTGCCCTGTACGTCGGTCGAAGATGACCAGCCAACCAGTCGTCAGTCCCAAGCCGCTCAAGTAACCGTCTAACTGTTCCAGCCCTTGCGCCAGCGGATCAGGACGGCCATCGCGCCACACTTTCAACTCAATGCCCACTTGCGCCGCGCCGTAGCGCAAATGCAAATCCATCCTATCTGAGCCGATGGCGTATTCGCGCGTCAGCCTGCCGCCGCCGTTGGCTACGCGGTCTAGGAAAGCCATCATCACCAGATGCGGCGCGATTTCGTGATAAGGCGCGCTCTTGAGCAAGGGCTGTCCGTGCTGCCGCCAGAAAGCAAGAAAGGCCGATAGCAACGCCGCGACATTCAACGTGCTATCTGCATTGAGCCACGTAGGTTGAATGCGCGGCAGCGAATCGCGCGGCCCTCCCGACAACACGCGCGGAATCACTTCGCGGTAAAGCGGATTGGCGATTTCAAGCCCGCCGCCATTGACGCGTCGCACCAATCCCAAATCCATGACGTATTGGCGATCATCTTCTGGCACGTCATCGAGTGCGCCGCCCGCGAGAATCGGCTGCATCACGTTGCGCACGCGCTCTTCGGTCAGCTTGTGCGTCAACTGCCCCAGATGTACGGGGCGACGCGCGATCACCAATTCTTTCGCTTGTTCGATGTGTTCGACAGTGATGGCCTGATGCGGGTCGGGTTCGATGTCTTCGACGGCGGCTTTCGCCAGCGCATTGACCAGCCACGGCTGCCCTTGCGTCAACGCGAATACGTGTTGCAAGGCGGCAGGCTCGAACGCCTGTCCGCTTTCGGCGGTGTGCTGTTGCAACAACGTAGCGACTTCGCTCTCGGTGAATTCGCGCAACGTCAGCGAACGCGCCGCGATGTTGAACGGACTCGGCGTACCCAAGCGCGTGCTGCCGCCCGACATCACTTTGTAATCAAGAATGTCGCGCAAGCCTATGACCGCGAGCGAAGCTGGGAAGCCTTCAGGCCGCCGGTTGTAGCCTGAACGCAACTGCCGCAAGACCGAAAGCAATACGTCGTCTTCGAGTGCGTCAATCTCGTCAAGAAACATGACCAAAGGGCGTGGCGAATGACTCGACCAAGCCTGCAATGCCGCGCCGATGCGCTGCCCTGGCCGGGCCGTAGGCCATTCGGGAGGCCATAAAGCTTCAGGCAATTGGTGTTCTAAATCACCACGCCAGTCCCCCAGCATTGCCAATTCAGCACCGTTCAAATCAGCGCCTAGCCCGCGCCCGACTTCCATTGAAACTTTCGCTGCTGTGTATTTGCCCGAAGCGGTCAGTTCACGCGCCAACTGAATCATGGACGTGGTCTTGCCTATCTGACGCGGCGCGTGCAGCACAAAATAATTTTGCTGCTCAATCAACCGCATTACGTTGTCGGCTCGTAACCGCTCAGACGCTGGCAGCATGTAATGCAACTCAGGTCTGCACGGTCCGGCTACATTGAAGAACCGCATAGTTTGCGTTACAGCGAAATTCTCAAAAAATTGAGCAAAAGGTCTTTACCTGAGCGAACGGATTATAACGGCGGGCAGCCCGTCCATCGGTTTAACGTCTTTTGAGATATTAAGCTGCCAGGGCTTCGTATATCTGCTCTTGCTCTTTTGGAAATCCAAAGACAGAAGACATGTTTGAAAGCCTTTTAACGTCGTCATCACGATAACCGCCCGATGTTTGATCGAGAATTGTAAGGAATTGGTTAGACTGTTTATACGATTGTAAATCGTACCAACGCCGAAAGACCTCATTCGATGCGACGTGAGTGTTATTTCGAGAAGACAGTGTTTGGACTAACGA
The DNA here is from genome assembly GCA_043718445.1 of Acidobacteriota bacterium. Classification (GTDB taxonomy): domain Bacteria; phylum Acidobacteriota; class Blastocatellia; order RBC074; family RBC074; genus JACPYM01. Next base: position 2,620 of record JAYSVR010000335.1, on the reverse strand, counting down.
GATAACCTTGCTTCCTTTTACTCTAAAATCAACTTTCACTTCTTTATCAAAATCACCAACTAGTACGATATCCGGGTCATAGTAAACTTGGCTAGTTGCTAAAAATTCCTCGACTTCGTCCTGAAAAGAGCCAGCATTTTTTAATCGCTGTGTATAAACAAGGTCTGATGCGCGAATGCAGGTCTGTGCTAGCCGCACAATTGCCTGCGGAAGGTTAGTGACTTGTTGAGCCTCAATTATAATTTCAAAGGAGCCATTATTTTGAGTTACTTCCAGTGAGCTGCAAATATCATCGAGGATAATTCTACGTTTTTTGGTAGCGAATAAGTCGAATTGTAAGTCGGAAACGTAGTCAGAAGTTTGCCCTAGATCAGAAAGAACTAAGTTCCCGAACAAGTCGTTCGTCGGTTTTAGAAAAAGGTCAATATTTGAGCCATCAGGGAAGTTAAAAGGCGTAGACAGTCTGAGTGCGCCCGATTTTATGATGTCGCAAGATTGAACTAGCGAGAAGGACTGCACTATTTTTGAGAGGCTTTCACAGTTGAGTTCCATATTATTCGGGGTCAATAAACGATCCAGTGTGATTTATTTTAGCCTGTTGGCAGAGAATTTCCCAAACTTCTCTCGCACTCTTGTCTTCTAAATCGGGGCGCGCGTCAGCATGAGGGAGGTTCTTTCTTGAACAACTCTCTTTTTGCAAGGAGTGTTTGTGTGTACGACCAACATCCCTGTGTTTTGTGCTATTTACTTCCACGCGGCATATCGGCCCCATGCCTCGTATGCAGATGTTATATTTTACGGCGGGAATGTCCGGCAGAAAGCTGCCATTAACTACTAAGTCAATGCCTAACGAATTTATGATTTGCACTTCGGTGAAACGCATGGTCGTGGGGTTCTTGTACTGGAAAATTACGTCTTGATTTATTTCCTTATCTGGTAGATCCCTTAAGCGTTCAAATTCTGTCCTGTTCATATCGTTTTATTGAGAGTTTATACTTCAAACTCACTCTTTGCTGAGTGATAAGTTGCTATTACGATGGTTGAGAAGACCTGAATAAGACCAAGTAGCCTATATCATTACCGCACCCTTGCCACCGCCGTTTGCCATCCTTGATAAAGTGCCTCGCGCTCTTTGGGTGTCATCTTCGGGTTGAATTGTTTTTCGGCTTTCCATTGTTTGGCGATGTCGGCTTCACTTTTCCAGTATCCGACGGCGAGCCCGGCGAGGTAAGCCGCGCCGAGCGCCGTAGTTTCGGTGATGGTTGGGCGAATGACCGGGATGCCGAGAATGTCGGCCTGAAACTGGCACAGGAAGTTGTTGCGCGTGGCTCCGCCGTCAATGCGCAGCTCTTTGGCCTTGATGCCTGAATCGTTTTGCATGCATTCGACTACGTCACGGGTTTGATAGGCCATGGCTTCGAGCGCAGCGCGGGCGATGTGGGCGCGTTGCGTACCGCGCGTGAGGCCGACCAGTGCGCCGCGCGCGTTTTGATCCCAATACGGAGCGCCGAGGCCGACAAAGGCGGGGACGAAATAGACGCCGAGGTTTTCGTTAATCGAAGTCGCCATCGCTTCGGTCTCAGGCGCGCTGGCTACGATGCCGAGTCCGTCGCGCAGCCATTGAATGGCGGAACCTGCGACGAAGACGCTGCCTTCGAGCGCGTATTGCGTCTCCTGTTTTCCTAAGCGCCAGCCCACCGTCGTGAGCAAGCCGTTTTTCGAAGCGTTCGCTTTATTGCCTGTGTTCATCAGCAAAAAGCAGCCCGTGCCGTAAGTGTTTTTCATCATCCCTGGCTTGAAACAGCCTTGCCCGAAGAGCGCCGCTTGCTGGTCGCCCGCAATGCCTGCGATAGGAATGCTCGCGCCGAGAATCAGCGCGTCGGTTTCGCCATAAACTTCCGAAGAAGATTTCACCGTCGGCAACATCGAAGCCGGAATGTTGAGTTTCGCCAAAATCTCTGCGTCCCACTTCTGTTTGCGAATGTCGAAAAGCAACGTGCGCGAAGCGTTCGACACGTCGGTGATGTGCGTGCGGCCACCGGTCAAGCGATAAATCAGCCAACTGTCTACCGTACCGAACGCGAGTTCGCCGTTGTCGGCTTTGGCGCGCGCGCCTTTGACGTTGTCGAGCAGCCACGCGACTTTCGTCCCCGAAAAATAAGCGTCGGTGACGAGTCCAGTTTTTTTGCGAATGACTTTATCGAACTTGTCGGCTTTGAGTTTGTCGCACATCGCGGCGGTGCGGCGGCATTGCCATACGATGGCGTTGGCGATGGGCTTGCCGGTCTTGCGCTCCCAGACGACGGTGGTTTCGCGTTGGTTGGTGATGCCGAGAGCGGCGATATCGCTGGGACTGACACGGGCTTGTGCGAGGGCTTGCCTCACGCAACGCAATTGCGATTGCCAGATAGCTTCGGGATCGTGCTCTACCCAACCCGGACGCGGGAAGATTTGCGGGAATTCCTGTTGGGAAATCTGCACGATGTTGCCGTCCTGGTTGAACAAAACTGCACGCGAAGATGTCGTCCCTTGATCGAGGGCGAGAATGTATTTAGGCATCGCTGGTGAAAACTCCTTGCTGAATAAGGTTTGATACTTCGTTGACGGCGGGCATTAAAGC
>JAYSVR010000334.1:0-4972 GCA_043718445.1 Acidobacteriota bacterium | reverse complement strand
GTTTCAGCGGCGATGGCGGACAAGCCACGAGTGCGGTGCTGAATCTGGCTTATCCGGGAACGTTGAGTATTGATGCGGCGGGCGATTTGTTTTTTGTGGATCGCGGCAACCATCGCATTCGCAAAATCACGTTAAGCACGGGCGTCATCACGACAGTGGCAGGCACGGGCGTAGCCGGATTTAACGGTGACGGAACCGATCCGACCGGAACCTTACTTAATGCTCCCAGCAGCGTCGCCTTTGACGCGACGGGCAATCTCATCATTGCCGACAGCGGCAACAACCGCGTGCGTCGCGTACGTCCGGCAAATGCCATACGTGCGCTGGCGACGGTTTCTGCCGCAAGTTATGTGGCGGCGAACGGTCTGGCGGCTGAAGCCATCGGCGCGGCTTTCGGGACGAACCTGGCAACTGCGACAGCTCCGGCTACGACGTTGCCGCTGCCGTTCGCGTTAGAAGGTACGACCGTGCGCGTACGCGATAGCCTGAGCGTCGAACGGCTGGCTCCGCTGTTTTTCGTTTCGGCGGGTCAGGTCAATTACCTGATACCGAACGGCACGGCGAACGGGCTGGCTACGATCACGATCACTAACGGCGCGAGCGAAGTCTCGACCGGTACGGTAGCGATCTCAAACGTAGCGCCGGGCGTTTTCTCGTTCAACGGCACCGGGCAAGGTATCGCGGCGGCCAGCATCTTTCGCCTCAAGGCCGACGGCGCGCAATCGTATGAAGACCTCGCGCGTTTCGACGCGGCGACGAATCAATACGTCGCCACGCCGATTGACCTCGGCCCCGAAGGCGATCAGGTCTTCCTGGTCTTATACGGCACAGGCGTGCGCAATCGTTCGGCGCTTGCGGCAGTGACGGCAGCAGTAGGCGCAAGCAACGCCGAAGTCCTTTACGCCGGCCCGCAAGGCGGCATCGGACTCGATCAAATCAACCTGCGTTTGGCGCGTACGTTGATCGGAGCCGGTGACGTAGAGGTCAGGCTCAACGTTGATGGACGCCCATCAAATGCGGTGCGCGTGACGATTCGCTAGCAAAAACCGTATCGCAACCTGTCAGGTTGCGAAGGCGTCTGGTGTTAGCCCATCGGTTTTTAGCGAAGGCTCCGCAACCTGACAGGTTGCGATACAACTCGGTCGGAGGTCAGTCGCCAGCGAGTCTGGCTTCTGGCTTCCGACTTTTGTATTCTGCGCGCGCTTTATTCCGTCACTAACTTACGACTTCTAATTCGGGAGCAACCGCAATGCATCGCCACCGTTTCTTAGGCAAGCTGTTGATCTTATCTTTCGCGTTAGCCTGCACTTTCTTTGCGTCGCAGCACACGCCGCAAGCGCAGCAGGAAGCCTTCGTTTATAAGGGCCAGCCGCTCACCGCCGAACACCGCAACTACTGGGCGTTTCGCGCGCCGGTGCGTTCCGCGATTCCTGCTGTCAAACAATCCGGCTGGATCAAAAATCCGATAGACGCATTCATTCTCGCCGCGCTTGAAAGCAACGGCCTCAAGCCTGCGCCGCCTGCTGACAAGCGTACCTTGATTCGTCGCGTAACGTTTGATCTGACGGGCTTGCCGCCTTCGCCTGAAGAAGTGAATGCGTTTGTGAATGACACGTCAGCAGATGCTTATCAGAAAGTCGTTAAGCGTTTGCTGGCAAGCGCGCGTTACGGCGAACGCTGGGCGCAGCACTGGCTCGATGTCGCGCGCTTCGGCGAGACGAATGGCTATGAACTGGATGTCGAACGCGATCAATCGTGGCGTTATCGTGATTACGTGGTGCGTTCACTCAATGAAGACAAGCCTTATGACCGCTTTCTGATGGAACAAATCGCAGGCGACGAACTCGACCCGACAAACTTTGATTTGAGAGTCGCCACTTATTTCGTGCGCGCCGGGCCGCAACACGTCGTCGCGGGCAATCAGGACGAAGCCGTCAATCGGCAGGAATGGTTGACCGAAGCCATGTTCGGCATCGGCAACGCCATGATGGGCTTAACCGTAGGCTGCGCGCATTGCCACGACCACAAGTTCGATCCGATCTCGCAGGCTGATTACTATCGAATGCAATCGTTCTTTGCCGCGACTGACAATCACGATTTCAAGCAGCCAACGTCAGATGAGCAGCGGCAATACCTTGCGGCGATGATGGCGCATAAAGCCAAACTCAAACCCATCCTCGATCAACTCAAAGTGATCGAACGGCCTTATGAAAAACAAATCGAAGACGCCAAGCGTCCGAAACTCGAACCGCGTTATCTCGCCGCGTTGAACAAGCCGAAAGCCGAACGTACGAAGCAGGACGCCGAAGACGCCAAACACGCTGAACGCATGCTGGATGTGAAATACGAAGAGTTGCTCGCCGTCTTGCCCGCTGACGTGAAAGCCCGTCGCGCAGCTTTGCGGCAACAGATGCACGCTTTGAATTTGCAAGCGCCCGAACCGTTGGCTACAGCATTAGGCGTAACGGATGCGAAGCCTGCGCCCGCGATGCACTTGCTGAAAGGCGGCGATCCGCATCGGTTGGCGCAAGTGGTGACGCCACGCTTTCCGTCAGTGTTGCTGCCAACCGATGCGCCCGCGTTGCTGTGGTTCACGCCGGTCAAGGCTCAGTTGAAAGCGGGAGAGTTTGGTTCGACTGGTCGGCGCACTGCGTTGGCGCGCTGGCTGACGCGCAAAGATCATCCGTTGACGGCGCGCGTGATGATGAATCGTTTGTGGCATTTCCATTTCGGACGCGGCCTCGTCGCCACGCCAAATGATTTTGGTAAAAACGGCGCGCGGCCTTCGCATCCTGAATTGCTTGATTGGTTGGCGACCGAATTCGTTGAGCGCGGCTGGAGCCTCAAGCAAATGCACGAACTGATGGTGCTGTCGAACACCTATCAACAAACGTCACACTCTGAACGCCAGCCGTCGCAAGACCCTGACAACAAGCTGCTCTCGCGCATGAACCGTCAGCGCCTCGACGCTGAAACGATTCGTGACAACGTGTTGGCCGTGACGGGCGCGTTGACCGAACAGCTTTACGGCGCTTCGGTTCGCGTACCACTTGAGCCTGCGGTTTACGACAACATCTTTACCGAATACGAACCCGACAACCTGTGGCCGGTCACGCCTGACGCACGGCAACATACGCGGCGCACTTTGTATCTGCTGCACAAGCGCAACGTACGCCTGCCGTTGCTCGTGGCTTATGACGCGCCTGATCTGATGAGTTCGTGCGGCGCGCGTTCGGTGAGCGTACACGCGCTGCAATCGCTGACGCTGATGAACAGCGAGTTCATGTGGCAACAAGCGCAGAGCTTGTCGCTACGGCTCGCGCGTGAAGCTGCGACAGAAACGCTGCGCATTGCGCGGCTTTATGAATTGACGTTGGGGCGCAAAGCGACTGCGCAAGAGATGACGATGACGCGCGCGTTCCTGCGCGAACAACAACGGCTCGGACGCACGTCTGGGCAAGCGTGGGCGGACTTATGTTTGGCGACGTTGAACTTGAATGAGTTTATCTATTTGGATTAGGCGAAGCCTGTGGAGTGCTGCGGCTTGACGCAGCTTTTCAGTTGGCTAAGTGCCGAATGCGGGAAACCGATGCCTTCGGCTATCGAACCATGAGCAGCGCAATCAATAGGAATAACAAAGCGGCGTCGAGCCGCCGCACTCCACAGTATGCAAAAAACGGACGAACTAACTCAGCGGATTCTACGCTTCAATCGAGGCCGCCATCCTCAGTTGCTCCGGTTGAAATACGACAAGATGCGCGCGAATGCGTTCCTCTTTTTGCGCGGCACTTGTCATTTGTTCTTTGAAGACTGGCCGCAGCAATCCGTCTTAAACGATGCGTCGCGCGTATGGATTTGCGGCGATTTGCATCTCGAAAATTTTGGCTCATACAAAGGCGACAACCGGCTCGTCTATTTCGACATGAACGATTTTGATGAAGCCGCGCTCGCGCCCTGCACGTGGGACTTGGCGCGCTTGATGGTCAGCACACTGGTGGGCGCGGAAAGTTTAGGCTTCAAAGAAGCGACGGCTGTTTCTTTGTGCGAATCCTATCTCGCTGCTTATGTCAGGGCGCTGGCGACGGGGCGAGCGCGTTATGTCGAACAGGAAACCGCGCGGGGTCTGGTCAAAGACTTACTGGTTCGATTGATGGCGCGAGGCCGCAAAGATTTTTTGAACGAGCGCACCAAAGTCGTCGCAGGGCGTCGCGTATTTCGCACCGATCATCCGCGCTTGCTGGCGGCGGGCGCGCTCGAACGCGACCACGTGAAAGCGTTGTTCAAAGACTGGGCTGCGCAACAAACCGATAAGTTGGCGCAACCGGTTTTTTATAAGCTGCACGACATTGTGCGCCGCATCGCGGGTACGGGCAGTTTGGGCGTAGAGCGTTATATCCTGTTGGTCGAAGGCAAAGGCGGCCCGAATAATAATTACTTGCTTGATTTGAAAGAGGCGCGTCCGTCGGCGTTGCAGCCCTTGCTCACTCACTTGAAATTGCCGCAACCTCGTTGGGCCAATCAAGCGGCGCGCGTGGCTGAATGCGAGCAGCGCGTGCAAAGCACTCCGCCCGCGTTGCTCGCCGCGATCAACTATCACGGCAAGTCTTATATCTTGCGCGAACTGCAACCGACGCTTGACCGCGTGAGCTTGATAAGTTGCAAAGGCAACCTCGCGCAATTGCAACCGGTGCTAGAAACGATGGGCGAAACGACGGCCTGGGGACAATTGCGCAGCGGCGGACGGCAAGGTTCCGCCATCGCTGATGAGTTGATCGCTTTTGCGCAAAAGCCCAAGTGGCAGCGCGGGCTGTTGGAATACGTGAAAAGTTATAGCCAGCGCGTGAATGACGATTATCAGAAATACTGTGAGGCGTATGACGGAGGAGCATTCAAAACGGCGAGCTGAGTACGTCTATGGAGTGCGGCGGCTGCGACGCCGCTTTCTCAGGTCTTGCGCGTTGCGTCTCTTGCG
>JAYSVR010000333.1:0-4974 GCA_043718445.1 Acidobacteriota bacterium | reverse complement strand
TTCGTCGTCTAGCTCCGGCTCCTAAGCCCACATTCAATTATACTAAGCCGCTGGAATCATTGGAGATAGAAGCACGAAAAGTTCCCGGATAGCCTCTAACTGCCTCTGAAGCATTGTCAAGCAACAGTTTCAAAACAGCGTGCAACCATTCTCTACTCATTATAACTGAAAGGTCTGTTTGTGTTGCTTGCTCAAACATACAACGCCAAGAAATGTCAGAGAACTCTTGAACTCTACGCTGAATCATTTCCTCAATAAGTGGTTGAACAAATACTACTTCTTTATTTTCAGCTAAAAGTGAGGACTCAGAGTCAATCAGAAGAAGTATTTCCTCTGCTTTGCCTTGAATAATATCGAGCATTTTGTTCGCCCTATCACTGTACTGTTCATCGATATAGTGAGATAAATTTTGCGCGGCCACTCTTATTGTATACAAACTGTTGGTAATGGCATGGCTCTCATAGCCTATAAGCAATTTAGTCCAATCTAAGGTCTCAGTCAGCTTTTCAATGCTTACCTCTTTATCTCGTGACTTTCGGCTTTCCTCCAAAAATTTTTGAGATAAACTGAATTTTTCGTTGTAGCGACGCGCCCACTCCTCAGTCGGGTTAAATTTATTGTACCAATTAATCGCTATCTGAAGATCCGGGTCATGCCATAACCCAGCTTTTCCTTCTTTATAAAGCGCTGCTGTTTCAGCCAAGCGCCGATATATACGAGAAGAACGCAACTCCTCGTCAATCCAAACCTGTAAAGTGCGCCATTGCCTGATCAAGCTCTCGTGCGAAATATCAATTATCGAATCGGTATTAGTGCGCCCTAAAGTGCGCATCAGGAACGAACGACCATCATCAACAAACCGCTGAATAATAACATTTAATTGTGTTTCGCTTGCGCCAGTAAGTTGACATAACTCGTACACATTTACACTACGACGTACTCGACGGTTGCGTGCATCAATACCCGTTAAAGCCTGAAACATCTTCTCAGTAATCCTCAATTCTTCGTCACTCATCTCATTGAGTGCTTTTTCGGCATCAAGTGAAAGAGCGTTTTTGATTGCACCGACCGCCTCGTAGTCTTCGACATTTATTAGCATCGCGCCTTGAAACTGCGCGTAATCCCACGTACGCATCAATGCATGTTGCATCACGGGCAGTTGGTCGCCTTTTTCGCCGACATCGTTAAGCAAGCGATCAAGCAACGCAGGCGAGATGTCGGCTCCGAACAACCGAATGGGGCCTTCGATGGCTTGGCGGCGCTGTTCGCGGGTGAGGCGAGGCACGAGGTATTGGCTGCGGTTGAACGCTTCGGGCAGTCCGTGGAAGTTGTCGCAATCGCCCAGAAAATCGGAGCGCATCGTCAGCACGACGTAAACCGGCACGTCGCGCTGTTCGGCCAGTTGCAGGAGCAGGGCTACGAAATCGGCGGCTTCTTCACGGCGCGCGGGATGGGATTGCTTTTCGTCCGTACCGCTGAAACGAAAGATTTCTTCGAATTGGTCTACGAGCAGGAGCAGGTTGGCGTTGCCTGTTTCTTTATGAAGCGTGAGCGACGGTTGCAAGTGTTCGAGAATGGCTTGCGCGCCACCCTCTTCGATTGCAGATTTCAGATTGCGGATTGCGGATTCGTCGTTGGTTTCGCTCAGAGCTTTGGCGAGGTTGTGCAAGGGCGCATCGCCCGGTTTCAACGTAGCGATACGCCAAGCCTCGCGCTCTTCGACCAGAAAGCCCGCCAGCAATTTCGGAATCAGCCCCGCACGAATCAACGAAGACTTGCCGCAACCGGAACTGCCTACGACGGCGAGGAAACGATGTTGATGCAACCGTTCAAGCAATTCGATGGTCTGTTCGCGCCGTCCGAAAAACAGCATGCTTTCGTCGGTGTTAAACGGACGTAATCCGACAAAAGGGCGCTCCGGCAATTTAAGGCCGAACGCCGGAGCCGCTGATTGTGTCGTGTTCGTTTCCATCGTAAGCAGTGTGCGTTAGTCAGCCCGGTTCACCTGGCTTTCCTGTAAGGCGATTAGGCCAGCCGTTCAAAGGCTGGTGAGCAGCGCAACGGTTTTCGTGAAGGCGCTTCAGCGTCTTTATCGTGAATGGCTTGAGCCGATGAGTCGCGAAACCCATTGGCTAAAGCCAGTCTTGGGAAGCCCGTTCAAACGGGCTGACAGAATACGCCTTCGAATGACCAGCCGTTGAACGGCTGGCCTAGTTGCCCTGCGGGAAAGGCCGATGAATCGGCCTGAAATCTAACGTAGCCGTTCCGATGAATCGGCTTGAAGTCTATTCAAGCCGTTCTGATGAACCGGCCTGAAACCGACTTGTTCAAAAATCCGCCAGCAACGGTTGCATTGCTTGCGGGTTGCGAATGTCGGCTTCGTCAAAATGGTAAAGCGTCAACGCACCGAACTTCTGTTGCGCGGCATTTCCTTTGGGCTGGGACGCGGCGTAATAAACGCCTACCTTGAGCGGAAGCGTTTCGGCATTCGCCAATTCCAACGCTTGTCCAACTCGACCCAGCACCCAACTCATTTCTACGTTGCCGCAAACAATCAGCATGCGGCGCATGTGGCGTAACAACATCGCCCAGGTTTCGGCGCTCGCGCCGGGGCCGTCTTCCCATTGATTGATGACCGATCTGACGCGGCCTTCGGTCAAGAGGCGACGCAACGTCAAAGCGTATTCTTCATCTTTGAGGTGCGTGTCGAGCAACAAGGCGGAACTCGGTTGGGTGGCGTTCGCGGCCCGTTTGAGTTCGGCGAGGCGATCAAGAATCACGCTAGCCAGGTCGGCTGCTTGCGTCGTCGTAACAAAGTTGTAATTCGCCCGCTCGCGGGTGCCATCGCGCAAGCCTTCGAGAAAAGCACGATGCGGCAGGTCACTGATTTTTTGCCAATCCAACGCGGGCGAAGTCCAAATCAATTGCGGACGTTGTAATTGCAAACCCAACTCGGTCTGTCGCTGTGGATAAAACACCCCGTCTTCGCCTTCGATCTCATTTCCCGGCTCATCGTCAAAGAGGTGTATGCAAAGTTGAGCGGCTTCCATTTCCGCTCGCGCTTTTTCGTCGTGCGGCGTCAGATGCATCGGCGGCGGTACGGCGGGTGCGATGGTTACGCCTTTGTCTTGCAGTTCGCGCGTCAAGCGTTTGCGCACGGTGCGGCGTAACTCTGGCGATACATCGGCCAGAAAGACGCTGAATGATTCCGCGGGCACTATGACTGATTGCCTGACTGGCTGGGGCGCAGGCGGAAGCGGGGCTTTCTTGGCAGCTTGGCGTTTGAATTCCTGCAAAGTGGTAAATAGGTCAATCACCAAATCATCCAGGCGCGTTTGAAAATGTTTGCTGCCCTGATCGCAAGGCAGCGCGACTTGTTTGCCCGGCTTGATTTCGAAAAAGTCGTAACCCGTCGTACCCGCAAAGGCCGCGTGCCATTCGTTGAAAGGAATGTTGTTCAGCAACAGATGAAATAAACGCCGCCGATCGCCTACGCTAACGCCGTAACCATCGGCTTGCGCAGTATCGTTGAACCATTTGATTTCATCCTGACAGTAAGGCGACGCCTGATAAACGAGTGAGTTGACAGTTAGAAAAAGCGCAGAGCTTTCAACGGCGGTTTTGATGGTCTTATCAAATTCCTGATTGCGTTCGAGATTGAGGTCGCGCCAGATGACCAATGGCTTGCCCGCCAGTTGCCGCAACGCCGCTTCGAGCCGAGCGTGAAAGCGCGTAACCCAACGCGCCGCGCCATCTTCACCGACCGGGTCGTTGAGGTGCGCGTAGCTGATAAAAATGTCGTGTTCAAAGCCTGGTACAAAAGCCATCGCGGGTTACGGGTTGCCATTACTGCCTGATACGGGGCGTTCTTTTTGAGCGTAATGCAGTTGCCGAAAAGCTGGAGGCGGGCTGCGAGCCGCAGCGTATCACTGAACCGGCGGATTGCCCAAGTTCGTGGTGCTATGTCAGCACCAATTGCCGCGAAAGTTGTAACAAGCGCTGCTTGCGCGCGAGGCCAACAGTCAAAGGCAACTGGGCTACGCCGATGAGGCGACGCATGATTTCTACGCCCGCGAATTGTTCGACGAGCGCGGGCTGCCAGTTTGAAGTAGGCGACTGATAGCTTTGCCAGAGGCGCTCAATGACGGCTGCGGGCTGCGCGGTTAAGTGCAGGTGCGCGAGCATTACGCCAAGTTCGAATTCCGCCGCGCCGAAAAAGCAAAACTCAGGATCAATCACTTTCAAGCCTTGCGCGGTTTGCAGCCAACTGCCGGGGAAGAAATCGCCGTGCAATAACGTAGCGCCGTCTTGCAAATACAACGAGCCGAGTTCGGTGACGCGCGCGACATAAGCTGCATCGTCCTTCAACGTTTGCGCGGCGGCTGACAAGCCCGGCGTAATCGGATCGAGGTCAAAGCCGTTCGCTGACTGCAACGGAAACGTGAAGATGTGAAAGTGATTGAGCGCGCGCATCGCACGATTGGCGAAAGCCGCTTTGTCTTCATACGACAAAAAGCTGCGATGCAATTGCGTGAGATAGGCTGCGAGCGTTTCGACCTGCGCGGATTCGAGATGTCGTTCGCCCGCGTAAAGCCATGTGAGATCGTCTGACGCGCCGAGGTCTTCGAATACATTGATGCGTGAAATCGCATCGCTGCCGAGCAGGCGCGGCATGAATGGTTGCAACGTCGCATCGCCCGCGATGAGTTGATAGAAACCTGCTTCAACCAGGGCGCGTTCCCACGGCGCGGCGATGGTCGGATATTTCTCTACCCACGGACGCGCCTGCTTGACGATGAAGCTGCGTTGATTGGTCGTGACGCGCAAGGTGCAATTCATATTGCCTTCGCCTGCTTTGGCGATAGTGCGAATGCGTTCGTCAGCGGCGAGCCATTGCTGTTGGCGTAAGTAATTCGTCAAACCTTCGACATCATCAAGCGCGAGCCAATAAACGTCAGGATGTGCGTGGCGCAA
>JAYSVR010000332.1:0-4990 GCA_043718445.1 Acidobacteriota bacterium | reverse complement strand
AACCGCGAATCAGTCGAGTTGAATATGCTCAAGCAGAAGCTCGACATTGACCGCAAGATTTATGAAGACCTGTTGCAACGTTCGCGGCAAGCGGGCGTTGAGAGCGAATTTCATCCATCGAACATTCGCATCATCCAAAACGCCGAAGTGCCCATCGCGCCGGTCAAGCCTAACAAGCTGCTGAACATCGGCCTGAGCATTTTGATCGGCCTGGCAATGGGCATCGGTCTCGCGTTCTTTCTCGAATATCTCAACAACACGATCAATTCGGCGGAAGACGTAGAGCGTTTCATTCACCTGCCGCCATTGGGCGCAGTGCCTTCGTTGCAAGCCATCGGCAAGCGGCGTTCGCTTGGTTACGGGTATGGACGCCGCAAGAGTACGGCGCTCGCGTTGAGCAAAAACGACAACACGGGCGAACTCGTCAGCACGCACGATTCGCTCTCGACCTATGCCGAATCGTATCGCGCCTTGCGCACTTCGCTGTTGCTTTCGTCGGCGGAACACGCTCCGCGCACGATGCTCATTACGAGTTCGCATCCCGCCGAAGGCAAAACCACCATCGTCGCCAACACCGCGATTTCATTGGCGCAAACCGGAGCCAAAGTCGTCGTGCTTGACGCAGACATGCGGCGCCCGCGCTGCCACCGCATCCTCAACACCAAAAACGACGTAGGCCTTTCGACTTATCTTTCGCGTGACGTCACGTTGGAAGAGATCATTCAGACCGACACTGAAATCGAAAACCTGCACGTGATTCCGGCGGGGCCGGTTCCGCCCAATCCTTCTGAGTTGTTGAGTTCGGTGAAGCTGCGCATTTTGCTGGCGCAATTGCAGGAGACTTACGATCACATAGTGATTGATTCGCCGCCGGTGATTCACGTCACCGACGCGCTGATCGTCTCGCCGCAAGTTGACGGCGTCATACTTGTCGTCAAAAGCAATCACACCCCGCGCGAAGCCGTCGCGCGCTCCAAACAAGCCCTCATGGATGTGAACGCCAAAATCTTCGGCGTTGTCCTCAATCACGTAGACCCCGCGCGCGAAGGCTATTACTACAATTACAAGTATTCGTACTACAACGCGCCGGAAGAAACGTAGTCTCTAACTAAAAGGGGAAACACCTTGCTGATATTGCACGCGAGTTGGCAATCAGGCTTGCTGATGCTGTGGGGCGAAGCCGCACCTGAAACAATTCCGCTTACTACCAAACGCAAAACGAAAGCCCGCAAAACCGAGACGTGGGCGTACGACGCCGGAGCCGCGCGCCTGTTGCAAGCCTTAGGCGAAGTTGTAGACGGCTTGAACATCGAAGCCGCTGACACGCAACCGTTGACGTTGTGGTTGCCGTCGCATCAAGGCCAAGCGTTGGCTTCGAGTGTCGTCATTGCCGATGCGCCGCCTGACACTGCTGCGCCGCAATTATCAGCGAGTGTCGTCACGGCCTTGCCGCTGGCTACCGTTGAAGCCGTCGAATTGCTGGCGCATTGCATGGGACGCGCAACGCTCGCGACGGGCGTGATGGTCGGCAACGATCTGGCTTATTGGGCGAACGTGTTGCGCTGGGCGGGCGCGTTGACGGTGCGCCAACAGTTCATGCCTGGCGTCGAAGTGGCGGAAGGGAATTACTCTGCGCGCTGGCAGCCGTTGCTCACAGGCACTGAAGCGCAACGCTTGACGCAACTTGCCCAAGCCATGCCGCACGCTTGCCGCGCGGCTTCAACCACCGAAGCCTCGCCTGACACCGCTGCGCTCACCGTTTTGCGCGAAGCGCTCGGCATCTTTCTTGATCATCTCGTACGCGAAAGCGCGCCGTCGCCGAGCGTCAAACCTTCCGGCAAAAAAGCGAAGGCTTCATTCGACAGCTTGCACGATCAATGGCTGCACGCTTTGCGCGCCGAAGATGCCGCGCTCGCGGGCACGTCCGTCGAATTGTCACAACTCGCCACGCAAGTGCGCGACTGGCAGCGTCCGCTGACGGCGACGACTGCGACGGCGTTTCGCCTCTGCTTCCGCCTCGAAGAACCAACCAGCGAATCATCCGATGAAACCGTCGCCCCATCGCCCCGTCGCCCCGTCGCCCCGTCGTGGTACGTGCGCTATTTGTTGCAGGCGATGGATGAGCAAAGCCTGTTCGTACCCGTGGCCGATGCGTGGCAGCCGAAAAAGACTACGGCGAAAGTTTTGCAACGCGGCGGATTCAAACCGCGCGAATACTTGCTGGCCGCGTTGGGACAAGCGGCGAGTTTGCATCCACCGCTTGAAGCGAGTTTGAAAACGGCTGCGCCTGCGGGTTACGCGCTTGATGCGACGGGCGCGCATCAGTTCCTCACCGAATCGGCGTGGCTGTTGGAGCAAGCCGGTTACGGCGTGATGCTGCCCGCGTGGTGGACGCGCAAGGGCACTAAGCTCTCGCTCACCGCACGGGCGCGCGCGACGACGCCGAAATTTCAAGGCAGCGGCGGACTAGGGTTGCGCGAGATCGTGCAATTCAATTGGGAGATGGCGCTCGGCGATGAGGCGCTGACTTACGCCGAACTCGAAGCCCTCGCCCAACTCAAAGCGCCGCTCGTCAAAGTGCGTGGGCAATGGGTGCAACTCAACGCTGACGAAATCGCCGCCGCGTTGGATTTCTGGAAGAAGCATCCGCAAGGCGAAACCACCGTGCGCGAACTCGTGCAGATGTCGCTCGGCGCGGGAGATAAAGCAGGCGGCGTCAACGTCAGTGGCGTCAACGCTGACGGCTGGATTGCAGACTTCCTCGCGCAACTCAACGGCAACGCGGCTTTCGCTGAACAAGCCGTGCCTGATGAGTTCAACGGTACGTTGCGGCCTTATCAAGTGCGCGGCTATTCGTGGTTGGCGTTTTTGCGGCAATGGGGTTTGGGTGCGTGTCTGGCCGACGACATGGGTTTGGGCAAGACCATCCAAACGCTCGCGCTGATTGAAAAAGATTGGCACGCGCAACCGCCCAAAGCGCGGCGCCCTGTGCTGTTGATTTGCCCGATGTCGGTCGTCAGCAATTGGCAAAAAGAAGCGGCGCGCTTTACGCCCGACTTGCCCGTACTGATTCATCACGGCGCGACGCGATTGAAAAGCGCCGCGTTCAAAAAGGCTGCGCAAAAACAGGCTGTCGTGCTTTCGAGTTACGCGCTGTTGCACCGCGATCAGGCGCTCTTCGATCAAGTTGCGTGGAGCGGCGTGATTCTCGACGAAGCGCAGAACATCAAGAACGCGGCGACCAAACAGTCGCGCGCGGCGCGTGAACTCAAGAGTGACTATCGCATCGCGTTGACCGGTACGCCGGTCGAAAACAACGTAGGCGATCTCTGGTCGTTGATGGAATTCTTGAATCCAGGTTTCTTGAGTACGCAGGCCGCGTTCAAGCGCAACTTCTTCGTACCGATTCAGGCGCAAGGCGATCAGGATGCGACCGAGCGGTTGAAACGCATGACTTCGCCATTCATCTTGCGCCGTTTGAAAACCGACAAAACGATCATTTCAGACTTGCCCGACAAGCTCGAAATGAAAGTGTATTGCACGCTCACCAAAGAGCAGGCTTCGTTGTATGAAGCCGTGGTCAAGGAACTCAGCGCCACGCTCGACGGCGGCAGCGAAGGCATTCAACGCAAAGGCGCAGTGCTGGCCGCGATGACCAAACTCAAACAGGTCTGCAATCATCCAGCACAATTTCTGGGCGATAATTCCGCGCTGCCCGGACGTTCGGGCAAGCTCGCGCGCCTGACCGAAATGCTCGAAGAAGTGATGGCGCTCGACGAACGCGCGTTGGTGTTTACGCAATTCAGTGAGATGGGCGAACTCATCCGCAAACACTTGCAGGAAGCCTTCGGACGCGAAGTCATCTTCCTGCACGGCGGCGTCGCCAAAAAGCAACGCGACCGCATGGTCGAACGCTTTCAGCAAGTTGACGCACAAAGCCCGCGCATCTTTTTGCTTTCGCTCAAAGCGGGCGGTACGGGACTGAATCTCACGCAGGCCAATCACGTCTTTCATTTCGACCGCTGGTGGAACCCCGCCGTAGAAAACCAGGCCACCGACCGCGCCTTCCGCATCGGCCAGCGCCGCAACGTGCAAGTGCATAAATATCTGTGCGCGGGTACGCTGGAAGAACGCATTGACGAAATGATCGAACGCAAACAATCCCTCGCCGCCAGCATCGTCGGCACAGGCGAAGGCTGGCTGACCGAACTGAGCAACGAAGCGTTGAAAGATTTGTTTGCGCTGCGGCAAGAGGCGGTGGGCGAATAACAGGAGCATTCAAATGGCAACAAGCAAGAAACGACTCGATGAATTGATCGCAGAAGCCACCGTGGATTGTTACGACGAAGGCGAACAGCATTCCGGTCTACTCACGATGATCGAAGACAATGTCGAGACGCCTTTCGCCGCCAAAGTCATTGGCGAGAAAGTAACCGTGATCGAATTGGCTTGGCCGAAAGAGGGCTACGGCCTAGTCGCTGTTTGCGAACGCAACGGCAAAAAGCATCGCGTAGACATCACGTCGCTCGAATTCGTCAAGCCGCGTCCGGTCGGCTTTGAATGGATCGAAGCCTACCTCGATTGGCGCGGCAATGTGATCGGCGAGGATTACGACGAAGACGAGGAGGACGACGAATAATGCCTTACTGGAACGACTGGGGTTATTTCAAACCGAAGCCGCGCATTCAGAAAAAAGGCGGCATCAAGTCGCAATCGAAACGCGGTTCGTTTGGCGATACGTGGTGGGGCAAGCGGTGGATTGCCGTGCTGGAAAGTTTCAACCTCGGCGCACGGCTCACGCGCGGGCGTTCGTATGCGAGCAATGGTTCGGTGCTTTCGATAGACATCGGGTCCGGCGCAGTCAAAGCCAAAGTGCAAGGCTCTTATCCTGAGCCTTATAAAGTTTCGATCAAACTCAAAGCCTTGCCCGAAAGTGATTGGCGCAAACTGGCGAAGAGCCTTTCTACGCAAGCGATTTTCGCGGCCAAGC
>JAYSVR010000331.1:0-16603 GCA_043718445.1 Acidobacteriota bacterium | reverse complement strand
GTTGATTCCGCTCGAAACGATCAAGAAGTATCTGCCGCAAGCCAAGCATTACGCGATGGACGATACGCGCGCGTCGAGCATTCCGCTGTGGGCGCGTACGACGTGCCAGTTGATCGGTACGCGCTCGGCGTTGGTTGCGCCGTTCGTGTTGGACAACGAACTGTTCGGCGTCATCGGGTTGCAATACTGCCATCAGCCGCATCATTGGACGGAGACTGAAATCCGGCTGGTCGAATGGCTCGCCGATCAGGTTAGCGTGGGGCTGCAATACACGCGGCTTTATAGCGAGAAAGAGAAAGAAGTCGAACTCACCAAAGCCTTGCTCGAAATCTCGAACGACATTAACTCGCGCACCGATTTCAGCCAGATCACCGATTTGGTCATTGGCCGTGCGCTCGAATTGCTCAAGGCTGATTACGGCTGTCTGGCGATTTTGGATAACGCGGGCGAACAGTTGCACTTCGACGAATTGCGCGCACGACGAGGCTTCGATTTGCGCCGCAATGTCGAAGCACGCTTTCGTGAAGCGCGCACGTTGCGGCTGCCCGATCATCCGACGATCAATGCCTTGATCGAAGAAGGCGAAGTCTTGCGCTTGGAAGACGCTCGTCAATCGCCGCTCGCGCGTTATCTGTTTGCCAATGTGATTCGCGGCAAGTCGGCGTTGGTCGCGCCGATTCGCAATAAAGAAAAGGTGTTGGGCATCATCGCGCTGGTGTGGCACAGCGAAGCGGCGCGCTTTAGCGAATACGACGTGCAATTGTTGAACGGCCTGTCGAGCCAGTTGGCGACTGCGCTCGAAAAAGATCGTCTTGCGGCTGAAGTCATTCGCCTTAAACGCGAACTCAACGACGCGCGCGCGGGCGAACGCATCATCGGCGCTTCGCGCAAGATGCGGCGCGCGATTGAGATGGCGCAATCGGTGGCTGATAGCGATACGACGGTGTTGATCGGCGGCGAATCGGGTACGGGCAAAGAACTGATCGCGAGCTTGATTCAATCGGGTTCGCGGCGCGCGGCGCGTCCGTTCATCAAGATCAATTGCGGAGCGATTCCGCAAACCTTGCTCGAAACCGAACTCTTCGGCCACGAACGCGGAGCCTTTACCGACGCGCGTTCGCGCCGCATCGGACGTTTTGAAGAAGCCCACGGCGGTACGTTATTTCTGGATGAAATCGGCGAGATGCCGCTGACGGCGCAAGTCAGTTTGTTGCGTGTGCTGCAAGACGGCGAGTTCACGCGCGTCGGCGGCAATGAGGTCGTGAAAACCGACGTGCGCGTGATTGCGGCTACTAACAAGGATTTAGAGAAAGAGATTGAAGCGGGCCGCTTTCGCCGCGACTTGTTTTATCGGCTGAATGTCTATCCGATTGACTTGCCGCCCTTGCGCGAACGCAGCGAAGACATCGAACAACTCTCAGCGTTTTTTATCGAACGCTATCAGGAAAAAAGCGGCAAGCGCGTCAGTGGATTGGCAGATCGTGCGTTGCGGATGCTGAAAAATTATTCTTGGCCGGGCAATGTGCGCGAACTCGAAAATTGCCTCGAACGCGCCGTTATCGTTGCCGCCGGTCGCCAGATCACCGAACAGGATTTGCCTGAAGCCATTCGTGCGCAAAGCAATGCAGATGCGGCGACGATCATTGAACTCTCATTGCCGATGACGATGGAAGCCGTCGAACGATTGGTGATTCATCACACGCTGCTTTTCACCAACGGCGACAAAGCCAAAGCCGCGCGCCTCTTGCGCATCGGACGCAAAACCCTTTACCGCAAGCTCGAACAATATCGTGACTGAGCCACCGCTACGGTTGGCCGAAAAGGTAGCGCCGGTTGAGAACCCGCGCTACCTTCCTGCCAACCGTTACTCTACCCAATCGGCAATAAACACATTCGTGTCGCCCTGTTTCGCCGCATTGCGGTTCGAGCAAAAGACCAGTTTCTTGCCGTCGGGCGTGAACATCGGGAAGCCGTCGAACGAGTCGTATTGCGTAATGCGTTCGAGGTTTTTGCCTTCCAGGTCTACTGAATAAAGCTCGAAGTTGCGACCGCGTGCGTCATCAAGATTCGACGAGAAGATGATGCGTTGGTTATTCGGGAAAACGAACGGCGCGAAACTGGCTTTGTTGAAATTTGTCACGCGGCGTTTGTTGTTGCCGTTTTCGTCCATCACCCAGAGGTCGAGTTTGGTGGGGCGAATCATGTCTTCTTTGAGCAGCGCGGTGTAATCAGCTTTCTCTTTGTCGGTTTCGGGATGATGCGCGCGATAGACGATCAGCTTGCCGTCCCAACTCCAAAACGGCCCGCCGTCATAACCCAGCGTCGTAGTGAGTTGTTTCAGGTTCTTACCGTTTTTATCCATCGTCCAGATTTCGAGATCGCCGCTGCGCAACGAAGTGAAGACGATCTTGCCATCGCCGCGAATCGTAGCCTCGGCGTCATAACGCGGCGACGGAGCCATCACTTTCGGATTCCTGCCATCCAGCCCGGCTTTGAAAATCTCGAAGCCCGGATAGAGCGCCCAGACGTAACCTTTCGACATATCGGGCTTGGGCGGACATTTCGCGTCGGCCTTGAAGGTCGAAGCGTAAACGACGTTTTTCGTGTCGTGCGTGAAGTATGCGCAGGTCGTTTTGCCTTCGCCGTTCGAGAGCATCTTTTGGTCAGAGCCGTCCAGGTTCATTGAGAAAATCTGGTCGCAGCCATCGGCTTTGGCTGCGCGCTGGAAGATGAGTTTTTTGCCGTCGCGCGAAAAATAGGCTTCGGCATTTTCGCCTTCAAAGGTGAGTTGTTTGAGATTGGCGAGATGTTTTTCGCCAGGCAATGCCAAGGACGGTGATTGAACTGCCGTGACCGGCGAAGCCGTTACGTCGCGTTTCGTCACCAGCCAGGTGGTAGCCAGCAAGCCCAACAGGGCGAGCGATAAAACCAAAGTACGCATGAAAAAATAATCTCCTGAAAAAGTTATTAGCGCCTGTTTTGAAATTTGAAGTTCGCCTTTACCCGACGGGGATTTCGCCACAAAAAAGCACAAAGGCCACAAAAACTTTCTTTCCTTTTGTGGTTTCTGTGCTTCTTCGTGGCGAAATCCCTCTCAAGCCAAAGCGGATATTCAATTTCCCAACATGCTTTTAGTGATTGCGAGAGCGAGATTGTGCGCAAGCCTTACGGGATAGACAAGTGCGGCTTATTTGTTCAATTTGCCGCGACAGGTCGGCGCACCGCACTGGCATTGGTAATCATCGCCGTGCCACGAATATTCATAATCGAGCAGCAACTCTTCGCCCGCTGCCAGATCGCGCAGCGCATAAAACAGAATGTGGCCTTTGACGATCTTGACGTAACAGTTCGGCGCGCATGAATGATTGACGAATTGCGTGCCGTTGCCGCCCACCGCGCCGTCAATCGCCCAATAAGAATCAATCGCGCAAATCTGGATGCGTTGCAGATTGGCGAGGCGGCGTTTGATCTCGCGGCGCGAGATGCGTTCGCCGACGTATTCGGCAATCTTGCGGCCTTTTTTGAATGGTTGTGTAGTGAAGCAGCCTTGACCGTCTATCTTCGATTTTTTGACGGTCAAGCCTGGGGCGTATAGGTTTTTCATAGGCGCACATCATAACGCAGCGTCCGCAGCAAAGTCCGTTGCGCGCGTTGTCAGCCATCGTCTATGCTCACGCCGCTGCTGATTTATTCGCTAATAAGGACGCTTTATGACACGAACCGCGCTGCTTTACCTTTCCCGCCAACCTGCACTCAAAAACGTATTCGCTTCTTTTCCGGGTTTCAAACAAGTCACGCGCCGCTTTATTGCGGGCGAAAACATTGACGATGCGCTCGCCGCCATTCGCGTTTTGAATCAGCAAGGCGTGACGGCGACCTTCGATCATTTGGGCGAAAGCACGACGATGGAGGCACAAGCCGTCGCCGATACGCGCGAATACCTGCACGCGCTGCGCCGCATTGATGAGTCGGGCATTGAGTCGAATGTGTCGGTGAAGCCTACGCAACTCGGCCTCGATATTGACGAAGAGCTTTGTTATCGCAACCTGCGCGACATCGTGGCCGAAGCCGCGCGGCTGAAAAATTTCGTGCGCATTGATATGGAAGACACGACCAAGACCGACGCGACGTTGCGTTTGTTGCGCCGCTTGCGGGCTGATTACGACAACGTAGGCATCGTGTTGCAAGCCTATCTCTATCGCACCGAAAAAGATTTGGAAGACGTGCTGGCCTTAGCTTCGCGCGTGCGTCTGTGCAAAGGCGCTTACGACGAACCCGCCGAAGTCGCTTTCCCCGATAAAGCCGATGTAGATGCCAACTACATCAAGCTGATGAAACGGTTGCTGACCAGCGGCATTTATCACGGCATTGCCACGCAGGATGAAAAGATGATTGTGGCGACCAAAGAATTCGCCACGCAGCAAGGCATCAGCCGCGATGCGTTTGAATTCCAGATGCTTTACGGCGTACGCCGCGACTTGCCGGTGGAACTCGCGCGCGAAGGGTATCGCGTCAGAACTTATGTGCCTTATGGCGAACATTGGTATCCGTACTTTATGCGCCGTCTGGCCGAACGTCCGGCGAACATTTGGTTCGTGTTGAAGAACCTGTTCAAAGGTTGAGCAGTTCGCGCGCGAGGCGTTCCCATTCTTCTGCGAACGACAAAGACAATTCGGCGCGACGATTAGCTTGAGCGTACCAATACTTCGCATTCGACAAATCGCCTTCGACGCGATGCAGATAAGCGTGAATCGCCGACGCCTCACGAGTTTCGAGGTCTTGCACAATTTCGTGGGCGCGATTCCAGTCGCCGTGGCGTTCGTGCCAAAGCGCGGTGAGGTAAGGCGATAGTTCGTCAGACGGTTTTTCCAGTGCGATAAATTCTTCGTAAGTCATAACGGGTTTGGCTCCATTCGGCGGACACTTGATGCTAAAGTCTCGCTTATCGTTTTGCCAAGTTTGTACTAAACCAACAATCAAAGAGGAAACCTGAATGGAAAACCTGCCTGTCAACGCAGCGCCTTATCAAGTCACGCCGCCGCGTTATTCGGTCGCGCCGCATATGGTGACGACCGCGTTTGATTTGCCCGGCTTTCGCGTAGTGCGTTCGCTGGGCGTAGTGCGCGGCATCACGGTGCGTTCGCGTTCGATTTTCGGCACGCTCGGCGCGGGGCTGCAAACCATCGTCGGCGGCAACATTACGATTTATACCAAGCTGTGCGAACAATCGCGCGGCGAAGCCTTCGACATCATGATCCAACACGCGACCGAACTCGGCGCGAACGCGATCATCGGTGCGCGTTACGACGCCAACGAAGTGCAAGCTGGCGTGACTGAAGTTTTAGCTTATGGCACGGCGGTCGTCGTCGAACCGCTCGCCAACAACAGTTATCGCGGTTGAGGTAGAACTCCTATCACTCCCATAACTCCCAAAAAACCTGGAGGCAAACATGAAACGGAACAATTTTATGATGATCGTGATGGCCTTTGTATTTGCCGTCACCAGCGCCGCCCAAACGCCGCGCCCCATGAATTTCGACGACGTGATGTCGCTCAAAACCGTCAACAATGCCGCGCTCTCGCCCGATGGCAAGCAGGTTGTTTACGTGGTTGGTTATGCCGACCTGAAAGAGAACGAACGCCGCAGCGAACTCTGGGCGGTCAATGTAGACACCGCCAAACCGCGCCGCTTCACGACCGGCAAGAACGACACTGCGCCGCAATGGTCGCCCGACGGACAGACGATTGCTTTCATCAGCACGCGCGGCACGGGCGAAGCCGCGAAAGCGCAAGTTTATTTGATTCCGGCCTTCGGTGGTGAAGCCGAAAAGCTCACCGACAGCAAGACTGGCGTAAGCGGATTTGCCTGGTCGCCCGACGGCAAGCGCATCGCTTATGTCGCGCAAACGCCGCTCACCGAAGCCGAAGAGAAAAAACAAAAAGACAAAGACGACGCGCAAGTCATTGATGCCAACTTTCGTTTCAGCCGTTTGTGGGTGATCGGCGTCGGCAGCGGTGAGCGCGCCAAAGAAGTCGTCAAGGGCGAATTCGTCGTGAGCGATCCGCAGTTTTCTCCCGATGGCAAGCGGCTGTCTTACACCGTGAATCCTACGCCGAAAGCCGATGACGGCAGCGTGAGCGATATTTACGTGACTGACACCGACGGCAACGGATCGCCGCGCAAGCTCTATGAAAACGGCGGCCCCGACACCAACGCGCGTTGGTCGCCCGACGGCAAGTGGATCGCCTTCAACAGCCGCGATGCTGAAAAAGGAAATCTCGGCATGTTGAATCTGATGGTAATCCCTGCCGACGGAGGTACGCCCCGCCTCGTCGCGCCTACCCTTGACCGTTCCGCTTTGCCTGTCGTTTGGTCGCGTGACGGGGCCACGTTGTATTTTTCTTCGATGCACCGCACGACTTCGCAACTCTTCAAGGTTCCCGTCACAGGCGGCGAAGTTCAGATGCTCACCAAGATTGAAGCTGTTCTTAGCGGCCTTACGTTCTCAGTCAATCGAGACCGCATCGCGTTCACGCGCTCTGATATGCAAACTCCGGCAGACGTTTACGTCTCAACCGTAGCGAGTTTCAGTCCGCTCAAACTCAGTGACCACAACCCGCAAGTGAAAAGCCTCGCGCTCGGACGCGGCGAAGTCATTCGCTGGAAGAGCAAAGACGGCATGGAAATCGAAGGGCTGTTGATCTATCCGACCAACTACGAAGCGGGCAAACGCTATCCCACTTTGGCGTGCATTCACGGCGGCCCGTCGGGCGTGTGGACGCAAGCCTTTCCTGGAGCTTCCAACAACTACGCGCACATCTGGGCGGGGCGCGGCTGGGTTACGTTTTTCCCCAACGTACGCGGCAGTTCGGCTTACGGCGAAAAGTTTCTGCTGGCGAACGTACGCGACTGGGGCGGCGGCGATTATCAGGACATCCAAACCGGCCTTGATGAACTCGTGAAACGCGGCTTGGCCGATCCCGACAAACTCGGCCAAACGGGTTGGAGTTACGGCGGCTACATGACCGCGTGGACATTGACGCAAACCAATCGTTTCAAAGCCGTGATGGTCGGCGCGGGGCTGACGAATATGTTCTCGATGTATTCGACCAACGATTTGCAACGCACGCTCGAAGGCTATTTCGGCGCGTTGCCGTGGGACGATATGGATATGTATTGGGCGAAGACTTCCGCGATGGCGCACATCAAAAAGGCGAAGACGCCGACGTTGATCTTGCACGGCGGCAACGATCAGCGCGTACCGATTGGGCAAGCGCAGGAACTTTACATGGGCTTGAAGAAAAACAACGTACCAGTCCAACTCGTATTCTTCCCGCGCGAAGGCCACGGCTTGCTCGAACCGCGCCATCAACTTGATCGAATGAAACGCGAAACCGCGTGGTTTCTGAAATACGTGATGGGCGTAGAGGAAACGACGGCTTCGACGGGGAATTAGATCGGTTTGCAGTTGGGTTTACGGGAAATCCTAGGTGCAATGTAGGGTAGGTTCTTAACCTGCCCTACAACTTCGCTTTCCAGAACGTGTAGGGCAGGTTGGGAACCTACCCTACACCCGTAAGCGCAATTGCAAACCGATCTAGTTTTCTCGCGGCACTGAAATAAAGTGGGAAACGTTCAGCATTTAGACAACGGCAGATAGCGGCAACTTGTCATCAACAGGTTGCCGCGACTTTTTTTACGTTATAGGCTGGCGCTCGTTCGTCACGGCAACCATTGCTGTCATTTACTCAAAGCACCGAAGGTAAAAACTATGTTTCATCGGCACATTTTCACAAAGGTTTGTTTGATGTTGGCCTTGCTCGGCCTGACCGCGTGGGCGCAGGAAAACCCGGTCAGCGTCAGCGCCCGGCTCGAACCCGCAACGGTCAAAGCGGGCGGCAAGGCTAAAGTCGTCATCAGCCTAAAGCTCGACCCGAGTTGGCACGTATATTCGTTGACGCAAAAGGCTCCGCCCAAGGCGATGAAAATTGCGGTGGATGAAAGCGGCGCATTCAAAGCCGATGGCGCTCCGCAAGCGCCGAAGCCGAAGGTGGCGTTCGATCCAAACTTTGAAATGAATACCGAAACCTATGAGGGGCTCGTGACGATTACGGTTCCGTTAAAGGTCGCCGCCGATGCCGCAGCGGGTGGGAACAAGCTCACAATCAATTTCACTTATCAGGCTTGCGATGAACAGACGTGCTTGCCGCCCAAAAAAATGCCGCTGTTGTTAGACGCTACGATTTTGGCGGCGGCGCTTATGCCTGTGGCTTCTCCGTCGGTGACGCAAATCGCAGCGGCATCGCCTTCACCATCTGTTGCGGCAACGGCTGCGCCTGAAGCTTCGCCCGAAGCCTCGCAAAGCCCGACGATTGCGGCTGCTACTGCACCAGTGACACCCAGTAGCGCTCCGCCGAACGTAAGCGCGAATGGTGATCTCACGACCGACCTCAAGAGTCGCGGCTTGTTCGGCTATATCTGGTTCGCGTTAGGCGCAGGCTTGTTGGCGCTGTTGACGCCGTGCGTGTTTCCCATGATTCCGATCACGGTTTCAGTGTTCACTAAAAAAGAAGGTGGCTCGCGGGGCAGCGCCTTGCGTGATGCGCTGATTTTTTGTTTGGGCATCATTTTCACGTATACGATTTTGGGCTTGGCATTGGCGACGTTTGCCGGACCGACCGGGTTGAATAAATTCGCCGCCAGTCCGTGGATGAACCTGTTTCTCACGGCGCTGTTCGTCGTCTTCGGCTTGAACTTATTGGGGATGTTTGAGATTCGTTTGCCGTCGTCGCTGCTCACCAAGATGGATAAGCAATCGCAAGGCTCGACGATGTTGGCGACGATTTTGATGGGCGTGACGTTCACGCTCACGTCGTTTACCTGTACGACGGCTTTCGTCGGCTCGGTGTTGATTTATGCGACGCAGGGCGATTGGTTTTGGGCAGTGTTGGGGATGGCGGCGTTCGCTACGGCGTTTGCCGCGCCGTTCTTTTTGTTCGCGTTGTTTCCGCGCTTTTTGCATTCGTTGCCCAAATCGGGCGGCTGGATGAACAGCGTCAAAGTCGTCTTGGGCTTTCTCGAACTCGGCGCGGCCTTAAAGTTCCTATCCAACGTAGACCTCGTGTGGGGTTGGGAAACCATCTCGCGCAATCTCGTCATCGTCGCATGGATCGGCCTTGCGCTCGGCGCGGCGTTTTATCTGTTCGGCAAGTTTCAACTGCCGCTCGATTCGCCCGTCAAAACCCTGAGCGTACCGCGCATGTTGAGCGGCGTGCTATTCGTCGCGTTGAGCTTTCATTTGTTGACGGGTTTATTCGGCGCACCGCTCGGCGAGTTGGATGCGTGGCTGCCGCCTGATACGACCAGCGCGAAAGTTTATAACGCGCTGCGCGGCAGTGGCGGAGCTTCAACGACAGTGGCTGCCGGTCATAGCTGGATTGAAAGCTATGACGTGGCTGTGACGAAAGCCAAAGCCGAGAACAAGCCGGTGTTTTTGAACTTCACGGGCGTGACTTGCACCAATTGCCGCTGGATGGAAAAGAATATGTTTCCCGAACCCGCCGTGAAAAAAGAGTTAGAAAAATTCGTACTCGCCGAACTTTTCACTGACCGCGAAACGCCGGAACACGAAGCTGCCGACATCAAAAACGCCGAGTTCATGGCGAAACAATTCAACACCGTCGCGCTGCCGCTTTACGTGGTGATCACGCCCGACGGACAAACGTTGGCGCGCTTCCCCGGCTCGACGCGCGACCGGCAAGAGTTTGTGCAGTTTTTGCAAAACGGCGCGAACAAGTTCACGCAACAAATTGCGAGCCGTTGAAACACGTGTCTTTACGCTCACGGTCGGGTTTCAGACACGCTTCACTGACCAACTCCCCTAATTAACAGGAGATTTTATGAAACTGAGTTTTGATCGCCGTAGCCGTGGTCGCAAGGGTTTGTTGCTTTCCCTTATAGGCCTTTTAGGGATGATGGGCTTGGTCGTTGGGCTGACGGAAAGCCCGCTTTTCTTGAACGCGATAGCGCAAGGCAGCCATAAACAGACTAAACCTAAACAGGCTGAAGAGTTCATCCCCGTGATCGGGTCGCAAGATGCCTATGTCATAAGCGAAGCGAACGGTCAGTCGGTTTGCCGTGAAGCCACGTCGGCTGACTTGTCGCGTATGCAAGAGCAACCCGCGCGGCAGCCGGAATTGCATGTCATTTATGGCGGCAGCGAAGACGTGAACCGTTTGCAACAAGTGCAGCTTGGGTTGCGCGTTACGTTGCGCGCCACGGCGCAACTCGATGGCTTTCCCGAAGCGAGAGCGGCGTTCATTCGCGCGGCGCAAAACTGGGAGTCGCGCATTCTCTCGCCGATCACGATCATCATTGACGTAGATTACGGTACGACCTTTTTCGGACAGGCATACACCAGCGCGAACATCATCGGTCAGGCTACGTCGGCCCGCGTTGGCGGTCCGACGTTTTACAACACGTTCAGGCAGGCGCTCATTAACGGCGCTTCGAGTTCAGCCGAAGCCGCATTGCTCGCTGCTTTGCCTGCGGGGCAATTGCCCACCGATCAGGGAGCATTGACGGCTGTTTTCACCAACGTTCCTGTCCTTCGCGCTTTGGGTTTAATTCCTGCGACCGCGAATCCTGATACTGAGCCTTCGCCCTTTAACAATGTGCCTCGCATCGGATTCAACTCGCGCTTTGCTTTCGATTTCGACCCAACGGACGGCATCGCGCTTAACCGCGTGGATTTTGATGGAGTGGCTACGCATGAGATCGGTCACGTGTTGGGATTCAGTTCGGCGGTTGGTGAGAAAGAGCTTGATAGCACGGTGCCCGCCAGTCTGACGTTGCTTGATTTCTTTCGCTTTCGTCCGGGCGTGACGCTCAACACCTTTCCGACGGCAGATCGCGTTCTGGCTTCAGGGGGCGCGCATGTGTTTTTCGCCGGTGGCGCGGAATTGGGGTTCTCGACCGGCAAACCTGACGGCACTGGCGGTGATGGCGAGCAGGCCAGCCATTGGAAAGATAATGATGTGACCGGGGTTTATGTCGGCGTGATGGATCCCACAGCGGCGCGCGGTTTCCGCGAAGAAATCACGGCCAACGATTTGCTTGCATTCGATACCATCGGCTATCGCGTACGCAGCGCACAGCAACAGATCGAAGCCTTGCCGCGTCCGTTAAGTTTTGGCGACGCCGCGCTCAATACCAACGTTGACCGTACGCTCACGGTTTTCAATACGGGCGGCCAGCCGTTGCAAGTGACGAACGTGACCAGCAACAACGCGCAATTCAGTGTGGTCTCGCCCGGCACGTTGTTCAGTATTCCCGCCAATGCGCAACAAGACCTGGTGCTGCGTTTCAGGCCGACGGCGAATGGCGCGCAAACCGCGACGTTAACGTTGACGAGCAATGATCCGAATCGCCCGACGTTGCCAGTGGCGTTGAGCGGATTCGGCGGTATTCAACCGACAGTGGCGCTGACTTCGGGCACGGCGCAAAACGGTTCGATGCCCGCGCCGCCTACTGCCACTGGCAGCGATTGCATACTCGACGCGACGCAATACTCGATTCAAGTACTCAATGGTGCTTCGCAATTGCGTGTGGAGCTGACCGGCAATCAAGATGTGGATGTGTACGTACGTTTCGGCCAGCGGGTTGCGCGGACGGCGACCGACTGGGTCGCTGATCATCGCTCTGAGACGGAGTTCAATTCCGAACTCATTACGATTTTGCCCAGCACTACGCCAGCCTTGCGCGCCGGAACCTATTTCATCGGCGTCGCCAATTGCGGCCCCGGCGCAGCCAATTATTCAGTCACAGCGACGACCACGGGCGGCAATGCGGCATTGGCTGCCGTATCCGCCGCCAGTTATCGCGGCACTGATTTGACGAGCGAATCCATCGCCAGCGCCTTCGGGGCAAATCTGGCGACGGGGACGGTCGTGGTGTCTACGCCGACGTTGCCGACGACGCTGGGCGGCTCGACGGTGCGCGTACGCGATAGTGCGGGCGCTGAACGTTTGGCTCCACTTTTCTTTGTTTCATCAGGGCAAATCAATTTTCTGGTTCCGGCGGGCACGGCATTGGGAACGGCTACGATCTCTGTGGTGAGCGGCAGTGGCTCGACTTCGGCGGGGACGATCAACATCGCTACGTTAGCGCCGGGCTTGTTCGCGGCGAACGCCAATGCACGCGACGTGGCCGCCGCTGATGCGTTGCGCGTGTTGGCGAATAGCAGTCAGCGGTTCGATCCAGTCGCGCGTTTCGATACGGCGACGAATCGTTTCGTCGCGGTGCCGATAGATTTGGGGCCCGCCACTGAACAGGTCTTTCTGGTGCTTTACGGAACCGGCTTGCGCAATCGCAGCGCGCTCTCTGCCGTGACGGTGCAAGTCGGCGGCGTGTCTGCGTCAGTGCCTTTTGCCGGAGCGCAAGGCAGCCTGTTCGGACTCGATCAGGTGAACGTCTTGTTGCCGCGCGCCCTGATCGGACGCAGCGACGTTGACGTTCTGCTGACGGTTGACGGCAGGACGGCGAATACCGTGCGAGTGAATATCAAGTGATAGTGCGCTAACGTTTTCCCATGAGTTTGGTAACAAGGGCTGGCAGTGGTTTCGCCTGCGAATCCGCCGCCAGCCTTTTTTCATGCAAGCGAAAAACCTTTATGCAAAAACTCAAAGACAAAGTCGCCTTTATCACGGGCGCTACCGGCGGCATTGGCGCGGGCATCGCGCGTGCGTTTGCTGCCGAAGGCGCTCAGATGCTTATCACCGGACGCAACGAGACTTCGCTCAACGCGCTGGCGCAGGAACTTGGCGATAACGTACTCGCCATCCCCGCCGACCTCACCGACGAAGCGCAGATTGTCGCTTTGTTTGAACGCCTGAAAGAACGTTTCGGCAGGCTCGATCTGTTGGTCAACAACGCCGGAGCTTTTCAAGGCGCGGCGTTAGAAGACTTGACGCTTGAGACGTGGAACCAGGTGATTGCTACGAACCTGACCGCGCCGATGTTGTGTACACGTGAGGCGTTCAAGCTGATGAAACCGCAACGCAGCGGACGCATCATCAACATCGGTTCGATTGCTGCCATGCGCGTCAGGCCGAACACTGCGCCGTATGCCGCGAGCAAGTTTGGCGTAGACGGCCTGACGCAAGTCACCGCGCTCGAAGGCCGCGCTTACGGCATCTCGTGCGGCGTCATCCGCCCCGGCAATGTCGAAGTCGAACGCCTCGTCGAATCGCGCAAGCTCAATCCCGAAGGCGTGATGAAAATCGAAGACTTTGTCGAAGTGGTGGTGGCGATGGCTGCGCTGCCCGCGCATGTGAATCTTTATGAGATGACGGTGTTGCCGCTCGGTCAACCGTTTTTAGGTCGAGGGTAAAAGACTGACAGAAAAATGGGGGCAGAAAAATCCATCACCTATCTGCTTGATCATTTTTCTGCCCCCATTTTTCTGTCAGCCGTTGTTACTTCAAATTCAAACATTATGCGTAAAAGCTGGGTTGTTTTATTTCTTATTGGTTTGCTCTCAAGCCGCAGCTGGCGAGGGCATACTGCGCGGCTGGCAAGCCAAACACAGATTGTCTTGCTCGGCACTGGCACGCCCAACGCCGACCCTGAACGCTTTGGCCCCGCGACTGCCATCGTCGTGAACGATGTGCCGTATCTGATTGATTGCGGCCCCGGCGTCATTCGTCGTGCGACCGCCGCGCAGGCTAAAGGCGTCAAAGGTCTCGCCGTCAACAAACTCAAAACCTTGTTCATCACGCATCTGCATTCCGATCACACCACAGGTTTGCCTGACGTAATCTTCACGCCCGCCGTGCTTGATCGCCACGCGCCGCTTGAGGTTTACGGCCCACCGGGTACGCGCCGGATGGTGAATCATTTGTTGGCGGCGTGGTCAGAAGACGTAGCGATGCGCGTGAAAGGTTTGGAGCGCGGCGACGCCAAGGCTTACCGCGTGAACGTGCATGAAATCGCGCCAGGCTTGATTTATCGAGATGCCAACGTGACGGTCAAAGCCTTTCGCGTACCGCACGGATCGTGGCGGCACGCCTTCGGCTTTCGCTTTGAAACGCCTGACAAAACGATTGTCGTTTCGGGCGACACCGGCGCGAGCGAAACCATCGTCAAGCAATGCAATGGATGCGACGTGCTGATTCATGA
Organism: Acidobacteriota bacterium; assembly: GCA_043718445.1. Classification (GTDB taxonomy): domain Bacteria; phylum Acidobacteriota; class Blastocatellia; order RBC074; family RBC074; genus JACPYM01. The sequence continues at coordinate 2,424 of JAYSVR010000331.1, read as the reverse complement.
AGTTTATAGCGTCGAAGGTTTCAAGCGCCGTACGCCGCAATGGCAAAAATATCATTCGACGTTTCATACGTCGTCGGCGCAATTGGCGGAGTTGGCGAAACGCGCGCGACCTAAAAAACTCATCCTGCATCATCAGTTGTTGTGGGGTGCGACGGTTGAAAGCCTGCTCAACGAAATGCGTGCGATCTATAGGGGCGAAATTATTTACGGCAACGATCTGGATGTTTTCTGATGACTGAAAAGATCACTGTTCGCCCGTGCCTAAGCGTGGCGGAATACGACAAGCTCACCGATTTGGAACAGCGCATCTGGCGCACCACTGAACGTGACGCGACGCCTGGGCACATCGCTCTAATCGCCGCCAAAACTGGCGGGCAAGTGCTGGGCGCATTCGCGGGCGACGAGATGATCGGCTTCAGTCTGGCTTTTGTCGCGCAACGTGACGGGCGAACGTATCTGCATTCGCACGAAGTCGGCGTGCTGGAAGAATGGCAAAACGCAGGCGTAGGCTTTCAACTCAAACTCGCGCAACGCGCCGATGCACTGGCGCGCGGCTTTGATTTGATTGAGTGGACTTTCGATCCGTTCGCGTTGCGCAATGCGTGGTTCAACGTGATGAAACTCGGCGCTACGATGCGGCGTTACGTGCCGAATCTTTATGGCGTAACGCCCAGCCCCTTGCACGGCGGGTTGCCGACGGATCGTTTGGTGGCGGAATGGCAGATGGATTCGCCGCGCGTGCAGGCGGTGTTGGCGGGGCAGCCGATCAACGTTTCAGCCGAGGGCGTGCGCATTGCGGTTCCTTTGAACTTGCAGGCCGAACCGCAAGCCGTCGCGTTGCAAGCGCAATTTCGCAGCGAATTTGAAAAGCATTTTGCGGCGGGTTACGCCGTCGTCGGGTTAGAAAAAAACGAATTCGCCGCCAGCTATCGCTTAGAAGCAGACGTGCCGTAACCCTGCTTGAAAAAGCCCTGACCCTTCCGTATGCTGCGCCGCGTTTCACCGAAACATTCCATTCCAAATTTCACCAGCAGTAATCTCTTTCAAACTTTCCTTCAGAATTTGCGCACAGGAGTCCCTGCATGAAGAAAGAAGTTCTCGCATTGATTCTCGGCGGCGGACAAGGTTCGCGCCTCTTTCCGTTGACGTTGCATCGCTCGAAACCCGCCGTGCCGTTGGGCGGCAAATATCGGCTGATTGATATACCGGTTTCGAATTGCATCAACTCCGGCATTCATTACATTTACGTACTCACGCAATTCAACTCGGCTTCGCTCAATCGGCACATTGCGCGCACCTATCGTTTCAGCCGTTTCTCTGACGGTTTCGTAGAAATTCTAGCCGCCGAACAAACGCCGACCAATCCGAACTGGTTTCAAGGCACGGCGGACGCAGTGCGTCAGGTGATGATGCACGTCAGCGATTTCGAACCAGAACACGTGATGATTCTGTCGGGCGATCATCTCTATCAGATGGATTACGCGCGCTATCTGGCGCATCACAAAGCGACCAATGCCGACCTGACAATTTCGGTGATTCCGTGCGATGCCGAACGCGCGACGGGTTTCGGTTTGCTCAAGACCGACCCCACCGGCAGCATTATCGAATTCCGCGAAAAGCCGCCCGCCGATCAATTGGCTGCGATGGAAGTTGACACGACGACGCTCGGCCTCAACGCCGAAGAAGCGCAACGGCGGCCTTATATCGCTTCGATGGGCGTCTATATTTTTAAGCACAGCGTCTTGCGCGACATGCTGAATCAGGACGACAAGTTCACCGATTTCGGCGGACAAATCATTCCCGCTGCCATCGGCAAATACAACGTGCAGGCTTATCTGTTTGATGGCTATTGGGAAGACATCGGCACGATCAGTTCGTTCTATCACGCGAATTTGGACATGGCTTCGATTCGCCCGCAATTCAATCTTTATGCCGATCAACCGATTCTGACGCGCCCGCGCTTTCTGCCTGCGAGCAAGTTCGCCAATTGCCACATCGAGAGTTCGCTGATTTCGGACGGATGCATTCTGAACAGCGTCAAGGTTCATCATTGCATCATCGGCTTGCGCGCCCGCATCGAGAACGGCTCGACGCTCGAACACACGCTGATGATGGGCGCTGACTATTATCAAACCCTCGATGAACTCGCGCAGGAACGCGCCAACGGCTTGCCGTGGATCGGCGTCGGCGAAAACACCCACATCCGCAAAGCCATCATTGATAAAAACGTACGCATTGGCTCAAACGTAAAAATTCTCAACGAAGCGGGACGCGAGCATTACGACGGCCCCGACAACAATTACTTCATCCGCGAAGGCATCACCATCGTCCCCAAAGGCGCGACGATCACCGATGGCACAATCATCTGAGTGCGGAGTGCGGAGTGCGGAATGCGGAGTGCGGAATTTTTCTGCCACTCCGCAT
>JAYSVR010000034.1:0-28293 GCA_043718445.1 Acidobacteriota bacterium | reverse complement strand
CTAAAGCCTGCGCCACGTTGAACCGCCACGTTGAGCCAAGCGCGCCTCAGTGTTACGTTGCGCGCCGCATTCATTCCAACCAACTACGAGAAAACATTGCATGGAAACGACTCCTGCTGAAAAAGGTCTGCCGCTCTGGCTCAAGTGGGCGATTGTGGTCGGCACAGGTTTAGCGATCTGGTGCTTGCCCATGCCCGAAGGCATCACGCCCGCGTCATGGCGTTTATTCGCCATCTTTCTGGCGACGATTGTCGGTTCAATCGTCAGGCCGCTGCCCGGCTCGGCAATGGTCTTGCTCGGTGTCGTACTCGTCGCCGCTACGCAAGCGACGCCCTTGAGCGAAGCCGCCATCCGCGTCGTCTCGCCCAACCCCGCCGCACCCAATCTCAAAGCCATCGAAACGCTGCGCCTCAAAGCTGTGCTAGGCGGATACGCCGACCCCGTCGTATGGCTCGTGCTGGCCGCGTTTTTTATGTCGCGCGCGATGATCAAAACCGGACTCGGTCGCCGCTTGGCGTTGGTCTTCATTCGCCAATTCGGACAACGCTCTTTAGGGCTTGGTTATTCCCTCGTAGCGACTGATTTTTTGCTCGCCTCGGTCGTGCCGTCGAACGGCGCGCGTTGCGGCGGCATTACGTTTCCGATTGCGAAGAGCGTTGCTGAAACCTATGACTCGCGTCCGGGCGAAACGGCGAACAAGCTCGGCGCGTTTCTGATGGTCTTTATTTATCAGTGCGAAGTCATCATCTGCGCTACGTTTTTGACCGGGCAAGCGGGCAATCTGGTCATTCGTGATTTGGCGATGAAGGCTACGGGATTTGATATGAGCTATTCGCGCTGGTTCATCGGCGGCGTAGTCCCCGGCCTCATCTCACTCGTGGTCACGGGCTTGTTGCTTTACAAACTCTTTCCGCCCGAAGTCACGCATACGCCCAAGGCACGCGAGTTCGCGCAAAACGAACTCAAGCAGATGGGCACGCTTTCTTTTCACGAAAAACTCACGCTCGGCATTTTTGTCACGGTGGGTTTGCTGTGGGCGACGACCAATCGTTTGCATACGATTGATTATTCCGTCGCCGCACTCGTAGGCATCGCAGCGTTGTTATTGACCGCCGTGCTGAACTGGCACGACCTCGTGACCGAATACGCCGCGTGGGATGTCTTCATCTGGTATGGCGGCATGGTGCGTATGGCTGAAGCTCTCGGCGAAACCGGCATCACCAAAAAGTTTGCCGAAGCCGCCGGACAATTCACCGCCGGTTGGAAGTGGGGCGCGGCGTTGGCAGTGTTGGCGCTACTTTATTTTTATGCGCACTACGGATTTGCCAGCATCACGGCGCATTCGCTGGCGATGTTCACGCCCTTTATCGTCGTCGTGATGGCGGCAGGCGCTCCGCCCGTGCTGGCCGTGTTGTTGATGGCTTATTTCTCAAACCTTTCGGCAGGGTTAACGCATTACGGCACGACGCCCGGCCCGATTTATTTCGGCGCGGGTTACCTCTCGCAACAGACTTGGTGGAAATTAGGACTGATCGCTTCGATACCGAATCTATTGATCTGGACGGTGGTCGGAATGCTGTGGTGGAAGCTGTTGGGCTGGTGGTAAGTCTGGAATTAGACAGGATTCACAGGATTTTCAGGATTCAGAGGATGGTTAGACGATCAGCAATGTCTCGCCGTTTTAGTAATCCTGTAAATCCTGAAAATCCCGTCAATCCTGTCTAAATTTTTCAGATGCGATTGAATTTTTCGATGGCTTTCGACAGCGACTTGAATTGGCGAATGAAAGGAAACATGCCGCTTTCGAGCGCATCAATCTCTTGGGCTTTCTTCAGCACTTCTGCGGCGCGTTCTTGCGGAACGACAACGACGCCGTCTTCGTCAGCCACGATGATGTCGCCGGGGCGAACGGTGATGCCTGCGCATTCAACCGCGACGTTGCGCGCGACGGTGGCGTAATGCCCAATTGCCGTGCGCGGCGAACTTGAGCGCGCATAAACCGTCAAGCCCATGCGGCGAATGTCCCATACGTCACGAATTGCGCCGTCTAAAACCACGCCTGCCATCCCGCGTACCTTCGCCGCCGTCGCCATCAGGTTGCCCATCGCCGCGATGTCGAGCGTACCTTCCATCACAATGATGCCGACTTCGCCGGGCTTGGCGTTATCAATCATCTCGACGGAATGTTTGGTCGAGAGCGCGGGCGTAGCCTGTTCAGGCGCAGCCGGTTTGACGAGCGAAGTGACAGCGCGGCCCACGATGGGCGTGCCGTTGACGAGTTTCATGTCGTGGCGCATCGCGCCGTTTTTGCCAGTGACGAGTTCGACGGCGTCTGACACCGAAGCTGGATAGGATTTTTTGAAAGCCGCGATAATGGGTTCGTCAGGCGGCGCGTTGGATTTCTTTTGCGTAGCTAAGGCGTAAAGCGCGAGCAAAGCGACAATGGGTAAAGCGCAGAGAATTACGCGGCGTTGCATAGCAGGTGTTCCTTATCAGTTGGCCCAAGCGGCGTCGAGAATTTCGATGTGTTCGGGCGCGATCATAAAAATCGTCGTCCCGAATCGGGTAGAAACTTCTGTGTCTTCCGTCCCCATTTCGCGTGAGCGAAAGTCGCCGGTGTAAAGCGTTTCGCCATTGACGATGCAATCGCCTGACACAACCAGCGTTTGTTCAAAGCCTAGATGGCGATGGCGCGGCAAATAGCCGCCGGGTTCGAGCTTGATGAGCGATGTGACCATCTTGCTGACCGGATCACGGTGCAGAATCTTGCACGATACGTGCGGGGCGAGCGGCTTCCAGTGGCCTTCATCAAAGCGCAGCACGAAAGCTGCGGCATTGTTGGATACAACCGCTTTCGCTTTAATTGAATGCTCTTGCGGCGTCGCGGCGATGCGCGCCATCAGTTGTTCGCGCAACCCCTGTGACGGAGCCACCGCCGAAGCCGACAACGCCAATTCGTTGACGACTGTTTCATATGCTTCGGCATCGAATTCCAATGCGACATCCACCGCCAATTCTGAGCGGAAGCGTTCGGCCTCACGCGGCGTCAACGCTCCGAGCGCGTAAAGGGCTGCTTGTTCCTGCCTCTGTTCGTTCATCGTTACGTTTCCCATTCCGGTTCACCCCATAGCCGCGTGACTGCCCAGCAAGGGCGTCAGCGCGTCGCGCAATTTCATCAAGCCCAACCGCGTACGCGTTTTGACAGTACCCAACGGTTGCTGCAATTTCTCAGCGATTTCGCTGTGGCTCAAGCCGCCGTAATAAGCCAGTTCGATGACTTCGCGTTGTTCGGACGACAAAGCCGCGAGCGCCTTTCTGACCAGTCGCTGACGTTCGGCGTATACGCTGTCTTCTTCGGGCGAGAGCGCAGTCGTCTCTTTGTCGGTCACAACATCCAAAGGTTCTGAACGCTGTTGGGTTTGCCAGCCCGAACGTAAGCGATCAATCGCACGGCTGCGGGCAATGGTGGTGAGCCATGCCAACGGCGAACCGCGTCCGATGTCATAGTTCGGCGCTTGCTTCCAGACTTGCGTATAAACATCCATCAGGACTTCTTCGGCGGCGCCTTGATCACTGAGTACGCGCAGAATCAGGCCGAACAGCAAGCGGTTCGTGGTGTCATATAACGCGGCCAAAGCCTGCTGGTCGCCTTGCGCAATCTGGCTGACCAAATCAGTGAGTTCGGCGTCGCGGCTGCGCGCCAGCGGAATGCTGGCCGCTGCTTGATTCGAGGGGATGCCTGTTGGGGTTTCCAATGGCACGGACGGCTCCTTTGATGATTGGGGTAAAACTCGCTTCCACATGGTTGCGTTATGAGGGCGACGACTGTTGCCAGTCAGCGCCGTTTCACAAACAATCAATGCGGAAGGAACAAATTCGCGTTTCACCGGATTTATAGCACAGTCGCCTGTGATGCCCAATCGCAGGCGACGAACAGGTCTTTCAGTACGAAGATCACGTTGTGGGATTCGTAAAGTCATCTTATGTCACCCAATGACCGCCCAAAGGAGCTTACCAGTATGTTTCAATTCGATTTCACCAACCGCGTCGTCGTCATCACCGGAGCCGCCGGAGCTTTAGGCAGCGGCGTCGCGCAAGCCTTTCATCAAGCCCACGCGCAAGTCGTGCTGCTTGATCGCAGCGAAAATCGCTGGCCTGTACTTTCAAATCCATCGGCAAATCCATCGGCAAATCCGTCTGGGTCGCCGCCCATCACTATCGGCAACGTGAACGTAGTTGACGAAGAATCCGTCACCGCTGCCATTGCCCAAGTTATACAAAAGACCGGACGTATTGACGCGCTCATCAACACTGTCGGCGGTTATCGCGGCGGTACGCCGTTGCACGAGATGCCGCTGGAAGAAGCAGACACGCTGATGGGACTCAATGCGCGTTCGGTCTTTGTGACTTGTCGCGCCGTGATTCCGCAGATGCTGACGCAAGGCAGCGGCAAAATTATCAACATCGCTTCGCGCGGAGCCTTGCGGGGCGAAGCGGGCGCGAGCATTTACAGTGCTTCAAAAAGCGTTGTCATCCGCCTGACCGAAAGCATGGCCGACGAACTCAAGACGCAAGGCATCAACGTCAATTGCGTATTGCCAGGGATGATTGATACGCCCGCGAATCGCGCCGCCATGCCGCAGGCGGATTTCGATCAATGGGTAACGACTGCTGCCATCGCCGACGTAATCATGTTTCTCTGCTCTGACGCGGCGCGCGCCATTCACGGGGCGAGCGTGCCGGCTTATGGACGCGGCTAGTGCGAATACGCGACAAAGGAAAGATTGGATTGGGGCGGGATTTTTTTTCAGGCAAGCGTTGATTCATAACAGCGCGCGCGTACTCGTTCGATCACGGTTTCTGCGCGCAACTGCCAGCCCCATTCCGGCTTGAGCGTGGGGCGTTTGTGCGGTGTGACTATCAGCAAGTGCGGCGCGCATTGCGCGAGTTCATAAGCCAGCAACGGCAGGCGTGAGGCTTCGGCGAGATGCAAGGCGAAGCTGCATACGATCAAGCTGTAACGCCTGCCGCGCAGCGCACCGGCGGCAATCGCAGCAAAGTCGTAGGCTTCGGCGACTTGTCCAGTACGCGCCCGATAAGCCACGCCCGTGTAAGGATCAACGCCGTCAATCTGTGTTGCGCCGAGTTCGCGCAAGACCAGCGTGGCTTCGCCGCTGCCACAAGCCAGGTCGAGTACGTGCGCCAGATCGAACCGCCATTGCGGCACGACCACCTGCAACACTTGCGCAATCGCCGCTTCGTGCGGATTGCGATATTCCGCGCCGTGCCGTTGGTAATAGCCGAGCGCGCCGTGCTTTTCATATTGCAACCTGATGCCTGCCGATTCGTCGCTCATAATGTGATTTGGTAAATCATTAGTTGTCCTGCAATCATACCCGCCGCATCGCAATCCAACCCAATCCACAAGGAGCGCTCAAGTTCGCATGGCAGAGCAAAAAACCGCAACAACCTCTAAGGGGCTGTTTTCACGCATCACTATCGTAAGCATCGTCAGCCTGTTGGTATGCGCCACGATTTATTGGCTGCGCCTCAACACAGTTTTCGGACACCCTTACGTAGACGACGCTTATTACGTCGTGCTGGCGAAGGCGTTGGCGACGGGGCAAGGTTACAACCTCATCAATTCGCTCTCGCCGAATTTGCAGCCCTTATATCCGCCGGGTTTCGCCTTTCTGCTTTCGCTGGTGTGGCGCGTCGCATCGAATTTTCCGGCGAACATTTATTGGCTCAAAGTGCTGCAAGTCGTTGCCGTGTTGGCTGCGGGCGGATTGGCTTACGTTTATTGCCAACGTTATCGCCGCTTGCCCGAAGGGCTTTCGCTGGGCATCGCGGTGACGACGGTGACGAGTCCGAGTCTGGTGTTCTTTGCCACCTCGACGCTGATGTCTGAATGCGCCTTTCTGCTGTTGCAAATGCTCACGCTCGTCGCCGCTGCTGAAGCCGTCCGCCAACATCACGCGAAAGTAACGCGCCTCGCCGCGATTTGCGCAACGCTTGCGGGCTTGCTGGCGGCTTGCGCGTTTCTGACGCGTTCGATTGGCATCGCGCTCGTGGTCGCCGTGCTGTTGTGGTTCCTCAAAGAACGCATGACGAAGCCGCTGCTCATCGCCGTCGCCGCCATCGCGTTGCTGGTCTTGCCGTGGCAGCTTTACGCTCGCGCGCACGCTTCCAGTGAAGAACTCAAGCGCGAACAGCAGGGTTACATCACGCAAAATTATCTGACGGTATTTTGGCAGCAAAGCGCGGGCGAAAACGAAAACGCCACCATCACCGCGGGCGACTTGCCCGCGCGCGTAGCCAAAAATCTGGGCGACATCGTCGGACAACAATTCGGACTGCTTTATGTTTCGCGTTTGTTGCTGATCGCCGGGCCATTCGGTTTGGGCGCAGCCTCTGTCGTTTTGAGCTTGCTGGCATTGGCAGGATTGCTTTTCGCCTTGCGCAAGGGGCTGACAGCGGCAGAGATTTATACGGCGCTTTCACTTGGTTTCATCATCTTGTGGCCGTGGGACCCGATGCGCTTTTTGTTGCCGCTCACGCCGCTGTTGTTGGTTTACGTGGTCGAAGGCGGACAGGCACTGTGGACGTGGTGGCGACGCGACAAAGCTGGCAACGCGCCGCAAGCCAAATGGATCGGCGCAACCGTCGCCGTCGGGTTAATGGTCGCCCTGAATTTAATTTCAAACTTTGAATTCATCGGCGGACTCGACGCGCAAGGCCGCCGCAACGCAGGCGAACTCGGCCAGTTCAGCGAAATTGAAACGATGCTTAGTTGGGTGAAAGACAACGTAGCCGAAAACGAACTCTGCGCGTCACTCAATCCGGGGCTGGTTTATCTTTACACCAACCGCAAGACCGTTTCGGCGCAAGACCCGCTGGGCAATTGGGAACAGTGGAAAAAATGGGGCGTGCGTTATCTCGTGTTGACCAAGCCTTACGGCGTTCCCGAACGCGACAGCGCAGGCAAACCGATTCGCGTCGCTTGGCAATCAAAACGAATGCCGATACTGCGCGTCATTGATTTAGGTACACCCAACGAGCGCGCGCCGTGGCCGGCGGCGATGAAGTGAGATACGAATTATTTCGGATGCGGAATGATAGCGAGAATGACGTATTCGTCGCCGTCTATCTGGAAATAGAACCGATAAGAACGATTCACACGGCCCTGCCAAACGTCGTTGCTCTCATCGTACTTTTTGGCTCTGATTGAAGGGTGGCGCAAATCAGCTAACAGAAGGTTGAACTGCTTCGCCACTCGAGTTTTTATCTCGGCTGGCAATTCTTTGTATTGCTTTTTGGCTGGGTCGGAAAAGCGGATATTCATTAGTCTTCGGCATCAAGAAATTTTTCAAACTCTTCCATACTGGCAAACGCAGGTGTGACTCGCCCTTCTTTCACTGCACGTAAGCCTTCCTGAATCGCGGCCTCAACACTTTCACTTTTCGTCGAACCGTTGCCATTCACAGGGTGTTTCGGCTTCAACACGATGCTGCGGCCTTCCAGCACTACTTCCAGATAATCGCCGATGGCGAGACCCGCAGCGGCACGGAGCGCTGCGGGAATCGTGACCTGAAAGTTTTCTTTTACCTTAACCGTTGGCATAACCAACTCCTTTTCACACTGACTGAAAGAAAGTTTGAAAGCGCATCTTGCATCCACACCTTTATCCACACCTTTATCTGCGCCTTCACGAAGTAGACGCACTATAGTTTCACCCGTGAATTGCGACAAGCTCCGTTTCATCCCTCGTCGCCGAACGAAATGCCGATGTCGCGGGCTGACTGAATCACGTCGGATTCGAGCGGCACAGATTTCATCGAACTGAGCGCCACTGACAATGGCACGGTGACGATAGAAGATGATTGCAGCGCGACCATGCAGTTGTATTCACCGCGTTCGACGGCGCGAACCGCCGCTGCGCCAAAGCGCGTTGAGAGCAAACGATCCGCCGCCGTGGGCTGTCCGCCGCGTTGCAAATGGCCTAAGACCAGCGAGCGCGTTTCGCGTTTGGTCAGCCGATGCAATTCGCGCGCAACATAATCAGCCACGCCGCCCAACCGCGCGGGTTCGCCGTCTACCACATCCTGAAAAATCATTTCGCCGCCGACGGGACGCGCGCCTTCGGCGACGACGACGATGGCGAAGTTGCGCTTGCGCTGCCAGCGTTGATTGATCTTGCGCACGATCGGTTCGAATTCAAAAGGTATCTCAGGCAAGAGGATGACATCGGCTCCGCCCGCCACGCCCGCGTAAAGCGCAATCCAGCCGGCATAACGTCCCATCAATTCGACGACCATCACGCGTTCGTGCGAAGCCGCCGTCGCGTGCAGTTTGTCTATCGCATCGGTCGCCGTCGTAATCGCCGTGCTAAAGCCGAAGGTCAATTCAGTCGCCGCCAAATCGTTGTCAATCGTTTTGGGTACGCCAACCACTGGCATGCCTAACTCAGCCAAGCCCGCTGCGATTTTCAACGTACCGTCGCCGCCAATCACAATCATCGCGTCGAAGCCGAGTTTCTTAAAACGCTTCACGACTTCGGCGGATACGTCGTTGACTTTGGTTTTGCCTTTTTTATCACCCTTTTTGTCTGAGGTGAGCTTGAACGGATTGCCGCGATTGGTGGTGCCGAGAATCGTGCCGCCGGTGTGGATGATGCCGCGTACGTGATGCGATTCGAGACGCATGATGCGGTCTTTGTGCAACAGCCCTTCGAAGCCGCGCTCGATGCCGTAAATTTCCCAACCGCGATTGAGGGCGCTGACGACGACCGCGCGAATGACTGCGTTCAAGCCCGGACAATCGCCTCCGCCGGTGACGACGGCGATTTTAAGCGGGTGCGTATTCGTTTTCTTTTTGCGCTTTTGGCTCATTGCGGCAGTGTACGAAGCCGCTTCAAAAGCGCAAGCCGAACAGCAAAGAGCCTGACAAGCTAACGAGTTTCGCCAGCCGGTCAGGCTCAAAAATAAAATCCAACATGAAACTATTCGTCGTCAGCTTCGTCGTCTTGCAAGTCAGGATCAGGGCGACGCAGTTGCGATTGCGCCTGGGCGGCGAGGGCTTCGTAATTCAAGACCAGAATGCGGCGATTGCTGAACTCAACGATTTCGCGGCGGCGCAAATCGTTGAGGTGCATCGTGACCGATTCGCGCGTACTGCCGACTAAGTCAGCCAGTTCACGATGCGGAATGCGCAAGCTGATCAGCACTTTTTGCGCTTCCTGCGTCACGCCGTAACGGCTTACCAGATTGAGCAAAACTTTCGCCAACCTGACCGCAATACCATCCAGCGATAAATCGCTGATGCGGTCTTCGGCGTGCATCAATCGCTCGCCGACTAACCGGAAAACGTATTCATACAAGCGCGGTGTCTCGCTCATCAGTTGCAGCAATTCCGCTCGCCCAATGCGCGCTATCGAAACCATATCATGCGCCACGGCGGTGCGTTCGCGCTTGCCGGTGGCAATCAAGGCGTCTTCGCCAAACAACGTACCTGACGGAAGAATGTCGAGCAGAACGCGATTGCCCACCGCGTCTTCCCGCATGATTTTGATGTGTCCGCTCACTAGGCCATAGACCGCGTCGCGCTCATGGCCCGCTTGAAAAATGACACTGCGGCGGGTGTAGCTCTTGATCGTAAAGTAAGCAGCGAACTGCTGTAGCGTGGCACGATCAAAAAAACGTCCGAAGTCGAGTTGGGCTAACGCTTCGACTTCGCGATTAAAAGGTGGTCTCATCGGTGACAGTTCAGAGTGCCGGGCAAAGTCTTTCTGAAGGGGGGGCTTAAAGACAGAGGACTCCGCGCGGACCTCATCCTTTCCAGTCGAGGGTGAAGATTGTCGTAAAAAATCGCCTGGAGAAAGACGACGTTAGGGGACGAGCAATTCAGCAGCGTGACCGCATCAAAAACTAGAGTGTAAAACTCCAACTGAAACTACCGGTTGGATTAAGGGAACGATGACAATTGACTGTGGGGAACAGGTCATCTTGATGCGCTGCACCATACTGGATAATCCCTAAGTGGCGCAAGGGGTTTTCGCTCCTTTCACTCGGATATGTCCTAGACCGACAATAAGTTGCAGGATTTTTTACAGCCTAACTCAGCTTAATTTACGATGCTTGCGGCTTCTCTGGCGATTGGCTTAAGATGCGCCGCGTCTACAATACAATGAATGGCTATTCATTCACCCATCAAGACCGCATCAATTTACGTTTTTCCTACTCGGAAGATTTCTGTACCCGAAGATTTATGCCCGAAGATTTATGCCCGAAAATTTGTGCCCGAAGATTTATGCCCGAAGATTTATGCCCGAAGATTTATGCCCGAAGATTTATGCCCGAAGATTTATGCCCGAAGATTTATGCCCGAAGATTTATGAAAGACACTATACCTAATCAGGGAGAAGCCACTGAAAAAGAGAGCGGCCTTGAGCGCAACGGACGCGCAGAAAAGTCGCGTTTGATTTTGCGCGCTGCCGCTAAGGTCTTTGCGCGCTCCGGTTTTTTCAACGCGAAAGTCGCCGACGTAGCGCGCGAAGCCGGTGTCGCTGACGGCACGGTGTATTTGTATTTCAAAGGCAAAGACGATCTGCTTGGTTCGATCTTCGCCGCCGCGATGGAAGAGTTTCTCACCCAAGCCCGCGCCGAATTGAGCGACCTGAAACATCCGCGCGAACGACTCTATCGCTTCGCGCATTTGCATCTCGCATTGATGGAACGCGAACGCGATATGGCGATTGTCTTTCAAGTCGAATTGCGGCAATCAACGAAGTTCATGGAACAGTTCTCGACCACTTATCTGGCCGATTACTTTCGCATCGTGCGCGACATTATCGAAGACGGCCAGCGGCACGGCGTCTTTCGCGCGCAGCTCAATCCGCAATTGCTGGCGAAACTCTTTTTCGGCGCACTCGACGAAATGGTCACGAACTGGATTCTGAGCCATCAGCATTACCCGCTGGTCTCAATGGCCGAACCCGTGCTTGATGTATTCCTGAACGGCGTGAGCGCCAAGCCCGAACCGGCAAGTGCTTGAGTCTATTCCTTCCGTGACGTATTGCTCCCCCGCTCTGAACCGACATGTCCCTCAATCAATCTTCTGCACAAACCATCAACGACCTCTTTCGCCACGCCGTAGCGCGCGAAAAACAGGGCTTTCTGAATTACAAACGCGACGGCGCGTGGCAAGCCATGTCGGCCAGCGAACTCGCCGCACAAGTGCGCGCCGCGACGATGGGCTTGTATGCGTTGGGCGTACGCAACGGAGACCGCGTCGCCATCCTTTCAGAGAATCGCGTTGAATGGACGGTCGCCGATTTCGCCGTATTGAACGGCGGCGCAGTGGACGTGCCGATTTACGCTACGCAAGCGCCCAAGCAGGTCGGCTATATCTTGCAGGATGCAGGCGTAGAAGTGTTGTTCATCTCGAACCAAAAACAATACGACCGCGTGCGCGAAGTTCTCACCAATCGCACGAAACTGCGCGCCATCATTTCGTTCGACAAGATTGATACGGGTGCGATTGGCGGGCGCGTGATGCAATTCGAAGAGTTTTTGAATTGGGGACGCGCCGCCGATGTGGCAGAGCCGGAGTTGTTCGATACGCTGAGTCACAGCGTTACGCCCGATGCGCTGGCGACGTTGATTTATACGTCGGGCACGACCGGCGAACCCAAAGGCGTAATGCTCACGCATCGCAATCTGACGCACGTTATCGTCGGCAATCTGGATCGTTCGCAAGTCACTGAAAACGACACGGCGCTTTCGTTCTTGCCGTTCTCACACATTCTCGAACGCGCGACGATCACGATGTTGCTTTACTCGCGCTGCACGATCTTTTACGCCGAGAGCGTAGATGCCGTGCCTGCCAACCTGTTGCACGCACGACCGCATTTCATGACCAGCGTGCCGCGCCTGTTTGAAAAGATATACGCCAAGACGCTTGAAAAAGCCGAAGCCGGCGGCGCGCTCAAAACCCGTATCGCCAACTGGTCGTTCGACATCGCGCGGCAATACGGCGAGCTATCGAGCGAGCGAAAAGAAATTCCCGGCGGACTGAAGTTCAAACACAAAATCGCCGACAAGTTGGTTCTGTCAAAATGGCGCGCAGCCATGGGCGGACGCATTCGCTTGCTAGTTTCAGGCGGCGCTCCGCTCGCGCGTGAAATCGCGTTGGTCTTTTACGGCGCAGGGCTGCCGATTTATGAAGGCTACGGCTTGACCGAAAGCGCGCCGACGATTTCGGTCAATTACCCCGGCGCGAATCGGCTCGGTTCGGTCGGGCGACCGGCGGGCGGCGTTGACGTACGCATTGCCGAAGACGGTGAAATTCTCGCCGCCGGGCCGAATATCATGCTCGGTTATTACCACCGCCCTGAGGCTACGGCTGAGGCGCTGACGACTGACGCCGAAGGCCGTGTCTGGCTGCGCACCGGCGACATAGGCCATCTCGACGCCGACGGATTCCTTTACATCACCGACCGCAAAAAGGATTTGCTCAAGACGAGCGGCGGCAAATACATCGCGCCACAACCAATTGAGAACGCGATCAAGCGTTCGCGTTTCGTCAATCAAGTCGTAGTCATCGGCGACAACCGCAAATTTCCCGCCGCCTTAATCGTGCCGCAAACCGACGCGCTGAAAAGTTACGCTGAGTTGAAGAAGATCGCGTATGCTGACCACGACGCCTTGCTCACGCATCCCCAAATCGTAGACCTCATCGAACGCCAGGTAGACAAGTTCACCGAAGACCTCGCGCAATTCGAGAAAATCAAAGCTGTCGCGCTGCTGCCGAAAGAACTGACCATCGAAGACGGCGAACTGACGCCCACCTTGAAAGTAAAACGGCGCGTCGTGACGGATAAATACAAAGAAACGATTGATCGGCTTTATGCCGAAAAAGAAGGAACAACCCCCCATGTCTCAAATCATTGAAGCGACCAAACAACGTGACGTTGACCTGATCATCAAGCTCTATGACTTACGCCGCGAAAAAGACATGCGCACCGCGCGCGCATGGTTCTTTTCACAATTCAATCCAGAGGGAGCCAACGACATCGCGCGCCTGCTCTCCAGCGGGCTACAGGCCAGCGCGTCTTTTCGTATGCTCACTTCGTATTGGGACATGGCCGCCTCTTTCGTTCTTAACGGCGGAATTGATGAGCAAATTTTTCTGGCCGCCAACACTGAACACGTCGGCGTCTTTGCCAAACTGAAACCTTTCATCGGCGAGTTGCGCGTACTGATGGGCGAACCCGATTACTTGATCAATCTGGAAAAGCTCGTCATGAAAATGCCGGATGCCGCAGCAGCAATGGAACGGCGACGTAAACTATTCGCCAGTTGGGCCAAAGCGGCGCAACGCGGGCAATCTGATCGTTAAGAAATAAGAGGTTTTCGTGCAACTCAACATCACACGCCTGCAAAAACATTCGCCGCTGATTTGGAGCTTTTTCATGACGCCTGCGGGCGCGCGTCCCGACTTCATTGCCGGACAAGTCGCGGTGCTGGAAATGGACGCGTACAAGCCGACGTATATCGCTTTCGCTTCTGCGCCGCACGAACACGAGTTCGAGTTCCTCATCAAACGCAGCGTGTCGCACAACGTCACGGGCGCGCTCTTTGACCCGCACATCGCCAAACAGGTCACGCTCAAAGAAATCGTCGGACACGGCTTCCCCGTGGATGATTACGTCGGTTGCGATTTGGTTTTCGTAGCGATGGGAACCGGCCTCGCGCCGCTGCGTTCGGCCTTGCGCCACCTACTGCAAAACCGCGCGGCTTACGGACGGCTGATTGTTTTATACGGCGCGCGTTCGCTCGAAGACTTTTGCTATCAGGAAGAAATGCAAAACACATGGGCCGCGCAAGGCATTGAGTTGCGCCAAGTCCTGAGCCAGCCCGATGCGAGTTGGAGCGGTCCGACGGGTTATGTGCAAAGCCTGTTGGACAATCTGATTCCTGAATTGAACAACCCCGTCGCGCTGGTTTGCGGTTCGCCAGAAATGACGACGCAAACCAAAGAGCGACTGGCGGCGTTGGGCTTTGCGGCGGAAAAGATTCTGACGAACTATTGAAAACATACAGCAACCTTTCCAGGTTGCTGCGGTCTCGCGCTGCCGACTCATTACAGCTCGGCAGACCTTTCCAGATTGCTGCGGGGTCTCGCGCTGGCGAAGCATTTAGGCTGACTCGAAAGCCTCAGCAACTTGGAAAAGTTGCTGTACTTGCTGAAAACGATGGCGGCTGAATACGACAACCTGCTGAAGTATCTGACCGAACATCACGGTGCAGCACTAGCGTCATGGTTGCTCGGTCGTCCGGTAGGCGCGTACATCCGTCTGTTAAAAAGCGAATTGTCGTTGCAACCGATTCGTGCCGACTGGCTGGCGCAATACGATCTGGGCGAAGAAATCCTGCACGTCGAATTCGAGACCGATCCGGTCAAGAGCGAAGTGCCGTTGCCCTTGCGGATGCTTGATTATTTCGTGCGCACTTATCGCCGCGAACTCAAGCCCGTCAGGCAAATCGTCGTCGTATTGCACAAAACCGGCGCTGACATCCCGGATGAATTTCGCGTCGGCGAGACGTATCATCGCTACCGCGTCGTCAAGATTTGGGAACAGGACGCCGCGCCGCTATTAGCCGAAGAAGGCTTGTTGCCGTTGGCCGTGCTGGCGCGTTCGGATAATCCCGACAAGCTCGTGCGCGAAGTCGCCGAGCGCGTACAAAGCATTGCGCAACCTGACGTGCGCGCAGATTTAACCGCCGCCGCATTTATGCTCGGAGGTTTACGTTTCGACAAAACGCTGCTCCGCAGCTTATTCAGGGAGGAGATAATGATTCAATCTGTGTCTTATCAAGATGTCGTCGAACGCAGTGAACAACGCGGTGAACAACGCGGTGAACAACGCGGCATACAACTTGGCGTGTGGCGCGGCAAAGTGGAAACGCTGCAAGACATGCTCGCTTACCGTTTGGGTCAATTACCCGCTGAAGCGCAAGCGGCGCTCTCCAAATTGGACGCCATGACTTTGAGCGAATTAGGTCACGCGCTGTTCGATTTCAAATCCGCTGACGACCTTTCGACCTGGCTCGAACAGCATCAACCCAACAACGGCGCAGCCTAAGCGCCAAATTCATTTGCGGAGAAACTTCATCATGCAGATCAAAAAAGCCGCCGTACTCGGCGCCGGAGTGATGGGCGCGCAAATCGCTGCGCACTTTGCCAACGCGGGCCTTCCGTGCTTGTTGCTCGACATCGCACCTGCTGCGCTATCACCTGAAGAAGAAGCCAAAGGCTTAACCATTGAATCGCGCGCGGTACGCAATCGCATCGCGCAAGCCGGTTACGACGGCGCGCTGAAGGCCAAGCCCGCAGCGTATTTTTCGCCCGAACTCGCCAGCCTCGTCACCGTAGGCAATTTTGAAGACGACCTGCCCAAGCTGAAAGAATGCGACTGGGTGATCGAAGCCATTGTCGAAAAGCTCGACCTCAAGCGTTCGCTTTATGAACGCATCGAACCGCACCTGCACCCGAACGCGATCATCACGTCGAATACGTCGGGCATTCCGTTGGCGTCGTTGGCTGAAGGGCGCGGCGACAACTTCCGCCAGCGTTTTCTGGGTACGCACTTTTTCAATCCGCCGCGTTATTTGCACCTGCTCGAAATCATCACTACGCCTGAGACTGATGGCGAAGTGACGTGTTTCATCGCGGGCTTTTGCGACAAGGTGTTGGGCAAAGGAATCGTTTACGCCAAAGACACGCCCGGTTTCGTAGCCAATCGCATCGGCAATTTCTCGATGTTAAACGCGCTGCATACGATGGAAGCAATGGCGCTGTCGTTTGAAGAAGTAGACGCGCTCACCGGCACCATCATCGGCCACGCCAAGAGCGCCTCGTTCCGCACGATTGACGTAGTCGGCCTCGACACCGCCTGGAACGTAGCGCGCAACCTTTACGCCGCGCTCACCGACGACGAAAAGCGCGAATCGTTCAAAGTGCCCGCGTGGATGGACGCGATGGTCGAACGCAAGTTGCTCGGCGATAAAACCAAAGGCGGATTCTATAAAAAAGTAGGCAACGACATTCTGACGTTGGATGTGGCTACGTTTGAATATCGCCCGCAACAGAAAGGCAAATTCGCTTCACTCGACGCGGTCAAAACCATCGAGTCGTTGCCGCAACGACTGGCCTCATTGGCTTACGCCGAAGACAAAGGTGGACAGTTTTTGTGGAAGACGCTGTCTGAGACCGCGCTCTATGCCGCCAACCGCATCCCCGAAATCGCCAACAACATTGTCGAGATAGACAACGCGATGAAATGGGGCTTCGCGCACGAACTTGGCGTGTTTGAAAAATGGGATGCCATCGGCTTGGAAAAATCTGTCGAAAAAATGAGAGCCGAAGGCCGCACTATTCCCACCAACATCGAAGCAATGCTCGCTGCGGGCGCGAAGAGTTTTTACCAAAGCGAAAGCGGCACGCGTTACTTTTTTGATTTCGCCACTAACGCTTACCAACCCATTCCCTTACCCGCTGGCATTACGATTCTCAAATCGCTTAAAGAGCAAACCAGAGTCATCAAGAAAAACTCCGGCGCGAGCCTCATTGATCTGGGCGACGGCGTAGCCTGTGTCGAATTCCATTCCAAGATGAACTCGCTGGGCAGCGATCAACTCGGCATGATTCAAACCGCCATCAAAGAAGTCGCAGGCAACTTCGAAGGGCTGGTCGTAGGCAATCAGGGCGAGAATTTTTCGGCAGGCGCGAACATCGCCATGATTCTGATGGGCGCGCAAGACGGCGATTGGGACGAACTCGACCTCGCCGTACGCCAGTTTCAAAACACTGTGGTCAGCTTGCGTTATTCGCCCAAGCCCGTCGTCGTCGCTCCGCACGGACTCACGCTCGGCGGCGGTTGCGAGATGACCATGCATTCAGACCGCGCCGTAGTGAACGCTGAAACATACATCGGCCTTGTCGAAGTCGGCGTCGGGTTGTTGCCGGGCGGCGGCGGTACGAAAGAGATGGCCTTGCGCGCCGCTGACGAAGCTGCGCACACCGGCACTGATCACTTTGAAGTGCTGCGCCGCAATTTCGAATTGACCGCGATGGGCAAGGTCGCCGCCAGCGCTGTCGAAGCGCGCAACTGGGGAATCCTGCGCGACCACGACCGCATCGTGATGAACCGCCAGCGCGTTATCGAAGAAGCCAAACAAGCTGTGTTGACGCTCGCCCGCGAAGGTTATCGCGCTCCGCAAATGCGGCAAGACGTTTCAGTATTGGGCGAAGCCGCGCTGACCAAATTCAAACTCGGCATGCACATGATGAAACGGGGCGGCTACATTTCAGATCACGACGCGCTGATCGGGACGAAGATCGCTTACGTCCTGTCGGGCGGCAATCTCTCGCGTCCGAGCAAAGTCAGCGAACAATACCTGCTCGACATCGAACGCGAAGCCTTTGTGAGTTTGTGCGGAACGAAGGCTACGCAAGAGCGTTTGGCGTTTATGCTGAAGACGGGCAAGCCGTTGCGAAACTGATTGCGGATTACAGATTGCAGATTGCAGATTTGAAAATGGCTACGTTGACGCTCGAAACAAATCCTATGATTGAGAACGTGAGCTTCACGGATGAACAGTTTTTCGTTGAATTGGCGGATGGCCGTTCGCTCACCGCTCCGCTGGCGTGGTATCCGCGCTTGCTGCACGGTTCGGCGGAAGAACGGCAGCATTGGCAATTGCTCGGCGAGGGTTGCGCAATCGAATGGCCTGAACTGGATGAACACATTGGCATCGAAGGTTTGTTGGCAGGCAGACCGAGCGGCGAAAGCCCGCGTTCGTTGGAACGTTGGCTGGCAGCGCGTTAGAAGCAGTTTGAAAAGTTGACTCCCTGGCTCCGTTAGGAGCGACATGTTTATAGCAAGAGGTCGCAATGATTCCCCAAGCTCCGTAGGAGCGGCATGTGCCACATGCCGCTCCTACGGAGCTTGAGAAATTGTCTCGCGCCATTGCTATAAACATGTCGCTCCTACGGAGCTAAAAGCGCCAGCCTTCAAACTGCCTCTCCGTAAATGAAGCGAGGCATAAGCAATGGCGACGGCACAAGCAGAGATTTCCCACCATCCGCAAGTCCATAAATTCAACGTCACCGAGTATTACCGGCTCGGCGACCTGGGGTTCTTTTTCGAGAAGCGTGTCGAGTTGATTGAGGGTGACGTGTTTGATCGTTACGAAGTTCCAGACCCGCGTTTACATCTTTGGACAAGCAGCGAGTTTTATCAGATGACCGAAGCCAATTTGTTTGACGGCAGAAGTGTCGAGTTGATTGATGGCAGAGTGATGGAAATGGGCGAACCGCATCGTCTGTATGGTCGTGCGATAAACAAAGCCGCGCGAATCTTCGCGCAGGTTTTTGGTGAGGACTATTGCGTGCGAGAGCAAGCGCCTCTCAATCTCGATGGCCTTGATCATTACCAGCCCAAACCTGCCGTAGCCGTCGTCAAGGGGCATCCAGATGATTTCGCTGATGAGCTTCCCCTGCACGCGAAACTGGTGTTGGAAGTGTCATCTGCCACCTTGCGCTTTGACCGCGAAAAGAAAGCGAGTCTTTTTGCCGAAGCGCGCATCCCTGATTACTGGATTCTCAATTTGTCGCAGCGACAGCTTGAAGTCTTTCGCCGCCCCGTAGCAGACGCTACCGCCGCGTTTTGGTTTAGTTACGCTGAGAAATACGTTTTCAAAGAAGGCGAGAGCGTTGCACTACGTGACAAGCCTGATGCAATCATTCAAGTAGCTGATTTGATTCCATAACCGAAAGGAAAGGCACCGCTGTAATGAAGCTGCCCAAATATCTTTATCAATTTTCGTTTCACCGAGAGCCAATCTGGATTTTGCTTTTCAGCTTGCTCGTACCGTTGATCGGAATTTTTGCTGCCGTGGTGTTGCCTGCTTTACGTGACAAATGAATGGGGGATTTATGACTATGATAGAAACGCTTGCCACTGATGCGATTCAACAAACTTTGATTAAAAAGCTCGCCTCGCTTTCGCATGAACAACAACTGGAGTTACTGGCATTCACAGAAACGCTGATAGAGCCGACCTCTAGCGGAGTCAGGCTCTGGGAAATGGTACAGGAATGCGTCACGGACGTACCGCCAGAAGCCTGGGACATAGTGCCAACGGATGGTGCGCTAAATCACGATCATTACCTTTATGGCGCTCCGAAAAGATACGACGAAACGGGTGCGCCTATCGCCTACGAGAAATTGGGATAAGCGAGAGTAACGATGAAGACAGTCTTTGTTGACACCTTCTTTTGGGTCGCTTCGATGAGTCCCAAGGCCAGCGAACGCCAGCTTGCTCAACAGGCGGCAACGGCTTTGGGTAAGGCGCGCTTTGTCACAACCGAAACAGTCTTGATCGAATTGCTCAATTACTATGCGGAATTCAAGCCGCATATTCGGCAAGCGGCTATCAAACTCGTCAGAAAGATTTTGCTGGAGACCGGCACCGAAGTCGTACTTCATACCCCGCGATTGTTTCAAGCAGGGCTGCAACTTTATGAAGCGCGCCCTGACAAAGGTTACAGCCTGACCGATTGCATCTCGATGAATGTGATGCGCGAACGCGGCCTTACCGAAGTTTTAACGCACGACAACCACTTCACGCAGGAAGGGTTCGTCGTTTTGATTTGAGGAGAAAAATTCATGCGTGAAGTAGTGATCGTTGATGCCTTGCGCACCGCCGTCGGCAAAGCGCCGCGCGGTACGTTGAAAGATGCGCGGCCTGATGATTTGGCGGCGGCGGTGATGAAAGAGTTGCTGGCGCGGCATCCTGAAGTCGCGCCTGCCGAGATCGAAGACGTAGTCATCGGCTGCGCTACGCCCGAAGCGCAACAGGGGATGAATATGGCGCGGCAGGCGGCGTTGCTGGCGGGCATTCCGAATACGGCGTCGGCGCTGACGATCAATCGCTTTTGTTCGTCGGGCTTGCAGGCCATCGCGCAAGCCGCCGAACACATCATGGTCGGCGCGGCTGACGTAGCCATCGGCGGCGGCGCTGAATCCATGTCTATGTTGCCGATGGGTGGTTACAACCTGTCGCCGAACCCTACTTTGGTAGAGGTCTATCCCGACACTTATTTGAACATGGGTCTGACGGCAGAAAATCTGGCGCGCAAATACGAAATCTCGCGCGAACAGGCTGACGAATTCGCCGTGCGTTCGCATCAACTCGCGGGCGCTGCGATTGACGCGGGCAGATTCAAAGACGAGTGCGTCGCCTTCACCATCACTGCGCGCGAGCTCGAAACCGATGCCAAAGGGCGCGGACGCATTCGTGAACGCGAACTGGTTTTCTCAGTAGACGAAGGCGTGCGGCGCGATACGACGGTTGAGAGCTTGGCGAAATTGCGTCCGGCCTTTCACGCTAAAGGTACGGTGACGGCGGGCACTTCGTCGCAGATGTCTGACGGTGCAGGGGCGGCATTGGTGATGTCGCGCGAACGCGCCGACGCATTGGGACTCAAGCCGATGGCGCGCTTTGTCGGCTTCGCCACGGGCGGCGTCGCGCCCGAAGAGATGGGCATCGGCCCCGTCGTAGCCATTCCCAAAGCCCTCAAAAACGCCGGACTCACACTCAACGACATTGATCTGATCGAACTCAACGAAGCATTCGCCGCGCAGGCTCTGTCGGTGATGAAAGTCTTAGGCATTGATCTCGAACGCACCAACGTCAACGGCGGCGCGCTGGCACTGGGACATCCGCTCGGCTGCACGGGCGCGAAGCTGACGGCGACGTTGCTGTATGAAATGCAGCGGCGCGGTTCGCGTTACGGCATGGTCACGATGTGCGTAGGCGGCGGCATGGGCGCGGCAGGCATCTTTGAGAATTTACGGCGCTAGAGACGTTGGATAAATGAAGACGAAGTACTTCAATCCGCACGACAAGTTTTTCAAGCAGAGTTTTTCGCACCTCGACCTGGCAGCGGAATTCATGCGCTGGTATTTGCCGCCCGACGTAGCGGCGGCGCTCGACTTGTCGCGGCTGCGGTTGGAGAAAGACAGTTTCGTTGATCCCAAGCTGCGCGAGCATTTTTCCGATCTGTTATTTGAAGTCGGCTTGGTGGGCGACGGTGCGGCGTTTGTCTGCTTGCTACTCGAACACAAAAGCAAACCTGACGAATGGGTCGCTTTGCAGTTGCTGCGCTATATGACTCCTGCGTGGCAGGCCATGCACGAACGCGGGCTGGAAAAGTTGCCGTTGATAATCCCCGTCGTGATTTATCACGGCGCTGAACGGTGGCGGGTGGACGAGCACTTCAGCGCACTGTTGAATATGGAGCATCTGCCTGAAGCGTTGCGGCAGTACGCGCTCGACTTTAAGTATTACCTGTGCGACCTGTCGAAATTCAAAGACGGTGAAGTAATTGCGCAGGCAGGTTTACCTGCGACCTTGCAGTTGATGAAGCACATCTTCATGAGCGATCTGAAGCCGCAGTTACCGCAGATTTTTGATACGTTCGTTAAACAAGTGTCGCCAACGGAGGCGGCAGAACGGCTGCGCACAATGGTACTCTACGTTCACGAAACTGGACGTGTGACAGAAAAAGAATTGCTCGCCGCACTCGGCGAGAGTCAACAAGGAGAAAAATATATGGATTCCGTCTGGGCCAAATTCATTCCGGCAAAACTAGAGCTAGTCGCGGAGCAGGTCGAGCAAAAGACTGGCGCGATGTTTACCTTGCATATGCTGAAACTGAAGCTGGGTACAATCAGTGACACTGCCGAAGCGCGCATCCGCGAGTTGAGCTTTGCGGAGTTACAACAACTTGGTGGCGACCTGCTCAATTTCAAAACGCGCAGCGACCTGACTGCGTGGTTACGACATCACGCGCCGAAAAAGAAAACCGCAAGTGCGACAGCACAGCAAAGTTAAACCATTCATTCACACGAGGAGCATTCGTTATGGCAGCAGCAACAGCAAAAGAGATCGTTAAAGGCGGCGGGTTCTTATTGCAAGAAACCGTTCCGACCACAGTCTATTCGCCCGAAGATTTCACCGATGAACAACGGATGATCGGGCAGACCACCGAAGAGTTTTTTGACAAGGAAGTCATTCCGCGTCACGAACAAATTGAGAGCAAAGATTACGAATTGCAACGGCAGTTGATTAAACAAGCCGCCGATCTCGGCCTCATCAACGCGCACATTCCTGAAGAGTACGGCGGGCTGGAACTTGATCACGTCTCGAACATGCTGATCGCCGAACAGATGTCAGGTCAGGCTTCGTTCTCGACGGGCTTTGGCGCGACGAGCAGCATCGGCTTGCTGCCCATCGTGTTGTTCGGCACGCACGAACAGAAGAAAAAGTACCTGCCCAAAATCGGCAGCGGCGAATGGATCGGCGCTTATTGTTTGAGCGAATCCGGTTCCGGCTCTGATGCGTTGGGCGCGAAATCAACCGCACGTTTGAGCGAAGACGGCCAGCACTGGATTCTCAACGGCGAAAAGATGTGGATCACCAACGGAGCGTTCGCTGATGTTTACACGGTCTTCGCCAAAGTGGACGGCGACAAGTTCACCGGCTTTATCGTAGAGCGCAACGACCCCGGCGTCAGTCACGGCAACGAAGAACACAAGCTCGGACAGCGCGGTAGTTCGACTACGCCGGTGTTGATGCAGGACGCAAAAATTCCGAAAGATCGCCTGCTCGGCGAAATCGGCAAAGGCCACTTGATCGCATTTAACGTGTTGAACTTCGGACGCATCAAGATGGGCGCGGGTGCGATTGGCGGAGCGAAGCGCGTACTCGGTCAAGCCGCGAAATACGCGGCCGAACGCCATCAGTTCGGACGCGCCATCGCTTCGTTTGGCGCGATCAAATACAAGCTGGCAGAGATGGTGGCGCGCGTTTACGCCGGCGAATCGGCGGTCTATCGCACCGCCGGCATGATCGAAACCAAAGAAGAAACGATTGATAAAAAGAATCCTGCTGAGTTCATGAAAGCCATCGAGGAATACGCCATCGAATGCGCCATCATCAAAGTCGCGGGGACTGAGACGCTGTTTTATTGCGCCGACGAGAACGTACAAATTCACGGCGGCAACGGCTTCACGATGGACTATCCCGCAGAAGGCGTTTACCGCGACTGCCGCGTCAATCGCATCTATGAAGGCACGAACGAAATCAACCGCCTGCTCATTCCCGGCCAACTCATCAAACGCGCGATGAAAGGCGGCCTGCCGCTCTTTGCCGCCGCGATGAAGCTGCAAGAAGAGTTATTGGCTGGCCCGTCATTCGACCCCTCTTTCGGAATGGATGAGGACGATTCGCCACTCGCCAACGAACGCAAGCTCGCCGCCAACGCCAAGAAAGTCGCCCTCGCGTTGATCGGTTCGGCTACGCAAAAGTTCCAAACGGCGTTGAGCGAACAACAGATGATTCTCTGCTGGACAGCGGACGTCATCATCGAAGCCTTCCAACTCGACAGCGCCATCGCGCGCACTGCCAAACTCATCGCTAAAGACGGCGCAGACAAACATCAGTCCGCGATTGACGCGACCCGGCTGTATACGCACGACGCCATTCTGCGTATCGAAATCGCCGCTAAAAACGCGCTGGCTGCGATCAGCGAAGGCGACGAACTGCGCATGATGCTCGTCGCATTGAAACGCTTCACGAAGATGGAGCCGTTGAATACGGCGGCGATTCGTGAGCGGCTGGCGGATAAGGTGGTTCAGGCGGGCGGGTACATCTTCTAAATTTATTTGACCTGCCCCCAAGCACATCTTTCTGGGTGTGCTTGGGGGCATTTTATTTTGGGGTTAAAAATGAAGTACACACGCATACTTACTTTGATTGTGCTGGTCAGTTCTTTAGCGGTTTCTGAAAACTTGACCTATAGCCAAGTTAACAACAAACCGAAATGGATATTCCTGATCACTGATAGCCACGGTTGGAAAGATTATTACGATGAAAAGAATGTCACCCGTTCATCCGAGGGAATCGTGATAGTACGAGCAAAGCAAGTTCCGGTATACAAGACCGCTGAAGAACAGAAGACCAGAATGCAACACCTGCTTGAGAACAGAAAATGGCTGGGGATTGATACTAACGGTTATGCGAACTACGCATATTCGGTTACGGTCGTTGAAATCAATTGTGCAACGAATGAAGGGCGAAGCAGTACTATGATTGACTATGACAAGACAGAGAAAGAGATTGCCAAGTGTACGCTGGAGAACAGCGAGTGGGCTCCAATATCCCCGCGTTCTTGGATGATGGAATTGGTACCCAAAGTATGTAAGCAGAAATAAAGCGGCATCACATGTCTAAAAACTGCCCCATCATTGATGCTTGGGCGCAACCGTTGCGCCGCGAAGCCGCCGAGAAAATACCGGAAGTGGCGCGGCTGTTTCAGCAATCCGGCTGGGCGTATTGGTTGAACGCTACGTTGACGCCAGCGCAAACCGTAGCCTTCATTCGTGATGAGTTGGTACACGGATTGGACAGATTGGTAACAGATGTTTACGGATCTGATCTGTCTTGATCTGTGTGCCAACTCATCGGCATTTTTTACGATCGTGGGTCGGCAATCGGTGTCGCCGGTTGGCTTGGAATACGCGCGCGCGGCAAAGAGTTGGTACACGGATTTGACGGATTGGTAACGGATAAAAACAGATCAATCCGTTCAGAACTCAGCGGCGTTTCTTACGATCATTGGTCAGCAATCTGCGTTTGAATTCAGGCTTTTCGCCGAAGTTGAGCAGCATACCAACTTCGATGTCAGTGGCCTTTAGGTAATTGCCTATTTGTGCATCGTGCGCGGGGCGCAACGCCGTGGCGGCTTTCACCTCAATGATAACCACTCCATTGATGACCAAGTCGGCGTAATAATCGCCGACCGGGGACGAGCCGTAATAAACTTTGATTTGCTTTTGTTGTGCGACTTGCAAACCCAGCGCGCGCAATTCAATCGCCAGCGCGTTCTCGTAGACCTTTTCGAGAAAGCCATCTCCCAACGTGTTGTATACACGGTAAAAGGCTTTCAGGATTTGATCGGTTATTTCTTTGTGCAAAAGATCATTGGCCATAATGTCATTGGTACACGGATTGAATGGATTGGTAACGGATGATTACGGAGCTGATCTGTCCTTGTCCGTCATTGATCCGTTAAATCCGTGTTCTACCCCCTACTCAAAATTAAGACTAATCGTTTACGCTACAGCTACGTCAGCGCAGAAAACATTGGTACACGGATTTGACGGATCAATGACAGATGAGGACAGATCAGATCCGTCTTTATCCGTCATCAATCCGTCAAATCCGTGTTCTACTCTCCTCAAAATTCAACCTAATGGTTCAAGCCAAATTGGATTTTACTTCCGGCTTCTTTTCACACCAATAGCGCCACGTAATCCACCACGACACCATCAGGTAATAAGCCGGAAAGCTCACAGAAGCGAGCAACAACGTGCGCGACGGTTGCGGCCATTGCCACAACAACACCAGCAAGCAAACCGCCCACGCACTCGCTAATACATTGGTCAGCAAGCTGAACGGCCCGCGCTGTGAAGTATACAAATAACGCGCCGGCACAAACGTCAGCAGCGCGAAAAAAATCAATACGCTCAAGGTCAGGCTGCTCGGCCAGCGAAGCAGATACAAATAAAACGCGACGACATTCCAGTAAGACGGGAAGCCGAGAAAGTAATGATCGTCAGTCTTAGCGGCGGTTTGGCAAAAGCCATAAGCACTTGCGAGCAGCGGCAATAACAACCACGCCTGTTGCGACGCAGGCAAAACTTCGGCACGCCAGAGCAAGAGCAAGGGCAGCGTGGTGTAAGTGTGAAAATCAATCAGGTCGTCTAAACGGCGTCCGTCAAAGTTGGGCGCGTAACGCCGCACATTGACCTTACGCGCAAACCAGCCGTCGGTGCTGTCAATTACCGTCGCCACGACCATCAACAAAAACGCAGTACGAAACGAGGCGTCATCGCCGCCGATGCAAACGGCGATGAGTGCGGCGGCGACCAAACCGAGCGCGGTGTATACGTGGGCGCACCATGCGAGAAAGGTTTTCATATTTCTTCAGCGACATTGCGCAGCGGCTGCGTGCGATCCCATTGTTGCGTGAGCCGTGAGATGAGCGGCAAGGTTAGGAGTCCGACTGCTGCCGCCAGAGTTTTGTAAGGAAACAACAAGGCTCCGCTCGCGTCATACCAGCTCGACGCATCGTGAAGCGCGAACAGTTCGGGATAGTGGATGAACGGCGCGATGCCGAACAGCGGCTCGCCTCCGCCCAAGCGCAAGATCAACGACAAGGCAAAAGCCGTCATCGAACCGATGCGATTCATTTGTGGATCAAACAGCGCGCAGGTCAGTTGTGGGAACAACAACACAAAAATCAAATCGCTCGTGAAAAACCACAGCGCCTGTACGCTTTGCACTTTCAACGCCAGCACCGCCGACAGCGCGCCAAACAAAATAATCGAACCGCGCATCAAGCGTACGGCTTGCTTGCCATTCAATTCAGGCCACAACAGTCGTTGGCAACAATTCCAGGTGAACATCGAACCCGCCGACAAGATCGAAGAACTGAAACTTGACGTAACTGCGCCGATGATCGCGCCGATGCCCAGCAAGGCTACGAAAGGCGGCGTCAGGTGTTGAAAGACCAGCGGCAAAGCGTCGGCGGGCTGTGCTTGCAACTGCGCTGATAACGCCGCAGGCCAGCGATGGCTGAACGCTGCGATGCCCAACAACAGCGGCGGCAAAGTAAAAGCGATGGTCAGCAAGCCCGCCCAAATCGAATGCCAGCGCGCTTTGGCAGGGCTTTGACACGACAGCACGCGCTGAAAATAACAGTTCCACGGAATGCCGCCCAGCACTAGCATGGCGCTCACGTCCCACCAATTGATGATCGTTGGCGTAGCCCAATACGCCGTGTTGGCGAACGGCGGCATGATGCCTGTGCGATCAGGCCGCGCCGTCGCGTAACTCGTCCACGCCGCGTCCCATCCGCCGACGGCGTGAAAGACGATGGGCAGCGCGACCAACAAGCCCAACGCGACGAGGCCGAGTTGAAATACGTCGGTATAAGCGACCGACCACATGCCGCCCAACATCGTGTAAAGCGTAATAACTACGGCTGACAACAAAATCGCCGTGGTCAGTTTCATCTGCAACATCACGCCCAGCGTAGCCCCCAACGCCACCAGCAATTCGGCGCTCCAAAACAATTCGCCCAGCAACGCGGGCAAGAACAACACCGCCGCCCAACGCTTGCCCAGCCGCGCCTCGAACGGATCAATCAACGTCGTGAAGGCATGCGCGCGCATCCGTCTCGCAAAAAAGATTCCGCCCAACAACAAACTCAAGCCGAAACACAATCCGCCTTGCACGCCCAGCGTTACGCTTGATTTGTAAGTGCCTTCGACCGTGCCGAGCAGATAGCCGCCGTCCACCCACGTAGCCGTCATCGTCAGCGTCGCCATCCACAAAGGCATGGCGCGACCCGCGACTAACAGGTCGGCCAACGTACCGTTTTTGACTTTGCGCGCGGCATACACGCCTACAGCCAAAAAGGCGGCGTACATGCCGAACACGGCGGCGTATCTCATAAATGTGTGATGAATAAAGACGGCTGAGAATCTAGCAAACCTGGCGGGTAAAGTCCCTCACGCTAGCGGCACTTGAACAACATCGCCTCTTGTCCGAGAACTAGATGAAACACGGCGAAGGCGCGCTTGGCTCCTACGCGCCGCACGCTCAGTCGCAGCTTGTCGTTTTTCACTATGCCGACATATTCGACCTTGATCGCATTCGGTTTTTCATCGGCGCGCACCGGGCCGCCGTGTTCCGCTTCGTAAGTGCCAGCCACCGTGAAACGGCCTTGCGCGTCGAGTTTGGGTTGGCTGTCGAATGCGCCGTGCGCGCAATCGAATTCAACCGCGCTGCCTTGCACAGTGATTGCGAGACGCGCGTGTTCGCCGCCCCATTCGCCTGCGGCTAATTGTTTTTGTGACGGCAACGACATCATCGGTAAAAGCAAAAATAATAACGCGACGTATGTTGGCAAGGCCTTCTCCTGAAAACGCCAACGGGGCAAACCGCAAAAGCGATTCGCCCCGTTGGCGCTTGACGAGTTTGCGATTAGTTACACGTACTCGGGTGCGATTTAAATCGGGACGAAGTTTTCAGTAGGCGCTTGACATAGCTTTTGCCAATAGGCGTTCCATTCCTCATTGGCGCGCTGGACTCGGAGC
>JAYSVR010000330.1:0-46672 GCA_043718445.1 Acidobacteriota bacterium | reverse complement strand
TGAAGCGCAACGAAACCGGGTCGAGCAACGGCGCTTGCGGATGACGCGGCGGCACGTTCATCACGCCGGTGCTGCGGTCAAGCCCCAGCGCGAGCGCGGGCGGACCGTCGGCGACGATGTTGATCCACAGCAATTGCACTGCGGTCAACGGCAACAGCAACCCACCTGTGCTGTCGCGCAAGCCCAACGCGAACGAACCGGCGACGCCGAAAACCACAATCAAAATTTCAGCGAAGTTGGTCGAGAACAGAAAGCGAATGAATTTCTGAATGTTTTCATAAATGCCGCGCCCTTCGGCGACGGCGGCGACGATGGTGGCGAAATTGTCGTCGAGCAAAACCAGGTGCGCGACTTCGCGGGCTACGTCGCTGCCGCGTTTTCCCATCGCAATGCCTATGTCGGCGCGTTTGAGCGCAGGCGCATCGTTCACGCCATCGCCGGTCATCGCTACGATTTCGCCGTTGGCCTGCAAGGCTTCGACGAGGCGCAGCTTGTGTTCAGGCGCGACGCGCGCAAAGACGTTGGTCTCTTTCACGGCGCGACGAATTTCGTCGTCAGACAATTCGGCGAGGTCGAGTCCGGTCAAGACGCGGCTGGGCGGAATGCCTACTTCAGCCGCGACTGACAGCGCGGTCGCCGGATGATCGCCCGTGATCATCACGACGCGAATGCCTGCTTCCTGCGCGTGGCGAATCGCGGCGGGCACTTCGGGGCGTGGCGGATCCCACAACAGCGCGAGTCCCAGCCAGTTGAGTTGCTCGTCGCCTTCGCCCGCGCGCCACGCGAGCGCGAGCACACGAAAGCCTTCGCGCGCATAAGCTTCAGCTTTCTCTTCCCAGTTGCGTTGTTCGGCCTCGTTGAATTGGCTGCGCGCAATCAGCACTTCGGGCGCGCCTTTGAGATAACTCACCGGCTGACCGTTTTCGTTCACCGTGACGCGCATGTATTTGTGCGTGCTATCAAACGGCAACAGGCTCAGACGCGGCGCGTGTTGATTCAAATCAGCCAGCGCCAGGCCGTGCGTTTGCGCGTATTCAAGCAACGCCAGTTCGAGCGGATCGCCTGCGCCTGTCGTGATTTCGGCGTCATTCGCCAGCGCCATCGCGCGCAAGGCACGCGCGGTGTCGGACGTGTCTACGTCTTTCACGAACATGCGGTTTTCGGTGAGCGTGCCGGTTTTGTCGGTAGCGATCACCGTGACGGAACCGAGCGCTTCGACGGCGCTCAAACGGCGTACGACGGCTTTGCGTTTCGCCATGCGTTCGACGCCCAGCGAGAGCGTCAAAGTCAAGACGGCGGGCAAGCCTTCGGGGACGGCAGCGACGGCGAGCGCGACGGCGAAAAGCAATACGTGGCCGATACGATGAATGCCTTCGACGTATACGCCCGCGACCGCAATCACGACAGCCAGCGCCAAAATCGCGCGCGCGACCTGATAGCCGAACACTTCCATGCGCTTTTCGAGCGGCGTCTTTTCGGCAGTGATGCCGCCGATCATTTCAGCCAGCTTGCCCATCGCGCTGGCCGTGCCGGTGCGCGTAATTTCAAGATAGCCCTTGCCGCGCACGAGCAACGTACCGCTAAACGCTTCGTCGTTGACGCCTTTGTCGAGCGGCACTGATTCGCCAGTCATGGTTGATTCATCGAGCAGCACGCCTTGCGCTTCGATAAAGTTGCCGTCGGCTGGAATGCGATCACCGGCTTCGAGGCGCGCCACGTCGCCGGGGACGAGTTCGGCGCTCGACAGATGCGCCAGCCGTCCTTCGCGCAACACCCATACGCGCGCAGCGGCCAGCGCCTTGAGTTGTTGCAGCGCGGCTTCTGACTTGTTTTCCTGATAAACGCCCAGCCCCGCATTCAGCAACAGAATCAGCCCGATGGCCGTGAAACCCACGGGCAAACCGTTCGCGCCTTCAATAGCCCAAATGACGACATCCACCAGCAAGGCGAACAGCAAAAGGTACATCAACGGATTGCGAAACTGCCGCGCGAACCGCTGCCACATCGTATCAGGCACAGGCTCAGGCAAAGTGTTCGCGCCGTATTGCCGCAAGCGCGCGGCGGCCTCCGCATCGGTCAGTCCGTGGTGAGTTTGAAGTGTGATTTGCTCAGTCGAGAGTTGTGCCATTGAGTATTTTTACGCTGCTTTCATCGCTTTCATCTGGGGTGCGTGATATTGCGCACGAGATTCACTGCATGATGAATAACGGCAACTGATGTGCCTCGAACGTTCGTTGGCTCGCGGGCAGTGGCCTTGCGTAAATACAGATGCGACTTAGGCAGAAGAGGAATGAAACACAAAGGGACAAAGGGTCAAAGGGACAAAGGCGAATCAAAACGGGCAAGTTTCACCTTCCGCTTAACAGTTCAGACATTTTCCATTTGCGATTTTCTATTTTTGATTTTCCATTGCGGCGAAATGCTTCGGAAACCAATGGCAAATCAAAAATAGAAAATCGCAAATGGAAAATAACTGTTAGCTACTTTCGAGGCCGTATGAAACTTGCCTCATAACGTAGAGAAAACCTTTGACCCTTTGTTTCCTTGTCCCTTTGTGATGAGTTTTTTTCTACTGTTTCTCGTCGAGTGCTTGCGCCACGGCGCGCAGCAGCGTCGCAACGTTGAGCGGTTTGGTCAGAACACGTTGGACGTTGAGTTGGGTGAGGGTTTCGTTCTGGTCGACGCCGGAAGTGCCGCTGCAACAGATGACGCGCAAGTCGGGGGTGAGTTTACGCAAGGTGCGAATCAACGTGATGCCGTCCATCACGGGCATCATTACGTCGGTTAGGACGAGTTGCACTTCGGCTTGGTGTTGCGCGTAAAGCGAAATCGCCGTCGCGCCGTCGCTGGCCGTCACGACGCGGTAACCGTAAGCCTCAAGCGCGGCGCGGCTCATTTCGCGGATGGCGGCTTCGTCGTCTACGACAAGAATCAATTCGCCTTGCCCGACGGGTGTGTCGTGGCGCGCAGCTTCTGCTGGCTGGACGGCTTCGCTCACAAGCACAGGCAAGTGAACCTTGAATTGCGTGCCAAGTCCGACGGCGCTTTCGACGGTGATGAATCCGTCGTGTGCGCGTACGATGCCGAACACGGTCGAGAGTCCCAGCCCTGTGCCTTGGCCCGGTTCTTTGGTCGTGAAGAAAGGATCGAAGATGCGTTCCAGGTGTTCGGGCGCGATGCCTTCACCGGTGTCAGCAACGCTCAACACGACATATAGACCAGACTTCACATCGGGCGTGATCGGCGAAAAGCTAGTTTTGATTTCGGCGTTTTCCAAACTGATGGTGAGCGTGCCGCCCTGTGGCATCGCATCGCGCGCGTTGACGCACAGGTTGAGCAACACCTGATGAAGCTGGGTCGCATCGCCCAACACCAGCGCGTTGTCTCCGGCGAGTTGCTGTTTAATCGTGATGGTTTTCGGGAAGGTCTCGCCGGCCAATTTGAGCAATTCTATGACAATGTGTTTAGGTTGCAGCGCGATGCGTTCATTGCTCGAGCCGCGCGCGAATTGCAGAATCTGTTTCACCATCTCAGCGCCGCGCTGCACGTTGGTCCTCATCATGCCCAGCATCTTTTGCGCGTAATCATCGGCGTATTTCATCTGCATCATCTGCAAGCCCATCGAGAGCGGCGAGAGGATGTTATTGAGGTCGTGCGCGATGCCGCCCGCGAGCGTGCCGATGCTTTCCATCCGTTGTGCGCGCAGAAATTGCGCTTCGAGTTGTTTCTTTTCGGTGATGTCGTTGTTGATGATGAGAATGAGTTGCGGCGCTTCGGCGTCATCGCGCACCAGCACCCAATGGCCTTCGACGATGAGTTCGCGCCCGTCTTGCGTGAACTGGCGCAACTCGCCGCGCCATTCGCCTTTTTCACGCAGTGTTTGTGCCGCTTGTTCGGCAGCCGCGAACTCGCCGCGATAAAGCTCGTCACGGATGTTGCGTCCCGCGACCTCGGCAAACTGCCAGCCATATAGTTGTTCGGCCCCGCGATTCCAAAAACGCACGCACCCGTTCAGGTCGCAGGTGGCAATCGCTTCCTGCGCGTAATCGAGCAACGCGGCCTGTTCGCGCAACCGTACTTCGGCCTGCTGGCGGCGCGTAATGTCGCGCAAGATCACGGTGAAAAGTTTTTGTCCATTGGCTTCGACTTGCGAGATTGAGGCTTCGATGGGGAACTCTTCGCCGCTTTTGCGCACGCCGCTGATCGCGCCCAGCGCGCCCATCGTGCGCGTTGTCGTACTGGTTTGGCCGAAGCGTTGAATGTGCTTTTCGTGTCCGGCGTGAAAGCGCACAGGGATGAGCAGCGTCAGCGGTTCGCCCATGATTTCGGCCTGCGCATAACCGAACATCAACTCGGCGGCAGGATTGAAAAGCACGATGCGTTGTTGTTCGTTGACGCTGATGATGGCGTCCATGGCCGAATTAATCAGGCCAGTCAGCCGGGCTTCGTTTTCCTGTCTGAGTTGCTCTTTTAATTGCTCCGCCGCAGCAACTGGCGGAGTTTGGGGCGCAGGGTTTTTCATAAGTAGCAAAGCCTATGACGGGGAGATGGGATAAATTTCGTTATGAGTTGAACGCGCAGGCAAACCCCGCAAGGGTGATGGCAATCAGGCCAGCGAAAAATATCTACCAGGTCGTCTGGCGAGATTGCGCGTGAATGGTTTGCTTGAACGGTGGCTCAGTGTAGCGCGCTTGGCAGAGAGCGCGAAAGGATGAGGCAAGGCGTATCTGATGGTGAACTATGGCGATGTTTGCGTAAGCGCAGAGTTGTTACGGGCTTTGATCTTTTGAATGGCTGCCGCTTTGTGAACGCGGCACGCTGCCAGTCCGCGTCGGATTTGGCGAAGACGGGGGCTGGCAGTTCACGCAACAAAGTAACCTAATTGGTTTTGACGGCGACCTTGACTGGTTCGCTCGCGGGCGCTTTCGGCAACGTCAATTCAAGTACACCGTCTTTGAGCGCGGCCTGCGCCTGCGTCGTATCCACTGCCTTGGGCAAGTTCAGCGTGCGGCAGAACTGATTCGCGCGAAATTCTGAAAAGTAGCGATTAGCCTCCTTCTCCTCTTTCGTTTCTTCTTTCTTGCCACTGATGGTGAGCAGCGTGGGTTCGACACTGATCTTGATGTCGGCGGCGTTAAAGCCGGGCACTTCGGCGCGCACGACGAATTTGCCGTCCGCTTCTTTCAACTCGACGGGCACCCAGCGTAAGACTTCAAATTCCGCGCGGAACCAGTCTTCGAGTTCGTGGCCCAGTTCGCGGCCTCGCGTGTCAAACAATTCGTAAGCGCGT
This sequence comes from Acidobacteriota bacterium, assembly GCA_043718445.1. GTDB lineage: Bacteria > Acidobacteriota > Blastocatellia > RBC074 > RBC074 > JACPYM01. The sequence goes on along the minus strand of JAYSVR010000330.1, from coordinate 41,382 downwards.
TTGGCTACGGATTGCGAAACCTCCTTCATCTCTTCCAGGAGCTTCTCGGCTTCGACAAAGAAGGGGTTAGTTGCGGTAGTTGCCGGTTTCTTTTCCAGCGCTGTTTGGGCTTGCATAAAACGAATTTCCTTTCAGTTAGAGTTGCGCCGCCTGTTTGACGGCGTACCTCAGAGAACGGCAAGCCCTGTGCCAACTCGACTCATCTGTTTTTGCGCCATTCGTCGCGCAAGGTTCCCCAAGTGGGTTGTGTTGCATGTGTGATTTCGCTCAGGTGGCAGCGTTATTGTGTGATGCGTTCGATCTGGACGGCTGTGACTTTGTATTCAGGTGCGCCGACGTAGCTGTCACGCTGCGCACTGGTGACGTGATTCAAGAAGGCCGCCGCCGTGTGAAATGTACCGAACAACTCGCCCGCTTTGACAGTCTCACAGAGATGAATCGGCAGCACGGCCTCACCGTAACGGCTGCGCACCCGCACACGTTCAGCTCGCTGAAACCTAACCGTTCGGCATCGGCGGGCGCGATGTCGAGCGTATCCGCCGGACGCAGCACCGCGTTTTTCGTGCGCATCGTCATCGTGCCTGCGTTGAACTGGTGCAGCGTGCGTCCGGTTGTAAGCAGGAGCAAAATCGTATGCGCGCGTTCGATGTCGTCGTATGAATTCGTCGCCGCGCCTGTGCCTAGCGTAAATTTCATCGCGGCGGCGGTCGGCGCGTGGCAGACGCGGGCGCAACAATCTACGTTGTTGGTGCCGAAGCAGGTTCGCCGCCGTGCCGTTTTTATTGCTCGGCGCAATGCGCGTCTCAGCACCGCGATTCAAAATCTCCCACACGAATTGGCCCTGCACTTCGTCACAGATGCGCACGCAACGATAACAATCAATGCAACGCGCCATATCCACGGCGATGTATGGATGCGACACGTCACGCAACGATTCATCCGCCGCGCCGTAACACGCCTCCAGCAAATCGTATTGCCGAAACAGTTGATGCAACGGCTTGGCTGGAAAGCGGTTTACGACTTCCGTCTGATAACGACCAGCTAACATAGCGAGTAATGAGCGGCGCTCGTCTTCCAGGGCAGCGGTATGCGTCGCAAACTGCATGCCATCGGCGAGTGGCGTATGGCACGCCGTAGCGAATCGCGTTTGTCCGTGTTGCGTGATTTCAACGAGACACATTCGACACTCGCCGCACGGTTGCAAACGCTCATCGTGGCAAAGCGTAGGAACGCTCAGGTGAACGGAGCGCAAGGCTTGCAAGACGGTGAGGCCGTCGGCGAATTCGTATTCGTGTTGATTGATGATTGCGTGCATAACGTTTGGATTCGCTCACTGACGCGCAGTCATTACGGGTTTCTCTGCGGATGGTTTGCCGTCGTGAATGATCACCGGCAAACCGATGGCTGCCATTTCAGAAAACTCTTTGGCCGCGAACATCGGGATGCGAATGCAGCCGTGACTGGCGGGTTGCGGCGGTACGAGCGGATTGCCGTGAATGGCGATACCGTCAACGATGTAATTGGGGTAATAGAGCAAGCCCAGCGCGCTTTTGCGCCAGCCCGTAATCTTGCGTTCGACTTTGAAACGCCCCACGGGCGTGACGGCGCGGCGCGTTCTGCCGCCTTCGGTGAACCACGCGCCGCTGCCTGATGAAATGGGCAGGATGCGCAAACACGCGCCGCAACTGTCCACCACGAGTAAGACTTGTTTGGCGAGATCAACTTCGATGTGAGCGTAGCCAGCCTCTAAGGCTTCGTGGCGTTTGGCCTTACGCAATGCTTCCAACTCGTCGGCGGTGAGTAAGCCCGTGCGCTTACGTGCGGTGATTTTTTGAAACGCGATCAACGCATGCCGCATGGACGTGTCGAATTTCTGATTCTGTTCGATGCGTCCGTCTTTATGTTCTTCGGCAAAGATCACCCAAAACCCGAGCGCGCCTAACAAGTCGCGTGCTTCGTTGATCTCTCCGCGCGTAGGCGCTGCTGGTTTGGGCGAAGGCGAAGGCGTCGGAATCTGTGCGTGCGCGTCGAATGTAAGAGCGCAAGCAATACTTGCCACTACGAACCATCGTTGCCAAAAAACTGTTGGGTGAAAATCCTCAGTCGTTTTCATACCCACGGCGATTGCAAATCAAAGGCCAAGCTGTGTGGCGAAAAATGATCAGCCCGGCGTAGTCGTGGGACTGTTGCCGGGCTACGGACACGCTTCGCGTAATTGGTTACCACCGTTCAAAAACGCCGGTGACACTGGTGAGGCGCAAACGAAAGACGATGGTTTCGTCCAGCCCTTTGGTCATGCGCGATTCGACCGGCGTCAGGTGCGGCAGCCGTTTGAATAATTCCGACAGAATGCGGTCGCGTTCGGCAGCGTCGGTGACTTCTTCGTAAAGGCCGAACGCCAATGCGCTGCGCCAGACGTAGGCGCTTTCGATTTCGTCCACTTGCAAACAGGCGTGCGGATTAGCACGCAACGCGCGCACCTTGCGGCCCGGCAACGAATGCACATACACCGAGTTGTCGTCGTGCCAATAATGCACCGGCACGACGTAAGGCCGGTGGTGTTCGTCTTCGGGGATGCGTTCGCATACGCCCAACCGTCCGAGCGAGTTGCGTTGCAACAGCGCACGGGCTTCGTTTTCGCCTAGTTCTGAAATCATGATTGCGCTGCCTTTCGCGTGCGTACGATCTCAACCGAGCAGTGCGCGTGCGTCGCCACCGCGTGCGAAACCGAGCCGAGCATGAAGCGTTTGATGGCGCTGTATCCGTGCGAACCCATCACGATCAGATCAGCGTCCCACTTTTCCGCCGTGTCGAGAATCACATCGCGCGCGCGACCCAATTCGGTTGCCGTGCTGATGCGCAGTTGTGACGGACTGTTTTGCGCTAAACGATCAGCGGCTTCCTGCGTCGCTTGCACGGCGCTTTCGCGCGCGTTCTTTTCCATCTGCGCGTAATAGCTGTCAGGCAGCGACCAGGTTTCAGGCGTAGGCGTGAAGGGAATTTCAATCGCCGACAGCACTTTCACCTCGCTGTCGGGCGGCCACGGACGCGCGGCGACCGACTCAACGGCGAACTTGCTGTAATCAGAGCCGTCTACGGCCAGTAAGATTTTCATGATGTTTCTCCGGTTTTGATGAATGGTTTCAGCGGACGTGCGATCAACACGGGACAAGGTGCTTGTCGCATCACACGATCAGCGTTCGAGCCGAACAGTGCGCGCATCGCAAAGCCTGCGCCGTGTACGCCCAAACAGATCAAGTCAATTTTTTGCTCTTCGGCGTAACTCAAAATTTCGCGGTAAGGCTGCCCGTTGCGAATGGCGTTTTTGACTTCGCACCACAAGTAAGTTTCGGCGGGTACGGCGGATTGCAAACGCCGCGACGCCTGATGCATCGCGCTGGCCTGGCTTTCGGGAATCGTCGCCATACTGGGCACGGACGCGAAAGGCAGCACGTGCAGCAAGTGCAATTCGGCCTGATATTCCTGCGCCAACAGCATGCCGTAGTTAAACGCCAACTCGGCGTCATTCGAAAAATCATGCGCCACCAGAATGCGATGCAACGCGATGGTGTCGTCGTGCGGCTTAACCCAATCGTGTTCTTCGGCGTGCGTCACTAACACGGGGCAAGGCGCAGTGCGGCAGACGGCTTCGGCAGTCGAACCCAACAACGCTGCCGCGCGCGGACGTCGCCGCGAACGCATCACGATCAAGTCAACATTGTGTTCGGCGGCGAGGCGCGGAATTTCTGTGGTGGGATCGCCGTCTTCGACCAGCACTTTGATCGCAGGCACATCGCACGCAGGCAAGAGGCCACGCAAGCGCGCCGCCATTTGCGTATCTTGTCGGGCCGTCATCCAGCCTACGTCTGCGACCATTGGCACAGCCTCTACGCAATGGCAGAGCAACAACTCTGCGCCATAAGCGCGCGCCAACGCCACCGCGTAATGCAAGGCTTCATCACCGTCTTGCAACGCGGTAGCCGAGGCCGTAGTTGGATACAAAATGCGTTTGAGTTGAATCATAAAAACACTCTGCGAACTGTCGCAGCCTCCGCCGCAGGGAATTGCAAGGTGTGTGCCGCGCGCTCATTGCGGAAATTTGCGCAGTGAAATCGGCGAAGCCTATGGAGTGCGGCGGCTTTGACGCCGCTTTCCCACGGTATTGGGGCACGACGCACTAACTGCCAGGCTTCGCTCAGGTTTTCAGTTCCGTGATTGCGAGAGACAGTGTGAAAGCGGCGTCAAAGCCGCCGCACTCCATAGGCTTCGCCATTAGTTTTGCGGCAAGTGAATCGAGAACGTGGAACCGTTGCCGACCGTCGAATTGACCTCGACACGTCCGCCGTGAGCGCGGGCGATGCGGCGTACGGCGGGCAGGCCGAGTCCGGTGCCGTTGCTATGGGTCGTATAGAACGGGCTGAAAATGCGTTGCAGGTCTTCGCCAGAGATGCCGCGTCCGGTGTCGGTGACGGCGATGATCGTGTGGTTGGGATGGTCTTCAGTTGAGGGGGGATGGCGGACTTCGACCGTAATCGCTCCGTGATCTTTGATGGCTTCGACGGCGTTGAGAATCAGGTTGAGAATGGCGTCTTCGAGTTGTGCGGCGTCGGCGGGCAACACAGGAGCCGTTGCGGCGGGCGTGAATTCGATGCAGATGCGTTGGCGTCGGTCGCCCGTCAAACTCGCGCGCGCCAGATTGACGGCCTGTTGCGCAGTCTCGTTGATCGAAGTCGGGCGGAAGTTCAGCGTACGCGGACGTGCTCGTTCGAGCAGCATTTGCACCGTATTGTTGATGCGATTGACTTCGTGTTTGACGTTGGCGAGCACTTCGCGTTCGGGCGCATTGTCGGCGCAACGTTGCAGCAAAATATCCATCGCGCCCTGAATGCCCGCGAGCGGATTTTTGATTTCGTGCGCGAGTCCGGCGGCGAGTTCGCCGAAGCGTGCCAGTTGCTCTACGCGGGCTTGCTCGCGTTCGCGCGCGACGACATCGGTTACGTCGCGTACGACCATCACATAAGCCGTCACGTTGCCGCTCGCATCCAACACGGGCGAGACGCGCGCACGCAGCCGTTGACCGGGCAGGCGTCCGTTGATTTCTTCGCTCGCAAGTTTATGCGTAGCGTGGCTGGCTTGCCGCGCGCAAAACGACGGCACGCTGCCGGTTTCATTCGCGCAACCGAAAACTTCAGCGCAGGTGTGACCGATAATTTGATCAAGCGGCAGGCCGAGCATGGCGGCGAACGCTGGATTGGCTTTGACGATGTGCGAGTCGAGCGTTTGCACACATACGCCGTCGGTCAGCGCATTGAGCAAGGTTTCGCAAGCGGGCGGCAGGCTTGCGCCACTTAGCGAGTTAGACGGCAGTATGGGGAGTGGGGCGTGGGTATTCATGCTTATGGGCTTATGGTTCAACCGGAATGCCTTCGAGTTTCTTCAAACGATAGCGCAACTGATCGCGCGAAATGCCCAGCAATTCTGCCGCGCGCGTTTGATTGCCGTGGCTGCGTTCTATCGCCTGCCGCACCAGCGACAACTCCATGTCTTCGAGTTGTATGCCCTGCGCGGGCAATTGAAAGTTCGTGTTTGCAGGCGCGGCGGCTGGCGGTTCAGGAGCAGCAATAACTACCGGCGGCGCAGCAGTAAAGATAGGAGCGGCTTGCGCCGCCGCCGCGTGCGGAGCCACCACAGCTTCGGCTGCTTTCTCCGTTGTCTTTTCTGCCGTCTTTTCTGTCATAAGGCCGCGCGGCAAATAGGCCGTCGTAATCTGATCGCCGTCTTCGAGAATCATCACGCGTTCGATCACGTTACGCAGTTCGCGTACGTTGCCCGGCCAACCGTAGCGACGAAAAATTTCAGCGACTTCTGGCGTCAGCCCGCGCACGGCAGGGCGCTTGCTCTTGCTGAATTGGCGATTGAATTGTGCGAGATAGTAATCAGCCAGCAGCAACACGTCGTCGCCGCGTTCGCGCAAGGTTGGCAGATCAATTTGAATCACCGACAACCGGTAATAAAGATCAAGCCTGAAGCGTCCGGCTTCGCTCTCAGTTTTGAGATCGCGGTTCGACGCCGCGAGGATGCGCACGTCGAGCGGCAGGTCTTTCAATCCGCCAACGCGACGAAACGCGCCTTCCTCCAACACGCGCAAGAGCTTGGCTTGCAAGCTCAATTCGAGTTCGCCGATTTCATCTAAAAAGATCGTCCCTCCTTCGGCCTGCTCGAATAAACCTTCTTTGCGCGCTTTGGCGTCGGTGAACGAACCCTTTTCAAAACCGAAGAGTTCGCTCTCAATCAACGTCCCCGGAATGGCTGCGCAATTGATTGCCACGAACGGCGCTTCAGAACGGCGCGAACCGTAATGAATCGCCTTCGCCACCAGATCTTTGCCCGTGCCGCTTTCGCCTTGCAACAACACCGACGACGCTTCGCTCTCGGCGACCTTGCGCGCCAACACGATCATTCGTTGCATCGTGTGTGAAGTGCCAATGATTTGCTCGAAGCTGAACTCGCGCGATTTCTCGCGGCGCAGTTGATGGACTTCCTTGCGCAACTTGTTGGCTTCGATGCCGTTGCGAATCGTGACTTGCAATTCATTCAAGTTGATCGGCTTGCCGATAAAGTCATAAGCCCCGCCCCGCAACGCCGCGATCGTGTCTTCGACCAGCACGTTCGCCGTAATCATGATCACTACGGCATGCGGCTGTTTGCTTTTGATTTCTTTGAGGATGTCCAGCCCCGAACCGTCGGGCAGATTGATGTCGAGCAACACCGCCGCTGGGCGTTCGTTGTCGAATTCATGCAACGCGCCCGACACCGTACCGGCTTCGAGCGGCTCGTAGCCCCAGCCGCGCAACGCTTCGTTAAGCGTCCAGCGAATCAAAGGTTCATCATCAACCACGAGTATTTTTTCTTTAGCCATATCGGATGCCTACCTGTGCAACTTGCTTGCCAGTGTGAATGAGTCGGATTTGGGGGATCTTGCGCAATCAGCCTGCGGATTCTTACCCAACTGCGGAAAGTTCAACAGGGAAAGGCGGAAAAGTATAGCCCGATGGTCGAGGTACGCTGCTTGCCAAGCTGAACGCGCAAGCGCAACCCGCGCTTCACACTGATAAACAATGAGAACCAACATACGCAAGATTGAATCCGTCGTACTCGCTGTCGCCATCGGCTTGGCTGTGGGCTTGGGCGCTTACACATTCGTTTATGCCAAAGGCTCAGCCTATCTGACCAACAACCCGGCGTCGTGCGCGAACTGTCACGTGATGAATGAGCAATACGATGGATGGTTGAAGTCGTCGCATCACTCGGTCGCCACTTGCAACGATTGTCATACGCCGCCGGGTTTGCTGGCGAAATACGCAACGAAAGCCAGCAACGGCTTTTGGCATTCGTTCTATTTCACCACCAACACCTTTCACGAACCCATTCAAATCACTGAGCGCAACCGCAACGTCACTGAACAGGCTTGCCGCAAATGTCACACCGAAATCACCACCGCGATTGATCCGACGGTGAACGCGCACAACCAACAGCAGACTTCGTGTTTGCACTGTCATCGTTCGGTCGGCCACTTACACTAAAAGCAACACTAAAAAACCATGCAAGAAAAAACTTCGAATCGTCGCTTCATTCTCTTAACTGCTCTTGTCGCCGCGCTGGCTGCGATAGGCGGTGCAGCCTTGCTCATCAACATTTTTGAACGCAAGCAAGAAGGCAAAAATGCATTCTTCCGTGTTGTTGAATTGACCGATGAAACTGAAGACCCGGCGGTATGGGGCAAAAACTTTCCGCTGCAATACGACGGCTATCAACGCACGGTAGACATGACGCGCACGCGCTATGGCGGCAGCGAAGCCGAGCCGCATGAGCCTACGCAAAAAGACCCGCGCAGCTTTGTCGCGCAATCCAAAATCGAAGAAGACCCGCGCCTCAAAACGATGTGGGCGGGTTACGCTTTCGCCAAAGACTTTCGCGAAGAGCGTGGACACGCCTTCATGCTCGACGATCAGACTTACACCGAACGCCAGCAGGTCGTGAAACAACCGGGCACGTGCATGCATTGCCACGGTTCGGTTTACGTGCCGTATAAAAAACTCGGCGGCGGCGATTTGTTCAAAGGCTTCGAGGTGATGAATCAAATGTCTTACACCGAAGCGCGCACCAAAGTCGCGCATCCGGTCGCCTGCATTGATTGCCACGATTCGCAAACCATGCAATTGCGCGTCACGCGGCCCGGTTTTATGGAAGGCATGAAAGCTCTCAAAGCCTCGCAAGGCGTAGCCAATTACGACGTGAACACCATGGCTTCGCGGCAAGAGATGCGCTCGTTCGTGTGCGGCCAATGCCACGTTGAGTATTACTTTAAGGGCACAGAAAAGCGGCTGGTTTATCCGTGGGCCAAAGGCATTAAGGTCGAAGAGATCATGGCTTACTACGAAGAAACCAAACACAAAGATTGGACGCACGCCGAAACCGGTGCGCCCGCGTTGAAAGCACAACATCCTGAATTCGAAATGTGGAGCCAGGGAATTCACGCGCGTTCGGGGGTGAGTTGCGCCGATTGCCATATGCCCTATAAACGCGAAGGCGCGCTCAAGATCAGTGACCACCACGTGCGCAGTCCCTTGCTGCAAATCAATCGCTCTTGCCAGACCTGCCACAAATGGCCGGAGGATGAATTGAAAGAGCGCGTCGAAACGATTCAAGACCGCACGTTCAAGTTGCGCAATCAGGCGATGGACGCGCTGATGGATTTAATCGCCGACCTCAAAGCCGCCAAAGCCGCAGGCAAGCCCGACGCTGAACTCGCCGCGCCGCAAAACTTTCAACGCAAGGCGCAGTTCTATCTCGATTTTGTCGAAGCCGAAAATTCGACCGGCTTTCACGCGCCGCAAGAGGCCGCGCGCATTTTGGGCGAATCCATCAATTTCGCGCGGCAAGGGCAATTGGTCTTGCTGGGACGCAAGCCTTCACCTGCTTTCGTTACGCAGAAAGCCGCAGTGCCGCTCAAGTGAGTTAGCTCTTGCTTCATCACGCCTTTGTCACGCCAATTGCATTGCAAGCGGCAGCGGCATTTTCGCTGCGGAAAATTTATCAGGAGGCCTTATGCAAATTGCCTTGAGTGACAACGTGAAAGACTTGGCGCTCGCCCTGCCGGATTCGACCCGCGTCTTTGAAAAGTTCGGGATTGATTATTGTTGCGGCGGGGAACGTTCGCTCGCCGAAGCCTGCGCCCGCGCGCGCGTCGAGCCGAATTTTATCGTGTCGAAGTTGAAGGAACTCGAACACGCGCCGCCGCCTACTGTGAACTGGGCCGAAGCTCCGCTGACGCAATTGATTCAGTACATTCTCGATAAACATCACGTATTCACACGCGCCGAGTTGACGCGGCTCGAAACGCTGTTCGTCAAAGTTTGCGCCAAGCACGGAGCGTTTCAACCAGCCTTGGTTAAAGCCGAAGCCTTGTTGCAAGCCCTGCGAGACGAGTTATTGCCGCACATGCAAAAAGAAGAGCGCGTGCTGTTCCCTTACGTCCGGCAGCTCGAAGAAGCTGTCTCTATTGGTCGTTCGCTGCCCATCGCGCCTTTCGGCACAGTGCAAAATCCGGTGCGGATGATGATGCGCGAACACGACACGGCGGGCGAGATGCTGCGCGAAATGCGCCGCTTGACGAACGGTTACGCGTTGCCTGAGGAAGCCTGCGCGAGTTGGCGCGCGCTTTATCAAGGCTTGCAGGAACTCGAAGCCGACTTGCACGAACACATCCATCTCGAAAACAACGCGCTGTTTCCGCGCGCCGTGGCGTTGGAAAGCGAGGGGTAAGGTTCGCTGATAATGCTTTTCGTTCGAGGGGTTGAAACGGGCTTATTCCACTTCGCGTGGTTCGGTAAGAAAACGTATGCCATCCAAAATCTGGCGCACGCGATAGGCTGAAAGCGTGCCGATGTATTCATTCAGTTCTTGTTTGTCTATGGTTTGCATTTGTGAAACGACGACGACGCTGTCTTGAGATAAGCCGCCATCACCCTTACGCAATAAGACATTGCCGGGCGCTCCGGCGCGCGCGAGGTTGGTGGTGAGTCCGCAAACAACTACGGTGTTGAGACGACCATGATTGAAAAAATTGTTTTGCACGACGATGTGCGGACGGCGATAACCGGGAGCCGAGCCTATGGGAATGCCGAGTTCAACCCAATAGAGGTCGCCTTGGTTGATCACCATTTATCCTCCTGCGCTTCTTTAGCGACTAGGCGGCAATACGACACGAAGGCTGCGCGTTGATATGTGCGTTCTTCTTCGGTCGGCCCGTCGGCGTAACACTCGTCGAGTCGTTGCTGGTCGCGCTGATTTTGTCGGCGTTGCACAAATTCTTCAAAGGCTTGGGTAATCAACCGATTGGGAGTAAGGCTCAACTCACTCGCAATTTCGGCGGCTTGTTGTGAAAGCGATTCGCTCAAAGAGATGGTTAATTGCATAGCTTGAACCTGATTTAACGATGCCTGATTCAGTGGTGCCTGATTCAGTGGTGCCTGATTCAATGATGATGGATCGAACGCTTGAAGTTTATGCGGCTTGCGTGACTCAGCGCAACGCGGAACCGAGAAAAAAAAGCAACGACTGTGGGGAAAGAGCAAGCGATTTGAGAGGGCGCAAATTCACGCACAAGTGCGGGTTCTTTCGCAGGCGACTCATCAGGTGCGGTTGATTAAGCGTCAAATTCCGCGCCCCGCTTTCTGAAAAAGCAGGCACAAGCTTTGCAGTCACCTCAGCCGTAGCTTTTGCTGAGATGACACTGATGCAACTTACCAAAGAAACAAAAAAAGCCGTTGTCTGGGGCGTGCTGATGACAGCGCTATTGGCGCTGTTGATCGTTGCAGGCTCGCGCAATCTGGCGCACTTCGACGCCGCGCTGGTGGCCTATACCTTTGCCACGCTGTTTGCGACCTTCGGCATTTCTTACCGTTACGCGATGTGGTTGCAGCGTCCGCCGACCGCAATGTATTGGCGGCGCGGCTGGCAGGTGTTCTTTCGCCCGCAATACATCGTGCGCAACCTCGGCGTATGGTTCGCGCGCGTCACGCAAGACTTCGCCTTCAACGACTTCATCTTCAAGCGCGGCAAAATGCGCTGGGGCGCGCACTGGCTAATTATGTGGGGCTGCTTGATTGCGATTGCGATTACGTTTCCGCTGGTCTTCGGCTGGATTCATTTCGAGACGCTGCCTGAAGATATGAACTGGTATCGCGCGTTTGTCTTCGGCTTTCCCGCGTTCAGTTTTCCGATTCATTCACTGTTCGGCTTTATGGTTTTTCACGGACTGGTGTGGGCGTCCATCCTCGTCATCGCGGGCGTAATGCTCGCCATGCGGCGGCGTATGCGCGACCACGGCGCGGCAGCGGTGCAACAGTTCGGCGAAGACATTTTGCCGCTCGTGTTGCTGTTCGCCATCAGCGTGACGGGCTTGATGCTGACGGCGAGTTATACGTGGATGAAAGGTTATGCCTATGACTTTCTCGCCATCCTGCACGCGCTGACGGTGATTTTCACGCTGCTGTGGCTGCCGTTCGGCAAGTTCTTCCACATCTTTCAACGCCCTGCGCAACTGGGCGTGAGCTTTTATCAGGATGCCGGCGCGCGCGAAGCCCAAGCGCATTGCCGCCGCTGCGAGCAGCCTTACGCATCGCAAATGCAGGTGGACGATTTGATCGCGGTCGAACGGCAACTTGGCTTTCGTTATGAGCTGACGAATGAAGCGGAGCATTACCAACGCATCTGTCCGCGTTGCCGCCGCGCGTTGCTGGCGCTGGCGCAAGGCCGCGCGTGGCAGGCCTAAACCTTATGGCAACCTTACCCAAACAACTCGACACGATTAACGATCACTTCGGCCCGCACTTGAATTTCAACACAGGCGTGCGGCTTGAGACCGGCATCGAACCCGACAAGCTGGTCAAGACGCATTGCTGTTTTTGTGGACAGCAATGCGGCATTCAACTCAAGGTCAAAGACAATCAGGTCATCGGTTTTGAACCGTGGGAAGACGCGCCGTTCAGCAATGGCATGCTTTGCCCCAAAGGCGTGAAGCGTTATTTGCAAGGCGCGCACCCTGACCGGCTGACGACTGCGCTCGAACGCGATGAAACAGCGGCAAGCGGCTTTCGTTCGTTGCCTTACGACCAAGCCATTCAGCGCACTGCCGCAGAGATTCAACGCATTCAGTCAACATACGGCAACGACTCGTTTGCGATGTTGAGCGGCGCGAGTTTGACGACTGAGAAAGCCTATCTGATGGGCAAGTTCGCCCGCGTCGCTTTGAAGACGGCGAACATTGATTACAACGGACGGCTTTGTATGGTCAGCGCCGCGGCGGGCAACAAGAAAGCCTTTGGCATTGATCGCGCGGCCAATCCATGGGCGGACATGCTCACCTCTGAAGTCATCTGGATTGCGGGCGCGAACGTGGCCGAGTGTGCGCCGATTACGACCAATTACGTCTGGCAAGCCCGTGAACACGGTGCGAAAATCATTGTCGTAGACCCGCGCATCACGCCCATCGCGCGCACCTGCGATTTGTTTTTGCCGATCAAGCCGGGCCGCGACATCGCGCTGTTTAACGGCATCCTGCACCTAATGATCGAACACGATTGGCTCGATCACGACTTCATCAATAACCACACGGTCGGATTCGACGCGCTCGCCGAACACGTCAAACAATGGACGCCGCGTCACACCGCCGAAGTCACAGGCATCACCGAGCGCGCGATTCAACAAGCGGCTGAAATGTGGGGCACGGCGAAAAGCTCTTTCCTGCTGCACGCGCGCGGCATCGAGCATCATTCGCACGGAGTACAAAACGTTTTGGGCGCAATCAACATCGTGCTGGCTTCGGGGCGCATCGGGCGCGAAGGCTGTGGCTACGCAACGATTACGGGGCAGGGCAACGGACAGGGCGGACGCGAACACGGACAGAAGTGCGATCAACTGCCCGGCGCGCGCGACATCTCGAGCCCTGAACATCGCGCTTACATTTCCGAAGTTTGGGGCATTGACGAAAAAGAACTGCCGGGCGCGGGCGTAGACGCTTATGAAATCTTTCGCAAGATCGAGCGCGGCGAAATCAAAGGTTTGCTCTCGCTCTGTTTCAATCCGGTCGTCTCGCTGCCCGACAACGCGTTTGTTAAACGCATGCTCGACAAGCTCGAATTTTATGGCGTGATTGATTTCTTCCTCAACGAATCTGCGCATCACGCCGACATCGTGTTGCCCGGTTCGCTGCACGAAGAAGACGAAGGTATCGTCACCCAAATCGAAGGCCGCGTTATCAAGATCAATAAAGCGATTGATCCGCCCGGCGAAGCCAAACAGGACTGGCGCATCATTCAAGACCTTGCGAAAGCCTTGGGACGCGAACGCGGTTTCACGTTCACCGAACCGCGTGAAATTTTGGATGAGTTGCGCGTTGCGTCGAAAGGCGGCGTGGCTGATTACAGTGGCATCACTTATGAAAAGGTCGAAGCGCAAGGCGGCGTCTTCTGGCCTTGTCCTTCTGATGAACACATTGGCACGCCGCGATTGTTTGAACCTGGTTCGTGGAATCCGATAGCGAAAGGCGCGGGGCCGTTTTATTTCCCCGATGGCAAAGCGCGCTTCAACGTAGCGCCTTATACGCCGCCCGCCGAAGACACTGACGACGAATATCCGATCATCCTGACGACAGGCCGCGTGGTCAGTCAGTTTCTTTCGGGTACGCAAACGCGCCGCATCGGCCCGCTGGTCAATCAATACCCCGAACCACTGCTTGAGTTGCATCCGCAACTGGCCGAAAAGCTCGGAATCAAGGACGGCGATCAAGTGACGGCAGAATCACGGCGCGGCACGATCACGCTGCCCGCTCACGTCGTCACCACGATTCGCCCCGATACGGTTTTCATCCCGTACCACTGGCCGGGACACAAGAGCGCCAATCAATTAACCATCGCCGCACAAGACCCGATTTCAAAAATACCTGAATACAAAGTCTGCGCGGTGCGACTGCGCAAGAGCGAGCAACCGACAACCGAGAACTGACAACCGCTTATGGAATTTTTCATTGACCCCAATCGCTGCATCGGCTGCCAGTCTTGCGTGCAAGCGTGCAGCGAATGCGACACCCACAAAGGGCATTCGATGATTCATCTTGAATACGTTGACCGCGCGCACTCGGTGCAAACCGCGCCGGTCGTATGCATGCATTGCGATCAGCCTACGTGCGCCGAAGTTTGCCCCGCCGACGCGATCAAGCGCACTCAAGACGGCGTAGTGCAATCGGCGCGCAAACCGCGTTGCATCGCCTGTGGCAATTGCGTGTTGGCCTGTCCGTTCGGCGTGCCCGAAGTCAAAGCCGAGCTCAAGCTGATGATGAAATGCGATATGTGTTACGACCGCACGTCAGTGGGGAAGAAGCCGATGTGCGCGACGGTCTGCCCTAGTCAGGCGCTGTTTTTCGGTACGCGCGAACAGATCGAACAACTGCGTCCGCGCTCGACGCCAGTCAATACGTTTCAATTCGGCGCGCAAACCATCACGACCAAAGTCAGCATGATGATGCCGAAAGTCGGCAAGGCCGAATACGTTGACGTGACGGCGGCGATGAAAGAAAGCGCATCTGGGCGCGAGATATTGTTTAACATTCTACCTGCGACTGATAACGAGGCTGCTAAAAACGACGGTATGGCAAAACCTGTTAGGTTGCCGGGCATTCAAGAAGCTCACTTGGGCTAGCAACGAACGCATTGCCACGCCACTGGCAACCTAACAGGTTGCCATACATTCCTGAACCCCGATTTAGGTTTAGGGCAAAGTGGCGTTGTTGAAAAAGAAAACGAGAAGGAGGTTGCGAGATGAACGAACAAATCACGATTGCGCCGGATGGCAAACCTGCGGAACAGCAACCGCGCTGGCGACAGGATTTCCCGATTGATTGGGGGCAGGATCATTACGTTGCGCGACGCGATTTCACCAAGTTCATGGTGTTGACGAGCTTCGCTTTCACCGTCGGTCAGTTTTGGATCGTCGCGCAAAACTTCCTGCGCACGCGGCGCGGGAAGCTGCCGTTGCGCGCGATTGCGCAACTTGATCAACTCGCTGTCGGGCAAGCGAAAACCTTCAACTATCCCGACGCACACGACGCCTGCATCGTCGTGCGTACCGGCGAACAACGCTTCGCCGCCTTCAGTCAAAAATGCACACATCTGTCGTGTGCGGTCGTGCCGCAATTCGAGCAGAAGCGTTTTCACTGCCCTTGCCACAACGGCGCGTTTGATTTGGAAACCGGTCAGCCGACGCAAGGGCCGCCGCGCCGTCCGTTGCCGCGCATCACACTCGAGATCATCAACGGCACGCTCTATGCAACAGGCCTGGCGGAGCAAGACGTATAAGCAGAGCAAAACGTATGAAACAAACTTTCTCGCGCGATCAACGACTGGCGATTATTTACGGCATGCTTTGTTTCATCGTCGTGCTGGTCGTGCTGCAACTGTGGTTATTGACGGCGACGATGAATGCCTATCTGGGCGGCGACTCGTCGGTCATTTGGCCTGCGGCGCTGGCGAGCCTGATTTGTTTCGCCCTCAATCTGGGCTTGCTCAAAAATCTTTACGACATCGAAAAGAGGTGACCTATGGAAAAACCTGCGCCCTTGAATCCGCCCACCGGCAACACTACGCAATTGGTGCTGGCGACTGGCGCGTTTGCGATTTGCTTCGCTGTCTTCGGTTCGGTTTCGGCGATGATGCCGCTACTCAAAAAGAGCCTCGGCCTCAACACCATGCAAGTCAGCATCGCCATCGCCGTACCCGTTCTGCTCGGTTCGCTCGGACGCATTCCACTCGGCATGCTGACAGATCGTTATGGCGGACGTTTGATTTTCAGCATCGTGATGATCTGCTCGATTGTGCCTGCATTTTTGATGGGCTTCGTGAATGATTATGCGCAACTCATTCTCTGCGGTTTTTTCATCGGCATCGCGCTCGCGGTCTTTTCGGTCGGCGTGAGTTTCGTCAGTGGTTGGTATCCGCCTGCGCAGCAAGGTTACGCGCTGGGGCTGTATGGCGTAGGCACGGGCGGCCAATCGCTCGCGGCAATGTTCGCGCCTTTCATCGCTGGTGCGTTCGGTATGCGTTGGGGGTTCTGGACCTTCGGCGTCTTGCTGATCTTTTGGTTGCTGCTGTTTTTATGGAAAGCCGAAAACGCGCCGCGTCGCGCGCCCGCCAAAAGCCTCAGCGAAATGCTCGCACCGTTGCGCGAACGCATGAGCTGGGTTTTGAGTTTGTATTACTTTCTGACCTTCGGCGGTTTCGTGGCGATGGGAATTTACCTGCCGATCTTTTTGACCGAGATGTTCAAGCTCACGCCGCAAGACGCGGGCTTGCGCACGGCGGGTTTCGTCGCGCTGGCGGTTGCGGTGCGGCCTTACGGCGGCAAGCTGGCTGACAAAATCGGCGGACGCCGCATCTTGCTATGGGTCTTTCCCATCACGGCGCTGATGGCCTTGCTGATGGCCTTTCCGCTGATGATAACTTTTACCGTAGGCGCGCTCGGCATGGCCGCCGCGATTGGCCTGGGCAACGGCGCGATCTTCAAGCTTGTACCTGAATACTTCCCGCAATCAGTCGGCGCAGTCACCGGCCTCGTCGGCGCAGCAGGCGGCTTGGGCGGATTCTTCCCGCCGCTCGTGTTGGGCTTCATCAAGCAAACGACCGGTTCATTCACGCTGGGCTTTGCGTTGCTGGCCTTGTTCTCAATGGGTTGTTTGCTGGTCGTGCGCGGCAGCGGCGGCACGACGGCTACGCCGAAGCTGGTGACCGCAAGTTGAGGAAAGCCTGAGGAAAGCCTGAAGAAAGCCTGAGGAAAGCATGAGGAAAGGATGAGGAAAGGATGACGTATGCCGCAAGAAACTGACTTTCAGTTGTTACGTTGCGCGCATTGTGGCGCGACCAATCGCGTCGCTACGGCGCGGTTGCAACAAGCCGCCGCGCCGATTTGCGGACGCTGCAAAGCCGCGCTGTTGTTGGCTACTGAACCGTTGATCGTAACGGACGCGAGCTTCAACGCCGCCGTAGAAAATTCGCCCTTGCCCGTCTTGCTCGACTTGTGGGCTGCGTGGTGTGGCCCTTGCCGCATGCTCGCACCCGTCGTCGAAGACCTCGCCGCCGAACTGGCCGGACGAGTGCGAGTTGCCAAACTCAACATTGATGAGAACCCTGCAACCGCCGCGCGCTTCAACGTGCGCAGCATTCCTACGATGCTAATTTTTCAGCACGGACGCGAAATCGAACGCATCGGCGGCTTGCGTTCCAAACACGAAATCATTCACGCGCTCGACCGCGCAATCGCCCACACTTCTGGAGGTAGTTTATGAAAATTATGATTGGCGTAGACGGTTCGCCCCAAAGCGAGGCGGCAGTGAAATCCGTCGCCGCGCGCCCGTGGCCGACGGGCAGTGAAGTCAAATTAGTTGCAGTCGTCGAATTGCATCTCGTGACGATTCCCGCCATCTGGGCCGTCCCTGACGATCATTACGTGAGTCTGTTGCACGAATTGCAGGAAAAGGCGCGCGAGGCGCTGGATCGCAACAAAGCCTGGCTCGCCAGCACCCAACCTGATCTGGCCGTTATGACCGAAATTCTCAACGGCAACATCAAGGAAACGCTGGTTAATGAAGCGGAAAATTGGGGCGCTGATTTGCTGGTCGTCGGTTCGCACGGACACAACGCCGTCGAACGTTTCCTGGTGGGTTCGGTCTCGACCGCAGTGATGCATCACGCGCCTTGTTCGGTTGAAATTGTACGGGCTTGAGGTTGGTTGTCGGTGGCGCGGATTAGCAATCCGCGCCACACGGCGTTTAGCGCACCAGCAAAGCGTAATGCCCATTCACCACGCGATAGGTTTTCACTTCTTCAAACGCGCTCGCCATGCCTTCTTCATCCGGTTTGGTTCCGCTGGTAGCGACTCTCAAGTCGTAATAAGCCGCGCCTTCACGCGGCACGAAGGTCAGCGTGGATTTGTATGACCAGCACCGATAAGACGGCGTGCAATCAGCTTCGTTGTTGGCCGAGGTGATCGCAGAAAAGAGTTCGTGTAATCCTTCTATATCTTCGGCTTTATCCTCAGCCACGAGCCGGTCGCCTTCTTCGGTGTAGCCGTTATTCGTCGCACGCCAGCGATACAACACGCCGAGTTTTTCCGCGCCGATTTTCACGATCTTGCCTTGCAAGAATTGATCGGTTGCGCCGAGCCACGCAATTGATTTCGTCTCGCGTACAAGCTGCCAGCCCTCAGCGGACTTTTCGTAAAGCGCTCCGCCCAACAAGCTCTGACAGTTGCGACACGCTTCAGCCGCAGTGCGCGTGAGCAGGTAGTAACGCTCGCGTTCGCCTTGCATAAAAGGCGCAGCCCACAGCGCGCGGCTCTCAAGCGTTTTGACGTTCGCGGCAAAGCCCAGTTGCTTGCGTTCGGCGGGCAGCGGTTCCCAGCGCGCGCGTTGCGCGTCGGAGTCAAAAGCTGGATAGAGCAAACCCATGGCTCGTTCCGCCGTCAGCGCGGCTATGGGCGCAGTCAGTCTCGTTTCAGGCGCAGGCTCAATTGCTGGCGTAGCGTTCGCGCGATCATCCCGGATCGCGGAACCGAAGTCTTCGACAAACGTCGGTTGGCACGCGAAGGAAATCAACGCAATCGCAAATAGCGCTACCGCTGCTAGTGCGGTAACCCAGGTGTGCCAAGGCTGCCAACTACGCCAGTTTTGCCAAATTTTCATATTCATAAGGGCACCTCAAAAAAAACGGGTCGCCGTCCGCCGCCGTCATCCCCTCGAATGACTGCGCAGACCAGCGACCCGTTTTGGATGGGACGGCGCGCTAACGGCCCCCATATTTATGCCGCCGCCAAATTGTAGGGATCAACCCGCAAGTGATCGCGCACCGTGGCAATGCCGGGCGAATGACTCACCGCACCAAGGATGGCGCGCTTTTCCGCCCAGTTGCGCACCGTACCCGTCAACGTCACCGCGCCTTCGGCCACCGCGACATCAATGTGTTTCGCGGCGCGGTCCGCGCGGCGTTCGAGCGCGTCTTCAATCACAGCGCGCACTTCGTTCGGTTCGACGGTTTGCTCCAACACGACGAGCTTGTTGTATACGCCGCGCACGCCCAACAGATAACGCACAACGCGCTCTGCGTCTTCGCGTTCGCGCATGTTGTCTACGGTGCCGCTGAGCGTCACCCAACCGTTGATGACGGTGGATTGAATGCGGCTATCGGGCACGAGCGCATCCCATTCAAGCGAGCGACGAATGGCCTGTGCAATCTCTGTGTCAGTGCGCGTGATTGTGCCCGGCAATTTAACTTGCAGGTCATTGGCGACATCCAGCACGCCGTGTACGCGATGCGCGGCTTCCTGCGCCGCGAGCTTTTTGGCGTAACTGTCAATCGTGCCGGTAAGCGTGATAACGGCTTTGTTGACGGTCACGCCGACCTCGGTTTCGGATACGCGCGTATCCCAGCGCAACTCGCGCTCTACTTCCTGTTTGATTTCAGCATCGGTTTTGTAAGTCATAAAAACTCCTTTCTGGTCTGGCGGCGCGAATCACGCTTGCCACTGAGTTCTTATCAAGCGTTGTGCCAAGCCAAAACGAGTTGTTTTGAGCGGACTCTTCAACAGTTGCGCGCCATTTCCCTCAATAGTTTGGGGATAAGCGCGCAATGGCGCTGGTGTGCAGGATTAGTGTTTTGAGGTCGTGTCGGCATGTGCAGCGCGTTCGGCTTCGGCTTCCTGAGCGGCGGCGCGTTCGGCGGCGAGTTCGTTGGGCGCGATGGGGAATTCGAGATGGGTTACGCCATAACTCGCGCTTGAATTCAGCGCGTATCCGGCTTTGCGAAAAACCGAAAGCATCGTGCGATTGTCGGCCAGCACATCCGCCGCAAAGCGCGTGATGCCGTGGGCGCGTGCGATTTCAGCCAACGCATCAAGCAAGCGCGAGCCGATGCCGCGTCGTTGCAGCGCGTCTTCGACGAGGAAAGAAACTTCGGCCACCGTCGGGCGTTCGACGAGGGCGAAATAACGTCCGACAGCGACGATGCGTTCGTCGTCGCCTGCGCCTTGCAACACTGCCAGCGCCACGCGCGACGCGCCGTCAACGTTCACCAACTGATTGAGCAAGTCGTCAGAAAGCGCCTTGAGCGGAAACAAAAAACGATAGCGAATCGAATCAGGCGAACAGCGCGCAAAGAGCGCCGTGAGCGCCGTGCGGTCATCCGCCCGCAACGCGCGCATTCGCAAGAGCGCGCCGTCGCGCAGCAAAATGTCTTGTGCGAAATCAATCACTGAATCTGTCGCCTTCAATTTCAACTCCTATTGCTTTATCAAAACGATCAACAACACGCCGACCACGAGCGTGATGCCGTAAGCCGCCGCAATCAACTTGAACAAACGGCGATGTCCTAACACGGCGACGGCTCCGGCTTTGAATAACAAATTAGAAAGCGCCGCCACCAGAATTATGCGCCAGCCACTGTCTGCCGCGAGCCGTTCGGCATTTACCAGTTGCGCGGTTGAGAGCGTGATAGCGTCTACGTCGGTCAAGCCCGACAAGGCCGCCACAACATACAACCCGCTGCTGCCGAATCGTTCTTTGACGGCTGCCGCCGCGAACAACACCACCGCGTAAAGCACGCCGAAAAATACTGCCGATTTCAGTTCAGACGGATTCTCCTGTTCGGGCATCACGTTGGATTCGTCGCGGCTGCGCAACCACAGCAAGGCCGAAAGCGCCGCGAGCGTCAGCAACATCAGCGCGAAAGGCAGCGTGGCTGCGGCAAACAACGCGGGGGCGACGGCGAGCATTTCAAGCAACAAGCGCGCGAAGACTACGGTCGAAGCGATCAACACGACGATGGCGGCGAGGTTGACGCTGGTGGGCGCGTGCTTCGTACGTTTGGCGTAACTCACCGTAGTCGCCGTACTCGAAATCAATCCGCCCAACAACCCGCCCAACACGAGGCCAGCGCCGCTGCCGAAAAATTTGTAAATGATGTAGCCGCCCAAACTGATGCCTACGATCAGGACGACCATCAGCCAGATGTGGCGCGGATTGATGACGGCATAAGGCCCGTAAGTGCGATTGGGTAAGACCGGCAAAATTACCAATGAAATCAGGGCGAATTGCATAATCGCCTTCAAGTCGTTGTCGCCGAGCCGCGCGACCATGCCGTGCAACTGCCCTTTGAATTGCAACAGCACCGCCGTACCGCCGCCAATGGCGATGGCGAGCGCGCGTTGGCCTACGATGAGATAAGCGCCAACGGTGAACATCAACAACAACGCGACTTCGGTCGTCAGGCCAGGGTCAGCCGGTGAGGCATGTTGTTCCGCGTGTTTGCCGCTGAAAATCAAAACTGCCAACGCCAGCAACGACGCACCGACGATCCATCCGCCGAACGATTGAGCCAACAACGCACTGACAGCGCCTAAAATCGTGACGAGCGGAAAGGTTCGCACGCCTGCCAACGGCGCAGACGCGCTCTCGCGTTGCAGCCCTACGAGCAAGCCCAAGCCCAGCGCGATGGCGAATTGTTGAAAGAGTAAGCTTAATTCGGTGGTCATAGATGAGCGGTCGCACGGCGCTTGTCCCACGGATCGTTAGGATGAAAATCAGGGTTGACGGCGCTCGGTTGCGGATGGAGCAGTTGTGTAATCACGGGCAATTCGCTCTGGCTGAATTCGGTGTAATGGCCCTGCCAGGCAATCGCACCGCGCTCTAACACCATGATGCGGCGCGGCTGGGCGTGCGGCGTATCAGATTCAAGAATCACGATTTCGCCCCGCTCATCGTGCGTCGCGTAATGGTTCACCAGATAGGCGATTTCATTCATCGCCTTCGTCACGACCAATGCCGACATCTTGTGCAAGTCGCGCGCGCGCAAAATCAAATTGCGCGCCATCTGCGCATTGATCGGATCGAGTCCCGTCGTAGGTTCGTCAAACAACATCACCGCCGGCCAACCAACCAGCGCGCGGGCGAATTCCAAACGGCGTTTCATTCCGCCTGACAATTCCCACACGGTCTTTTCCATATCGTTTTCCAAGCCGACGAAAGTCAATATCTCGCGCACCGCTGCGTCGGTCTTGTCTTCCGGCCAACCGTGCTCGACCAAACGATAGGCGGTGTTGTCATAAACATTCAACGCCGTGAACAGTGCTTCGTCCTGAAAGACTAGCCCCAACTGCTGGCTGCGCAGCGTGAGAATATCGTCTTCTTCCATCGCGCTGATTTCGTGGCCTTGCACAAACACCTGACCTTCGTCAGGCCGCAACATCCCCATCGCCAGCCGCAACAACACCGACTTGCCCGAACCCGACGCGCCCGTAATTAAAAGCGATTCGTTTTGCGCCAGCGTGAAACTCACATCGCGCAACGCCGTAACGTTCTCAAACGCAATCGTGACGTGACGGAATTCGATGGCAGGGAATTGATTGGGTGAATTTTCCATATGAGCCTGATTGCAAAGCTTGTGCCTGCATAAACTGGGGGATAATCCCCAGTTAGCGGAAGATGATAGAGAGGAAAGATTGAGAGGGGGAAGGCGATAGAATTCAAGAAACATCCTTTCACGCAAAGCCGCAAAGTCACAAAGAAGAAAAGAACTTGTGCTTGGCTCCTTTGGCTCGCTTAGCATCTTTGCGCCTTCGCGTGAGAGTTCTTTTTCTTGAACGCTATAACGCTAAATCTTTGTTGGATTGGCCTAAGCCTGTTAAGCTGCGCCGCGTTTGAGCCGTTCTTCAGTGAAGCTCTAACGCACCGCAAGCACGATAGCCCCGGTTCCTCATCAACATGGGATTTTGACAGATGTTGTTTCGCTTCCATCTCTTTCGCACAGGTTGGCTTTTTCGCACAGGGTGGCACGCTTCGTTGACGTGCAGCGTGTTGCTATTCGTCACACTTCTTTCAGCCTTTTACTTTTCCACTCGCACCCAGGCGACGGCGGCCTTGCAACAGCCGGTTGCTGCTGACCCAATCAAAGAACGATTCACGAATGAGGCTGCGCAAGCGGCGCAGGCGCAAGTCTATGAAGCCGCCGCGCGACAGGCTTGCGCATTGCCTGAGCCAGCCTGGCAGTGGCGTACCTGGGGAACCGGCGCGTCGGTCGTGCCTGCCGATTGGTGTCAGCTTGATGCCTCAGCGCGCGTGCAATCGCAGCAAAATTTATTGAAGCGATTGGCAGCGCTCGGCGCAAGCGCTCCGGCGTTTTTGCACGGTGCGGTAACTTCTGATGCTTCTGCTGCGGTGTGGTGGGCGAGCGCGGGGCGCAACGGATTGTGGCGCGGTTCGACGGCGGGCTGGCAGATGGTTTCGACAGCTCAAACTGATTGGATTGCGGCGCATCCTAATTCCGTGACGGAACTTTACGCACTGCGAAACGGCTGGGAGTTAGATCGTTCGACCAACGGCGGAGCAACATTCATTGAGGCGCGCAACGCCTTGCCCGAAAGCGACGACGCACAACGATTGGCGGTTGCTTCTGTGTGGTTGCAACCGAATGAATCAGCCCATTTGTGGATGGGCGGACGGCGGCTGTGGCGTTCGCGCGACGGCGGCGAACACTGGCAGGCGCAAGCGGGCGTGTTGCAGGGAACTGAAGCCAATCGCATCACGACCGGTTTTGCCACGAGTGATTTTGTGTTGGTGGCTACGCGCGAAGGCTGGCTGCAACGATTTGACGACACGGGTTCTGACAGCGCCGCCTTGCCGCGTCACGGTTACGTGTCGGCGTTGACGGCTGGCAATGGCGCTACGGTTTATGCGGGCTATCGCACTATCGGCGCAGCGCACGTGTGGATGAGTGAGAACGGCGGCGCGACGTGGCGGGCGATTGACGGGATTAGCAGCGCGGCTTTGCCTGACGTACCCGTCAATGCGTTGGCGGTGAATCCGCAAGCGCCCGAACAGCTTTTTGTCGGAACCGACCTCGGCGTATTCGTTACTGAAAATCAGGGTGTCACGTGGTCGCGTGCGTTGTCAGGCGTCTGGGTAACCGCCCTTGAAATCGTCGGGCAGGAGCTTCACGTTTTTGGCAACACCGAAGAAGGCGCGGCTTTGTGGAAGGCCGAATTGACCAAAACGCGCGCCACCGTGACGGCTCCGTCGGCTTGCGTGCAAGGTGTATGGCCGCGCAATTTCGTTTTCAAAGCGGGCAGCGAAAGCCAAACCATACAGGTGGCAGTGGCGGGAAAATGTTCATGGACGGCGACGCCCGAAGGCGCGACTACGAGTTGGATTACCACACAAACCGCTGTGAGCAGCGATGGCAGGAGCGCTCCGCTGACACTCACTGTGGCGGCCAATCAACTCGGCGCAGTGCGCACCGGCACAGTGAACGTAGACGGTGTTGTCATCACCCTGTTGCAGGAAAGCCAACTCAACAATTGCCGTCCGACGCCGTTGCGACCGGGCGTGATGGTGACAGGCGAACTAACGCGCGACGACTGTTTAAAAGCGCGCGGCGATCAGCCTACGATGGGCGACCTTTACAGTTTCGAAGGCAAAGAGGGTGAACTTTTTGCGGCGTTGATGACTCCGGTCAATGGTACGGTTGCGCCGTCTTACGCGTTGAGCGCGGCTGACGGCACGCCAATTCCGCCTGCGAGCGGTGACTGGAATATCGTCTTACCCAAAACGGGAAATTATTTTTTAGAGGTTTACTCGGCCTATGCGGCGACGGCTTTCGCTTATCGCGTCGGGTTTCAGTTGGCTTCGCCGGGTTGCGCGAATTTCGCGCTGAACACGACCGAGCGGCGATTCACAGTGGTGGGCGGCACGGGACGTTTGGTGGTCAGCACCGCCAGCAATTGCGAATGGCAATTGCTCACATCGGCAACGTGGCTGACGTTAGACACCGTTAGCGGACGCAGCAGCCAGGCGGTGACATTTAACGTTGCGCCGAATCCGACCAACGCCACTCGTTCAGCCAAACTCATGCTCGGCAATCAAATCGTAGAGATTCATCAAACCGCGCTGGTCGGCGCGTGTCAGACGCAAAAGCTCGAAGGCAATAATTTGCGCATCACCGACACATTCAATGCCAACGAATGTTTGCCTTTCAACGGCAAGCCAGAGATCGGCCCGGCACGCTATTTCGAATTTCAAGGACAAGCCGGACAGCGACTGTCGGCAACGTTGGTCAGCCCTACGCAATTCAGCGGATTCAAACTGAACGAACTCCTATTTCTTTTGAATGCGCGCGGCGAAATTTTGGCGCAAAACAGTGTACTCGAATTTTATCGTCACATTCAGGGTTATGAGTTGCCCGAAGACGGGCGTTATTTGCTGGCGGTGAAAAGTTACGCGACGGTTTTTAGTTTCGATCTGCTATTCACGTTGGCCCCGGCGGATTGCACCTACCATCTATCGCCTAATCGCGTAGCGGTGGGCGCTGTCGCGAGTCAGGTCAATCTTGATATTCAAACGCAAAGCCATTGCCCGTGGCAGTTCAGCATTGAATACGGCGGCGAATGGTTGCACGTTGAAAACGGACAGCGCGGCGTAGGCTCAGCGCGCATCTCTTTGCCCATTCCGGCTTATCCGACCAGTTCAGAACGCTCGCGCGGATTTCAGGCGGCGATCAACGGCGAACGTTTCGCGTTGCGGCAGTCAGCCGTGCCGAGTTGCGAACCCGCTGCGCTGACGCCCGGCGTGACCGTGAGCGGTTCGATCACTTATGCCGATTGTCCGGCGCTGTATGCAGGCGAAAGCGCGCCCGATCCTTTCACTTCGATTGGCGGAGATCGTTACCGGTTCACGGCGCAACAGGGACAGGTTTTCAGCTTCACGCCTAGCACGGTTCCGAACAGTTTTTATCCGGCGCGGCTGTTGGCTCCGGTGGGATACGCGTTGGTTGATCCTGACGGCAAGCTGTTGATGGCGGGCACGAACGAACCTTATCTGCCTGCGCCCAGTCTGGTGATACCCAAAACGGGAACTTATGTTTTTGAGTTGGCGGGTGCGACAGGGAATCTGAGTTTTAATTATTTGCTGACGATTAGTCTGACGCAGCCCGAATGCGCGACGGCTGCGCGTTTGACGGCGACGCGGTTCGCTGCGAGCGGCGGCACGGGAACCGTCTTGATCGAAGCCGCACCCGGTTGCACCTGGCGTGTCGAAGCCCCGACCGGACTGGCTTATTTCAGCTTGAACGGGTTGGCAGACGGCACAGGTAACGGACAAGTCGGTTTCACCTTCGCCGAAAACACGACGGCACGCGCAGTACAAGTGGTGCTGAAAGTCGGCGGGCAAACGTTCACGCTGGAACAAGCCGGAACCGGCGGGCAGTGCGCCACGAAAGCCTTGCCCTTCGGTGAATTCGTCAGCGGCGAAGCCAGCGATGCCGATTGCACGAATCGTGCTTATACGGCGGCTGACCCGAACTTTCCCGGACAAACAGCCTTTGTCGAATACGGCGACAGCTATACGTTTGCGGGCGTAGCGGGCGAACAAGTTGCAGTGGCGTTGGTGGCGGCTACGTCTTTGTCGGGCAATGTTCCGACCCTGGTGTTGCGGGTTTACGGCCCAGACGGGCAGTTGTTGCAAGACACGCTGAACGCACGCTCGCTGGGCGGACAATTCCTGCTCACACAAAGCGGCACGCACCGCGTCGAAGTTTCGCTGCTCGCGCGCGAACGCTTTCCCAATCAAAAGAAGCCTTACCAGCTTTTGCTCGAACGGTTGTCGAGCGGTTGCCTCTATACCTTGAACGAAGGGGTGCAGCGATTCGACGGCAGCGGCGGATCGGGAAGCTATCGCCTCACGACCGGCACTTCCTGTCGCTGGACGCCGCGCGCCAATGTGTCGTGGGTGCGATTCACGCAACCGGCTGAGGCCGCCAGTGGCAGCGCGAACGGCGCATTCACCGTTGAGCCGAACACCAACGCGGCTGCGCGCGGAGCCACTCTGGTAATTGCCGGTCGCGTTCTTTCTATCGAACAAGCCGGAGCGGGCGGCAAGTGCGCGATTGAAACGCTTGCGACTAACCCCGCGCCTAACAACGACGTGACTGGCGAACTCAATCCTGCTGGATGCGGCGCGCGGTATTATCAATTCACGACGCGCACCAATGACCGCATACGCCTCACCGTGAGCAGCACGAATATCTCACCCAGTTACAGTTTGGCTTTGTATGATTCGCTGGGACAGCCGCTCACTCAGGTGAACGCTATCTCGACGCCCCAATGGTTGGCGTTGCCCGCCGACACTTATTTGCTGGCGATTGCACCGGGCGTCAGCAACCCTGTGCTGCCTTATTCGATTCGTTATGAAGTCATTTCAGGCAAGTGCGATTTCGCCTTTGAACCAACCGAGCAACGGTTCACCAAAGCGGGCGGCACCGGTACGGTCAGAATGATTACGCAACCGGGCTGCGCCTGGACGGCGACGGTCAATGCGCAACTTGCAGGCGGTCAACAGTGGATGAATATCACTTCTGAACCGCGCGGCGGCGTAGGCAGTACCACGATCCACTATCAGGTCTTGCGCAACGACCTCGCAGGCAGTTCGCGCGTCGGTTCGATTCAAATCGGAGAAAGCCAACTCAACGTGGCGCAATCTTCCACGACCGACACGTGCGCTCCGGCTTATTTGAGTTACGGCCAGTTTATTAACGGCTTTATCAGTGCGACTGATTGCACTTCAGCGTTTGGGCCGAATCAGGAAAATACGCGAGCTGATCGCTACAACTTCAATGGGCAGCCCGATAAGCAAATGGCGATTGAGGTCGCGGCGTCTTCGCCGATTCGCATCACGCTTTATGACGCGCAACGGCGCATCTTGCGGCAACTCTATAGCAACCGTATGCCGAGCAACGGAACTCCGCAGCAATTTTTGGTATTTCCCGATAGCCAGCTTTACGGATTTGAAATCGCTTCTATCAGCGGTGCGGCGGTGTTCACTTATAGCCTGCGACTCGCTGAACCGACGACGTGTGTTTATAACTTATTGCAAACCGCCCCTGCCGCGCCGCAACCCTTTGCTGCCACGGGCGGCAGCGGAACAATTCGCGTAGTGGCTCCGGCAGATTGCTCGTGGAACTTGCGCCAGAATTACACCCCACTGCCGTGGTTCAACTTCACTACGTCCGCGAGTGGCGTTGGAACAGCCAATGTTGGTGTCAGTTTTGCTGAAAATCCGACGGACGAATTGCGCATAGTCGAATTGAATAAGGAGTCCCGCGAAAGATTTGCCCTGACGCAACTTGGCGTTAATGGCGTTTGCGCGCCGCGTGCGATCACGCCGATGCAAACCGTACGCGGCACTTTGCGTGCGGCTGATTGCCGCACATCATTGGTTCCTCTTGCAGGTTATTCAGACTATTACACTTGGTCGTACCTCACTTTCCCCACGCATCAATTCACGTTTAGCGCCAATGCCGGAGATCAGTTCAGCGTGCATCAACGCGGACAGTTGGGCGGACAGTTGAGCGGACAGTTGAAAGGGCGTTTTTCATTGTTCGATCCGGCGGGCAACGGGCTGGCAGGCACGCGCCAGCCTTTTTTGCCTTACTCGCCTTTGAGCGGGCAGAGCGGACGCATCGTGTTGCCGGTCACTGGCACTTACACGCTTGAATATTCAGAGGGTCTCGGCGATTACGAATTCGTATTGGACGTGACGCCGGGCGGTTGCGGCTTCCTGCTCGAATCGGAAGAAACCCAAATGGCGAGCGCGGGCGGAACCGGTACGGTCAACGTGCAATCAGCAGGCGATTGCCCGTGGATGGCTTATGCGACAGAGCCGTGGATTACGCTCACGCAAGCCAGCGGGCGCGGCAACGGCACGATCAGGTTTTCAGTAGATGCCAACATTGGCAGGAATTTACCGGTGCGCGTCGGCTACCTCCGATTGGCGGGACGAACGATTGCGGTAGTGCAAGCAGGGAACGGTGGTTCGTGTGCGCCGGTTTCGTTGCAACGCGGTCAAACACTGGCTGGTGAAATTACGATGACCGATTGCCATTACGTTTCAGCAGGCTCACAGCGCGCGTCGCAAGTGCTTGATCGTTATAGCTTCACGGCGCGCGCGGGCGAAAGCGTACAAGTCCGAACCGTTTCGACAACGGCGCTGGGCTTACGGATTTTGCCGCTTAGTGCTGTGCGTTTGAGTTCGAGTTTAGTGGTGAACGCCGCGCCGTCTCAGCCGATTGATTGGTTTGGCACGGCCAGCTTGATCGTTCCGGCTGACGGAACTTATCTCGTCGAAGTCATGCCGCCAGCCTATTATCAATTCAATCCCGGTGTGTTGCCTTACACGATACATCTCGAAATCAACGCGCCCGGTTGCGGCATGGCCTTGAGCGAAGCGGCGCGACAATTCGCCAATGCCGCAGCGTCAGCGAGTTTCGCCGTGACTGCGCCGACGCATTGCAGTTGGCAGGTTTACGCCGTCAACGATTGGATCACGATCAATGGCGCGCGCACCCGCACCGGCAGCGACACGATAGCTTTCACGGTTTCGACCAATCCCGATCAAGCGGTGCGGCGCGGTGCGATCATCGTCGGCGGACAGGTTTACGCGCTTGAACAAGCCGGGGCGGGCGGCGGCATTACAGGAAATTGCGTAACGGGTTTGCTCGCTGCCGGACAAACCGTACAAGGGCAACTTTCGCCCGCCGATTGCCGTGCGCTGGCGAGCGGTGCGACGGTGGCTGACCGATACAGTTTCATCGGACGCGCGGGCGAACGCGTGATGTTGATTGGCAAATACACCAATGTTGCCGCGCTGCCGCAACTGACGCTTTTCGACGCGCAAGGCGAATCGTTAGGGCAAGCCGCCGACCGTGTGACGGTCAGGCCGGTACACGTGCGCGTACCGCAAGACGCAGACTTCATTCGCTTGCCGCGCGATGGCGCTTACGTGGTTGAAATCGCCGCGCGGCAGTTGCTGGATGTCACGCGCGGCGTGCCCTATTCGTTAAGCCTGGTCGTAGCTCCAGCCGGATGCACTTATAGCGTAGAGGCCCAGCCGCTGCGGTTTGAGAGCGCGGGCGGCACGGGCAACGTGACTGTTTTCACGGGCAGCGGTTGCACGTGGACGGCAACGCTTTCGGAAGAGTGGGTGAGCAGCGCAACGAATATGCAAACCGGAGCCGGTGCGGCAACTTTTACCGTCGCGCCGAATCCCTCAAGTCAGGCGCGCAGCAGCCTCTTGCTGATCGGTGGACGCATTTGCGTGATCGAACAAGCTGGTGTGGCCGGAAGCTGTCTGCCGCGTGCTTTGCGTTCGGGGCAGATCGTCACCAGCAAACTCGATGAACAGGATTGCCCCGGCGCGACCTTGCCGCAGGAAGATCGTCCGAACAGCGGGTTGGCACTTTACGCCGAACGCTATTCTTTCAGCGGGCAAGCGGGCGAACGCCTGTCAGTCAACGTTACGCTCAAATCGGGGCAAACGGCCTGGCCGCAACTGCGCTTGTTCGGCCCCCACGGCGCGCCTCTGTTGAGCAGCAACAACCTGCGTTTGCCCGGCAACAATCAGCGCTTCGTCTTGCCTGCCAGCGGCACTTATGAAATCGAAATCGCCGGAGCGCAAAAAGGCGAATATGAGTTGAGCCTGCTGCTCGGAGCCAGCAACTGTCAGCTTGGTTTCAAGCAACGGCAATGGGCTTTTTCCGCCGAAGGTGGCAACGGAACGTTCACTATCACTGCGGCGTCAGCTTGTTCGTGGATGGCTTTGAGCAATGTTGACTGGCTGCGTTTTGAAACGGGGAACGCACTCTCGATACAAGGAAGCGGGAACGGTGCGTTGCGTTTCAACGTGGCGGCGAATCCAACCGCGTCGGCGCGTCTCGTGCGCGTAGCCATTGACGACACCTTCCTCACGATTGAGCAGGCCGGAGTAAACGGCAGTTGCGGCGCACGCAATTTGCCGCGCAATCAAGTCGTAGCAGGCGGCTGGGACGCACGTGATTGCCGCGCGCAAATCAATCCGCCTTATCCGACCACCGCGAAATATCTTGATCGCTATCATTTCACAGGCGTCGCCGGTGAACGCGTCGGTTTTGTGGTTCAAACCGACGCCAACCCCCAAATCGAACTTTTCGATCCGCAAGAACGCTTGCTGATTTCAGTCGCGGCAGGCCGCCGTTTGCCGACAGGCGCGGGCGAATTCATCTTGCCCGAAAGCGGCACTTACACATTGACGCTCACGTCATCGCAAACCGGTGCTTACAGCTTGTTGGCGACCGACAGTCAGGCTTGCGGCTTCACGTTCTCGCCCACGCCTTTGACGCTGCCGAGTGCGGGCGGCAAACGAACTCTGACGGTTACGCCCAGCCAGACGGCTTGCGGTTGGTCGGCGCGTTCCGCTACGGCGTGGCTGATGTTGGCCAATCAAACGGTGGTTCCTCCTTACCGTGAAACAGCGGCGCAGTTGTTTAACGGCACTCAAACGCTCGAACTCAGTTACCCCGCTAACATCGGGGCGGCGCGCAACGCTTATTTGTTGATCGGTGATCAGGTCATCACCGTTAGACAAGAAGCGCGGCAATTGGTGCAAGTATCCGATCCGCTGGTTTGTGTGAATGCGGCTTCGTTGCAAACCGGAAGCGCCGCGTCAGATGCGTTGATGGCTGCGTTTGGCAGGCATCTCGCTACTGAGACGCGAACGGCGGAGGGTTACGCGGTGGAATTAGGCGGCACGACGGTGCGCCTCACCGATCAGCGCCAAAACACTTGGGATGCGCCGCTATTATTCGTATCGCCCACGCAAGTGAATTTTGCCATTCCGCCCGGGCTGGCTTCCGGTGCGGTCAAAGTTGAAATGACGAGCGGCGACGGATTCGTCACGAGCTGCACGTTGAACATTGCGCCGGTCGCGCCGGGTTTGTTTACGATTAATGCCACGGGCAGCGGTTTGCCCGCCGGATTGATCTTGCGCAGCAGCCCTAACGGCCAAGCCTATGAACCGCTCTCTCGATTCGACGCGCGGCGGCAAGAGTTCGTAGCGGTTCCGGTAGCGATGAATAAACCCGAAGAAGTTTTGTTCCTCGTGCTGTTCGGCACGGGGATGCGCTGGCGCACGAGCCTTGAATCAGTTACCGCGCGCATTGGCGCTACGACCTTGCCCGTAGAGTTCTGTGGCGCTCAGGGCATGCTAGGACTCGACCAACTCAACCTGCGTCTGCCAGCTTCACTTGCAGGCAGCGGCCCTGTCACTCTCGAATTCACTATCGAAGGTAAACCAGCCAATTCCATTCGCTTCGTGGTGCAATGAATCGAATGATCTGATCCGTAACGTGCCTCTTGGTTTACAGGTTGTTGCAACGGAACGGCTGATGACTGAGTTGCCTGCGCGTTCGCCGAGCCAGCGGTTCCGAAATAACGAAGGCTTTACATGCTCCTAAAGCACGTTTAACGTCTAAGCCTTAGGATGACAACTGTTAGAGAAACAGTTCTTGCCAGCCGGGTTTGCTGCCAGCAGTAATTAAAGAGGTAAGCAGACTCGGCTAATTTTGCTTTCTTTCATCGCTAGTTAAACAGACAACAAACAGGAGGAATTATGCGAGTAATAACCAGATGGTTTCTGGCTGCGTGCTGGTGTTGGGCTGCGGCCTTACCCGGTTATGCGCAATTCGATACGGCGACGGTGTTGGGCGCAGTGCGCGACGCCAACGGAGCCAATGTTGCCAACGCGACTGTCACGCTCAGGAATGTAGCGACGGGCATCACCGCCAATACGCAAAGCGATAGCGAAGGCAATTATCAATTCACCAACGTGAAGATCGGCGTTTATCAAATCACGGGCGAAGCGCAAGGCTTTGCCAAAGCCGTCGCCGAAAACATTCAAGTCAACGTCGGCGCACGCTTGCGCGTAGACCTTGCTATGAAAGCCGGTGCGTTGAGTGAAACGGTGATGATTACCGACACCGCGCCGCTGCTCGAAACCGAGTCGAGCGTGCGCGGGCAAGTCGTACAGCGTGAGCAAATCGTCAACCTGCCGCTCAACGGACGTTCGTATGCGAACCTCGTCTTGCTCGCGCCGGGCGTGCGTGAGTCGTCTACGAATTCAGCCACGGGCGGCGGACGCGAAGCCGCATTCAATGTGAATGGCTTGCGCGCGACGATGAATAACTTTTTGCTCGACGGCGTAGACAACAACGCTTATGGCACCAGTAATCAGGGTTTTTCTTCGCAGATCGTGCAGGTTTCGCCCGATGCCGTGGCTGAGTTCAAAGTGCAGACCAACACTTACAGCGCTGAATACGGTCGTAGCGGCGGTGCGGTTATCAACGCCGCTTATCGCAGCGGTACGAATCAAATTCACGGCAGCCTGTGGGAGTTTCATCGCAATACAGTGTTGAACGCCGTCGGATTTTTTAAGCCGGTGAGCGGCGTCAAACCGCCGTTGATTCGCAATCAATTCGGCGCGACGTTGGGCGGACCGATTATCAAAGACCGTACGTTTTTCTTTCTTGATTACGAGGGCTTTCGCCAAGTCGCCAAAGACATAGCATTCTCGACATTGCCGACCTTGCAACAACGACAGGGCATTCTGACGGGCGATGTGCGCGTGCCGTTTGAGTTCGTAGATTCAACTGGCGCGACCGTCAGAGCCGGTACGATTTTCACCGCCGGACAGCGCGTTCCGATGACGGCCTTTGCGCGCAAGGTGTTAAACGAATTGGCTGCGCCCAACATCACGGCGGGCAAGACTGAAACGAATTTTGCCAATAATTACAGCGAACTCGTCAACAACCGCAATTTCAACGACAAGTTCAACATCAAGCTCGATCACAATTTCAGCAGCCGCTTGAATGTCTTTGCGCGCGTGAGTCATCGCAAGGTGAACGAGTTTAACGGCCCTACGATACCCGGCGCGTCGGGCAGCGGCGGCAACGGATTCATCAACGTACTCAATCAACAACTCGTGTTCGGTTCGACTTATGCGCTCACCAACG
Organism: Acidobacteriota bacterium; assembly: GCA_043718445.1. Lineage (GTDB taxonomy): Bacteria > Acidobacteriota > Blastocatellia > RBC074 > RBC074 > JACPYM01. The sequence goes on along the minus strand of JAYSVR010000330.1, from coordinate 7,411 downwards.
GTTCGGCGATTGAAGCGCGGCTGGGCATTTCAAAAATCGAAGGCGGCAAACGTCCGCCGCTGTCAGGTGGGCCGAGCGTGCGCGAACTTTATGGCATCACGGGTTTGCCCGAAGACCGCTCAATCACGGGCGGCTTGACGACCCAAACGATCAACGGCTTTTCGCAAATCGGACGGCAAGCGACCAATCCGCAATATCAAAATCCATTCACGGTCAATCCGCGATTCAATTACACGACGACATTGGGTCGCCACAGTTTGAAAACCGGCTATGAATTTCTTTCGGTCAACACCGATGTGCAAGACACCAATCCGCTGATGGGGTTAGACACTTACGCCAGCCAGTTCAGCCGCGCCACGACTTCGGCGGCGAACACGATCTTCAACCTTTCCGATTTCTTTTTCGGCGCGCGCAATCAATATGAGTTCGCCAATCTGCTGGTCGTCAAAATGCAGCGGCGCTTGCATTACGCTTATGCGCAAGACGATTTCAAACTGAACAGCAAGCTCGCCCTCAACCTCGGCGTCCGTTACGAATACGCTTCGCCTTACACCGAAGCCAGCAACCGTTTGTCGAATTTCGATCCGGCAACGAAAGCGATCATTCAGGCCAAAGACGGTTCGTTATACGACCGTGCGCTGGTTGACCCTGATCGCAACAACTTCGCGCCGCGTTTGGGCTTGGCTTACAACCTGATGGATAAAACCGTCGTGCGTGGCGGTTACGGCATTGGCTACGTGCATTTCAATCGCATCGGCAGCGCCGATTTATTGGCGACGAACTTCCCGCAAATCACGCGCGCGAATGTGACGCAAAACGCTGCGCTCGCTTTGTGTACGGGAACGGTATTTGCCGAAGGTTGTTTCCGTCCTACGCAAGCGGGCTATCCGACGAACTTGCCGAACAACGTTGTGCTGTTTACGCCGCGCGAAACGCGTACTTCATACGTGCAAAACTGGCAGCTTTCGGTGCAACGCGAATTGCCCGGCAATATGCTGCTGGACGTAGCTTACGTAGGGAATCACGCGCTGAAGCTGTTATTGCTGGCTGATTACAATCAGGCGCGTCCGCTGACGGCGGCGGAACTGGCTGGCCCGGCGGCGCAACGTCCGACGCTGGATGCGCGGCGTCCGATTCAAGGCTTCCGTTCGATCTCGGCGACCTTGCCGGCGGCTTATTCGAACTATCATGCGTTGCAAGTGAAATTCGAGCGCCGTTTCTCAAAGGGCTTGTACTTGTTGAATTCGTTCACTTGGTCGAAGGCGCTTGATAACGCTTCGCAGGTGTTAGAAGAACCGGGCGGCAACACGGGCACGCCGCAGAACGTTTACAACATTCGCGCTGATCGAGGCATAGGTGCTTACGATCAACCGTTCAACAATACGACCAGCTTTGTGCTTGATCTGCCTTTCGGCAAAGGCCGTGCGTGGTTGGGCGACTTGCCTTACGCGCTGGATGCGGCATTGGGCGGGTGGACGTTGACGGGCATCAATACAATGACGAGCGGACAGGCGGTGAATTTTCGTTACACGCCCGCGCCGGTGACGGCGAATCTGCCTTCGTTCATCGGCGGCGTGGCGTTGCGTCCCAACCTGGTTGGTAATCCGTTGTTGCCGAGCGGCGACCGCACGATTGATCGTTGGTTCAACACCGAAGCAGTGCGCCTGCCCACGCAGGATCAACCCTTCGGCAACGCAGGTCGCAATATCGGGCGCGGCCCGTCGTTTTATCAATTCGATCTCGGCTTGCAAAAACGCTTCGGCTTGCCGGTCATCAACGAAGTCTCGCATCTCGAATTCCGCGCGGAATTTTTTAACCTGCTCAACAAAACCAATTTCGGTACGCCCAGCGGCACGGCGACGGGCATCGTGTTTAACGCTGACGGCATGTTGCGCACCCCCGGCACGTTCGGCACGATCCGCAGCACGAATCAGGCGCGACAGATTCAGTTCGCATTGAAGCTGTCGTTTTAGTCGAGCCACGCTACGCATCGCGTACCACCGTTGTCATTGCTAACAACGACAACGGGTCGCCTGCAACTAACTGCTTGGAGGGCAAGTCGCCGAGGCTTGCCCTTTTTTTATTGTCGAAATTGAGCAACCCCAGCGTCTTGTCAGGGCACTGGTGAAAACTGAACCATAAACGGCACCCACAAGGATTATGACTGCCGCTGCTAATGACAATGAGGCTTTATTATTCAGACAAGCTATCCATTACCGCTTTCAGGCTGCGGAAGAACCGGAGGGGCTTGTGACATAATCACTCTTATCAGACTCGTTATCAGATGGAAGTCTCTATCAGTATTGTACCGTCTTCAGATAGTTCAGGCTTTGCGGAACGGCCTGCCACACCGTAGGCGTTTCGTCTTCGATGATGTACCACTGCACGCCCGCCTGCCGCGCGGCCTTGAGCGTTTCAGGCCAATTGATTTTGCCTTGCCCCAGTGGCCTGCCGTCTTCGTCGGCGACTTCGCCTGTGTTGTCTGGGGCTTTGTCTTTGCGCAAATCTTTCAGGTGCAGCGACACGAAGCGCGCGGGATGCTGGCGCAATAGCGCCGCCGGGTCTTGCCCCGGATGCGCTACGTGCAACGTATCGAGTTGCAGCTTCACGAATTTCGGATCGGTCTTCGCCAACAGCAAGTCATACAACGTACCTTGACTGCCTTCGTTCGGCACGAACTCATACCCGTGCAGGTGATAGAAAAACGTAATCCCGCGCGCCGCCAACCGCTGGCCTGCCTGATTGAATACGGCAATCGCGCGTTCGCAATCGGCTTTGGTGAAGGGCGATGTGATCCACGACACGCCTACTTGTTTGACGCCGAATAACCGAGCATCGCGGATGATTTCATCGAGCTTGTTGTGAATCTCGTCGAAGCCTACGTGCATGCTCACGGCGGTGAGTCCGGCGCGCGCGAGTTCGGCTTTGAATTGCTGTGCCGTCAAACCGTAATAGCCCGCCAACTCGACTCGAGTGAAACCTAACGCCCTCACGCGGCGCAACGTGGCCGGTAGGTCTTTCTCAAAGTCATGGCGAAAGCTCCAAAGCTGTATCGCCAAGCGACCTTTGAACGATCTGCCGCGTTGCTCAGTTTGATTGGCTTGCGCCCGCGCAGGCATTGCCAGCAGCGCGATGATGAACAGCGTCAATACGGTTTTCATAAATTTTCTCAGTGAAAGTTAGATAGGTTTTCGTAGGGCGTCTTGTATTGTTCGAGCTGTTTCAATTCCCTTTTCAGGCAATCGCATGCCATTCACTTATCGAATTACGTTTGCCTGTCGCAGCCCTGCGATGTCTTCAGCCGTATAACCCAACTCAATCAAAATGGTTTCGCTGTGTTCGCCGCATTGCGGAGCGCGCTGGCGGATGGAGCCGGGCGTTTCAGATAAACGTACCGCCGTGTCAGCTTGCAAGGTTGGCTTCGCTCCGTCGGGATAGGCTACGGGCTTTAACAATTCGCGCGCCATAATGTGCGGGTCGTTGAGCGTTTGATCGAAATCGTAAACTGGCGCGGCGGGGATGCGGGCGGATTCGAGTGCGGCAAGGGCTGAGGCAGTGGTGTGCAGCGCGCTCCATTCATTCATCGCGGCGTTGATAAGGTCGTGATGGTTGGCGCGCGTGAGGTCGTCGGCGCAACGCGGGTCATCAATCAGTTCGGGGCGTTCAACCAGTCGCGCCCAGCGTTTGAACATGGGTTGGCCGATGGCTTGAATGATGATCCAGCCGTCTTGCGTTTGATAGGTATCAGCCGGAGCCGCGTGATAACCGGTGTTGCCTTGTTGCTGGCGGTCAGCGCCGATGGCGGCGCGTTCGGCAAGCAAGGCTTGCATAAACGTCACGCCGGTCGTGAGCAACGAAGCCTCTACGACTTGGCCGCGACCCGTTGCTTTGCGTTCGTAAAGCGCGACCATTACGCCAAAGGCCGCGTGCAGCGCAGTGCCGTAATCAGCGTAATTCACGACGCTGCGTATGGGCGGGCCGGGAAAGCCTGTGACATTCATTGCGCCGGACATGGCTTGCGCTACGGGGTCAAAGCCCGCGCGCGTGGCATAAGGCCCGTCGGAACCAAACGCGGAAAGTTGCGCAAGAATCACATCGGGCTTGATCGTGGTGAGCGAAGCGTAATCAAGTTCGAGTTTGTGCAATACGTCAAGCGGCAGGTTGGCGATGACTACGTCGGCGGTGGCAACGAGGCGGCGTTGAATTTCGCGGGCTTGCGGTTGCGCTAAATTCAAAGCCAGGCCGCGCTTGTTGCGATTGAGCGCGAGAAACATCGGGCCTTCGCCAGTTTCAGTGACAGGCGCGAGATAGCGGTCTTCGCCGCCTTCTAATCGTTCGACACGAATCACGTCAGCGCCGAAATCCGCCAGCAACATCGCGCAATAAGGCGCGGCGATGTAGCGGCCAAAATCCAGTACGCGAATGCCTTGCAAGGGTAACGACACTGGTTAAAACCCCCAATGCCGTTTGGCGGCGATGAGTCCGGCGGTGACGCCAAAAAAGGCTCCGGCAATCATGGCCCAGCGACTGAGTTGCGGATTGATGAGTACGATAATCAAACTGGTGGGGGCGGCGACTAACACGCCCACGGCAAGAAAGATCAGATAGCCTTTGGCTCCGGTTGAGACCAGCGCACGGTCTTGTCGCGCCAATGTTTCGGCGGCGGTTTCGCCGGTTTGAATGGCGCGCTGCCATTCGTCGAGTTCGGTTTTCCAATAGCCGCGTTCGTGTTGCGTGACGAGTTGTCCGTCGTCGTTGATGTCGAAAGAAAGCGTGAGATGCCAGCGCGATTGATCTATTTGATGTTGCGTCACGACGGCTTGCGTACGCCATTTGCGCGGAGAGAAAGACAGATAAGAACCGAAGCGTGAGCCACGGCTGAACGACAGCTTTGAAACAGGATTCCGCTGATAACCGTTCCGCTCCATAAACGTAGCGATGCGGCTTTCGATTTCTTGTGCGGAGGCCGTTACCTCAAAAGACTGTTCGAGTTTCATGTTTAGTTGATTGATGCGATCAGCGGGATGCGGAAAAGAAAATAGGCGTTCAGCTTCTTTTTGACAAGAAGCTGAACGCCTGCACTGGATTGCGATGCGAGTTCAGAAGAAATGAGCCACGGGGAACACGGGGATCACTGGGAAAAGACATAGCGATTTATGGTTCGCTTCCCCGTGTTCCCCGTGTTCCCCGTGGCTCGACGTTTTTAGCTATTGCATAAAGCCCAAATCGCGCACGCCGAAATTCGCCAACTCTGGGAACAGTCCGTTGAGTTGGTTGTCGGCGACGCCCATCCAGTGGGCGAGCGTGCCGCCGAATTGCGCGAGCGCAGTCGTCGGCAACATCACGCCGCGCGAATCGGCAAACGCATTCGGGTTGTAAGCCGAATCGCTCGCGTTCATCACGGGAAACTGTCCGTGAATGCGTACGCCGTTGACGGCTCCGCCGACGACCATCAGGTGATTGCCCCAGCCGTGGTCTGAACCCGTGCCGCTGGGTTGCAGCGAACGTCCGAAATCAGACAGCGTGAATGACGTAACGTTGTTGCTCACGCCCAACTCGACCGTCGTGTCATAAAACGCTTTGAGCGATTGACTGACCTGCCGATACAAATCCCACAACTGATATTCCTGCGCGCTGTGCGTATCGAACCCACCCAAGCCCACAAAAAACACCTGACGGCCTGCGCCGGTTTGCGCGCGCAGGCTGATGAATTTGGCTACGTCTTTGAGTTGGTTGCCGATAGACGACGTAGGGAACACCGTCGTGAAAGGCGTCGTGTTGCCCAGGTTTTTGAACATCGTGTTGAGTTGTAGCGCTTCGTTGAAAGTGCGGTCAGCGGCGGCCATCAAGCGATTGCTGTTTGCCAACGCGACGATTTGCTTTTGCGCATCGGCGCGCGCCGTGACAGCCGCCGGAGGCCAGCCGCCGTTCATCGCGTTTTGATACAACGTATTGCCCGGTTGCAACGCCGTCGCGTTCGTATTTAGCCCCGCGCAATAAAGCGCCGCGCCGTTGAACGAAATCGCTACGGGCGCGACCGAGTTCGCGTTGTTCGCTTGCAGCGCATCGGCGATGCGTCCGCCCCAACCGCTCGACGATGACGAACTCGGCACGCCCGATTGCATCTGTACGATTTGATCGGAGTGCGAGAACAGTTGCGTCGGCAGCGGTACGGCGGCTTGCTGATATTGCTGCTGCGTCGTCGGTTGATAGAGCAAACCCGTATTCGCTACGACCGCCATGCGGCCTTGTTGAAACAACGTTTGCATTTCAACTAGACCGTGATTGAGCGCGTACTGTCCGCCGCCCGCAATCGTAATCGGCAACAGTTGCGTACCGCTCAACGCCAAGCCGCCGCGCTTTGAAACATACGCGGCGTATTCGCTTTGCGATTGCGGAATGACGGTGTTGTGTCCGTCGTTGCCGCCGAAAAGAAACACACAAACCAGCGCCTTGTAATCAGTCGCTGACTGCGCCGCTTCGGTAAAATTGAGATGACCCAGCCCCGCAAGCATGCCTGCACTAGCGCCGAGCCGTAAAAAATTGCGTCGTGAAACTTCTTGTTTATTCATGAATTTCCTTTGTCAGTCGTCAGTTGGTTGCGACTAGCCACTAGCCACTAACCACTAGCCACTGTTTAGTGCATTACCATGTATTCGCTCGACATCGCCGTGAGATAAAGCACGGTGAGCGCGCGGGTTTTCGCATCGGCTCCGACGCTGGCTTGTGCTGCCAGTGCGGTTTGCAACGACTGACGCAAGCCCACAGACATGCGTCCATAGAGCAACAGGTTGTCTACGGCGTTGATGCAGGCCGTGTGGTTGTTGCCCAAGTCGAAAAGCCATTGCAGGTTCCAGATGCCCGTCTGGTAATAGTTCATGTAATTCCACAAAAAGTTGCCGCGCAGTATGAGTTCGCCCGGCCCGTGAATTTGAAACTCAGGTCCGAACAAGGGCGGCGACTGTTTGGCGACGCGATAGAGCGGCGAGTAATGGCCGAAGACCGAAGCTGGATTGAGAATCGCTTCGTTCATCAGCTCGTAGTCATAAGCGATGTTCGACGGATTCGGGATCGTCGCGCCCAACACGCGGAACATCGCAAGCGTATGCAACAGCGGCGAACGCAGCTTGCCGAAATCGCCGCCGATATTGTCATTGCGCGCTTCGGGGTCGAGCAGCACGGCGCGGACGACGGCTTTCAGATCGCCGCGCACGCCCTGGCCGTTGTCGTTGAAGACCGCCGCGACCCGCGCGACGTAAGCCGGACTCGGATTGCTCTCGACCAGGCCGCGAATCAATCGCACCGCGACAAACGGCGCGACGTTCGGATGGTTGAAGATGATGTTCACTACGTCATCAACGTCTTTCTGCATCGGCTGATTGGCGGGCAGCGTATTGCCGAGGAACGTCTT
>JAYSVR010000329.1:0-16646 GCA_043718445.1 Acidobacteriota bacterium | reverse complement strand
AATTGCATGGTAGCACTTTAGCCATTGAGGCTCAGGGCTACAAGTTCAAGTGAAACAATGAGTTGTGATGATGGATGCCATCGCAACATGTCTAATCTCCCGGGTCACAAAGGGTGTTGTACCAGCCGCCGGTTTATTGTTCCAGTTAATCGTGCTTTCAGACCAAGTAGTTGTAGCTACAGGGTAAACAGTGGCGGGTAACCTCCAGGCCGCAGATATACCTGGCCCTGTGCGATTCGACCGACCATATAAACGAATCTTCGCCAACCCGATAGCACTAGCGGTGGAAATATCGAACTTGAGATGAACCTCGCTGACGCTTCCTGCCACAGCGGAGCTCATTAGGGGAGTTGTTGTGCCAAAGTTCGTTGCTGCGGATGCCCCCTCTTGCACGTAAGCATCTGCAATCGAGCCATATCCCGTTTGTCGTACTACATTCACGGTTATGGCTGCCGAAGTTGTGACGCTATTACTATTGTCAGTGGCTTTAGCTGTAATCGTATAAACGCCCGGCGAGGCATTGGCCCAATTATAGCTATATAGATTCCCACCTACATTTGCATTTATTGGAGTGGTCACCATACCAAGAAGCGTTGTGCCTTGAAAGAACTCGACTTTACTGATAGCTCCGTCTATATCGCTGGCGGTCGCACTTAGCGGAATCAGGCTTACTCCATAAACACTATTGTTAGCTGGCGTCTGTACCGTTACGCTAGGGGCTAGATTACTCCCGGTCACAATAATATTTGCAATAGAAGAAGCTTTTGATAGTCCACCGTTATCCGTTGCCACAGCGCGCAAAGCGTAACTACCTGACGGAGCATTAGTCCAATTCCATGTGTAAGGGCTAGTAGTACTTGTGCCAAGCAATTGCGTGCCTGCATAAAAGTCTACCTTGCTTACTGCGCCATCCGTATCGCTAGCAGTCGCCGTCAATGGGATAGTCGTAGAAGGAGCAAACGATGCACCATCTGCCGGGCCGGTCAGGCTCACCGTCGGCGCTATGTTGCTCGTTGGAGTAATCTGAATAAACAATGTCGGTCGCGCAGTAGCGGCTTCGCGTGAGTTAATCGTCGCTGCTATCGAAGCACTAGGATTATGCAGTGCCAGACTTACAATATCGCGTCCTGCCAGTTTTTCATTACGGACGTAGTTCGTCACATCTATTTCGTATGGCGTTAAAGCTGTACCATTGATTGTGGCTGTTGCTCCGCTTAAGAGTGAAATAGCTGGGCGATTCGCCCAAGTGATACTACCTGCCCCGCTTTCAAGCCAATTAGTGGCTCCCACAGAATAAGCCGATGTGGGAACACTGCCTGCGGCAGAAAGCTGCGCCGAAAATCGCAATTTGACACTGGCAATATTTTTAGCGACAGGGGTTAGGTCATATTTAAAGTAGACATCTTGATTGTTGCCACTGTTAGCAACTGAATCTGTTCTTAGCTGCATCGCGCTAGCTGGGCCGAAATTCGTATTGGCATTCGCGGCTCCATCTTGCACGTGCGCATCAGCAACTGGGAACAGCGTAACCCCGCTCGTGGCAGTAAAAGCGAAATCCGCAGCGGTCTGATTAGCCGATAAATTGTTATAGACGCGATTCGCTCCGGGGAAGAATAGATATGTTGTCACATAATCAGGCTTGCTAGGCGTAACCGTATAATTCCCTCCTGCCAATAATTGCGTAAACGAATAATTCCCATTAACGTCGGTTAGTCGAGTGGCAGATTGCGTCCCGCTCAAGGTCACTGTAACCCCCGCAACTCCCACTGAACCACTATTCGTTACTTTGCCGCTAATTGTATGAGCCACGACAGAGAATTGCGCCAACTGAACACCAGTTAGATTATTTATCACTTGGTTTGCTGGGGTTAAAATATGACCAGCCTTTGTCGGGGTAACTGTGTAATTTCCCCCTGCCGTCAGGTTAGCGAAAGAGTAATAGCCGGTGCTATCTGTTTGAACGATAGCGCTTTGTGTTCCACTCAGCGTCATGGTGACGTTCTCGACACCGTCGCCACCTAACAACACCCTACCCATAATTGTCGGCACATTAAATCCAGTATACCGAGTGACAAAAGAACCTACGGGAGCGGAAGGCAGGGGACTTACTAACGGAAAGCCTGTTCCCGGTCCTCCAACCCCGGCAAGATAAATGTCTCCGCTTCCGCCGACCGCTAATGAATAAGTAGCTTCAAACCCACTGCCGCCCAAATACGTGGAGAAGTGTAACGTGCTACCGTCACTACTCAGCGTCGTTAAAAAAAGCATCTGTGGTTCCCGCCGAGTTAAAATAATAGTTAGTCTGAGTTGCATTGGCGCGAGGAAACCCTGGTGAGCCATTTGCTACCCAATAGCTTGTAGTGCTTCCCCCTATACAAATATTATTATTTGCATCAAGGGCAATCGCGGCTCCTTCGTCTTCTCTATTCCCACCAAGATAAGTAGAATAGGCTAACGATGCTCCGCCGCTTGGGCTTATTTTCGTCACAAACGCTTCTTTGTAATGGCTTGTAGGTGGAGTGGCTAGCCCGGCACTTTTCCCAGAATCCCCGAGCAGATTTACCGGTTTTGTTTTCTGGTACGCGCCAGCCGTTGTAGGGAAACTTGACGAAGTCGTGTACCCAGTAAGATAGGCAGCACCGGTGCTATCTACAGCTATAGCATTGACTGAATCCCAATCCTCGCCTCCAAGGTAGCTTAAATAAGTTAAAGCTGTGCCTGTAGCGTTTAGCTTTCCGTAAAATCCATCCTGAATATAATTAAGCCCGCTAGAATTGTTAAAGGTCGTCTGAGAAGCGTTTACCACTGGCAAATTAGTTGACGTAGTTTGACCGGCAAAATAGCAGTTACCTGCGCTATCCACTGCAATGGCGGAAGCGTCGTCAGAATCACTGCCCCCAAAATAGGTCGAATAGGCCAAGGTGCTTCCGGTCGCATTAAGGGATGTAATAAAAACACTACCATTAGCATTTAATGTATTTTGTGACGGTAAAGGATTCAATAGTGGGAAGTATGCGGAGGTAGTTGTCCCGATTAAGTAGGCTTTTCCGCTTGTATCTACAGCCAGACCGTTTCCCTTATCGTCTCCTGCGCCACCAAGATAGGTGGAGTAAACTAACCCATTGCCCGCAGCATTGAGTTTAGAGATAAAGGCGTCCCAATTAGGAGGCGTCCCTGCATGACTGGCCTGATAAGCATTAGCTGTGGGGAAATTGGTTGAGTATGTTCGGCCTGCTACATAAACCTGACTCGAAGCATCTACGTGTAACCCTTCTAACCACTCTTCATCGTTTCCCCCTAAGTAGGTCGAATACACAATCGCATTCCCAGCCGCGTTGAGTTTCTGCACATAGGTATCCGTGCTGCCCCCACCAAAAGATGCCTGGAACGGGGGGCCCGTAGTGGTGAAATTACTAGAAGGAACAACCCATCCAGCAATATAGATGCTTCCATCAGTTCCCACCTTCATCCTGGCAAGTTCGCCAAACATCCCGGAAGAATAAATAATCGTAGGATCAATGATCAGCGGCTTGCGGCTATCGTAATTCGCGACTTCAAATTTGATAGTCCCTTTTTTCGTTAAACGGTAGCGGCAGTCTACCGCCTCCCGCTGCCCATTTATTTCTTGATATGCAATAGGTTTGGATTGTTTTGACTGCTGTTTTTCTAACTGAAGTAGCAAATCTCCATCTGAGGTAATCTGTAGATTTTGATGTCCGCTGTACTGCAATTCTATTTTTTCAGGATCAATTCCCGGTGCGACGACAAAATCATATTCTAAGGATTGTTGATTCCCATAAAAAAATGCATCTACCCCAGGATACACGTTGGAATATTTAACCTTAGCAAAGTTTAGTACATTCGTACGCCATTTAGTTGAGTCATTACCAATCAGGTAGTTACTCTTCCCTGGCAATTCTTCTAAACCTGCCCTGACCGCTTTAGCATTGGCACCGAGGAATTTCAAAGACAACCTCTCTTGTCCTTCTCGTTGCGAGGCAAGCATCGCTTTTTCTTCACGCCCGACCACGCTCCCCGACTTCGCTTGATCTTTTCCCAAAGTCAATACCGTCTCTGTTGAAGACAATGCAATACTGTAACCTGCTCCGCGCGCAATAAAATCTGCCGTTTTAGACGCCTGTCCTCGATTTTCTTCAAACGCTAAGGGCAGTTTAGCGAAAGCCTCACTTATTTTAGGAGTTTCGGACGCAACAGTCGCTTTATGATTGGTAGACGCAACCGAAACGGCCACAGCCTTCCCAGAAGCTTCAACCAAACCATTCGCCGCGCTGACGGATTGCTTTTCCCAATGAAAAGAAACAGCCCAGAAGAACATCAGTAGCAGTAGCGTGGCTGAGGAAATTTGAAATTTCGTTTTTTTGGTACTGTAGTTTTTAAGATGACTTAAAAAAAGCATAGTTTCCTCTGGAAAAGGTTTTCTGGAAGAGGTCAATCGCGCCCCTCCTCGCAGATGCAAGCAATAGAAGTTTTGTGAGCGGCAGACCTCTATCTCATTTATCACTAATGGATACGTGAAAAAGACGGCCCCAAGTTTTCTAACGTAATGCGTTTAGGACAGGCGAGTAAAGGGATTGCCCAACAATCCTTTACTGCTTACGATCCATACGGCTAATATGTTTAACAAGCACCATGATGTTATCTCGCCAATAGCATCAAGATTTTTCTTTTGTTATTTAATGGCAAGCGACGGCACTACTTGCCGCGCCGATAAAGACCATTATGTAACGCCGCGCCCGCCGATTGGGCGCAAGTCACCTAAACCTTTGCTACAGGCAAAGAGTCACAGCAATCTTAAGTTAAAGGTTAAATAAACAGTAAAGGACAGAACGTCTGTCCTAAGTATCTGGCAACGATTCAGGATCAAACTAAAAGAAACACCTTGATTCAGGGTGTGGAATTAAGATTCTCCTTGTGAAAGTAACTGTTAATTTGGCAGGCGAAGGAGCTTCATCGTCGGCAAATGAATCGGCTCGTCTGTCGTTTATTTCAATCTTTATTTTTAGGGCTTTTGTTTACTAACGAATATCATCGTAAAGCAGCGCGATGAATTGTTCAACAAGTATTTCCAAAATAAGCGAAAATATTTTCCCATAGCAGCTTGGGCAGGGAAATCATTCTTGCGTTTGTAAAAAAAACACACCCGGTTAGTGCGATTACTAACTCATTTATTTCCGCATACGCAAATAGCATAGTGAAGCTAGCGTAATGACAAGCTCAATTCTAAAACAAAGCGATAAAGCCCAAACGTTTGGCGAGTTGCGTTTATCCGAATGCGTTGTTTGATAGGCGCGCTGGGTTCCTATCCTCAAAAACCACAAAAGCGACGGAGCGAGTCGGCCCTTGTTTTGGCTCGCTCCGTCTTTTTGCAGCTTTCCTTTGCCTTCGCCCTTAGGACGTAGGCACGGGCGGCTTATCGGGTGGATTCGCAGGCGGCGCTGAGGCCTTGTTACTCGTGCGAATGGCGACGTGGCTGGCGCGCGTCCAGTTGGCCAGTACGCCGGGGTCGCCGTTGAATTTGTTGCGAATGATTACGTCGAGTTGGCGTATGGCTTGTAAGCCCCGCGCGACGGTTTCGTCGAGCGAGATTTTGGCGGCGACGTTGGCGCCGACCGCCGTGGCCTTCTCAGTCGTAGTCTTTTCAAACTCGGCAATGAGTTGGTTGAGCCGTTCGAGAAAATCGGCGGGCATTTCGAGTTTCAGGAAGTCGGCTTTGAGCGGCGCATCCATTTTGGCGTTGGGGCAGCAAAAGCACGCACGGCGTTAAGCAAGGCTGGGTCGCTGGCGACGCGGGGCAGGCGGAATTTGCCCTCCAACCCCGGCGTGTTAAATGCCAACGCGCGCGCTGTGCGGTTGATCGAGGCAATCGCCTCACGCAGATTCTCGCGCGTAGCGGCTTTGGTCGCGGCGATGCTTTGGGCTGCGCCGCGTCCGGTTGTGTGATTGGTGGTTAAGTCGTCTAATTCGGTGACGACTTGCGTGATGGTGGCGAAAAGTTCGCGGCCAAAGCTGCCTTCGGCGAAGGCGGCGGCGTTGGTCGCGCCAAAATCGCGCACCCGTTTCAACATTTCCAAACGTTTCGTGGTCTGATTATCCATGTGGCTAACTCCTTTTCTTGATAAGGCTGCTGTTTACTGAGAAAAAGCAGGCAATTGCGGTGGCAGACAGCGTCATGGTTAGGCCAAACCGGATGCGCGCTGCTGAAAAGTCTGCTCTTGCGGCGTCATAACGAACCCGCGCGGCGGCAGGTTGATGACAACGCGGATATTACGGCGGCTGTGAGGGAAAATAAATGACTTTGTACGTGGTAGACAGCGTCTTGCACGGGCAAAGCGGGACATGTACGCGGCAAAGTCAGTCAGGCGCGCGGCAAAGTCGGTCTTGTATGAGGCAGGAAAGACTTTTGCACAAACAGAAGCCTTCTGAAACGCTGAAAATTACAGTTTGCGCGCGCAAGGTTGGGGAGTGACGACCGGTATGACAACTGCTTCACGAATTTATGCTACCTGGCAAAAATCATCAGCCACGCGCAAACAGGGCACGAGAATATATCTCGCGCCCTGTTTTATCACCAATTCTGTTCTAACTTTTTCGGTTAAGGCTGCACCACCATCACCGTCTTCACGCCCGGCACTTTGCGTACGCGCGAAATGATCGGGCTGGCGTCGTCTTGATAACCCTGCGGCAGTTTCAGTCTGACGGCTCCGCGCGTGACGGTGCTGCTGAACATATTGGTTTCAGAGTCGTCATCCAGAATGTCGCGAATGTCGAGATTGATGTCGGTGTCAGAGCGTCCGACAATCGCGGTGGAAGCGCGTGTCATCGTGCCGTTGGCTTTGTTACCCGCTACGCCGAGCTTGCCTTTGGTGGTATTGCCCGCGCTGATCGTTACATCTTTTGATTTGCGGAAGCCACCGGTCGCTACGTCTTTGGTTTTGGTCAGGCCGGTTTTCGTGCCGCTCACAACTGTGTCGTAACCCTGGCGGGTTTTGCGTCCGACGTATTTCACACCGCCTACGACAGTGTCTTTTGATTTAACGGCTCCGTCTTTGACGGTATAGCCAACCTTGGGAATAAAGCCGCCGCGCCGTTCGCTGGCGGCGATGGGATTTTTCGGGTCTACGCCCAGCGCGTCTAACGTGTCGGCATCAATGCGTCCGTTGGCGTCAAGGTTGTTGGCGGCTTGAAACGCCATCAGGCTTTCGCGCGTTTCGCCATCCAGCACGCCGTTGGGGCGCGAACGAAAATACCCCGTACCGATCAACGCGCTTTGCACGGCCTTGACCAGTTTGGCATTCACCACGATGGAAACTGGTTCTAACCCCGCGTCGGTATCAGCTGTAGTCTCTTGCGCCATCGCGGGACTGGCGGCAAAACAAAGCACTGCGGCTAAAATGTATTTCAAACTCCTCTTGCTCATTGCATTACTCCTTCACTCAAAGGGCTGTACGAACTGGTACAGCAGTCAGGGTGCAGCGGGGGTAGTGCTGCGAAAACGATCAAGCTATTTTCCATTTATTATTTTCTATTTTTGATTTTTCATTGGCCCGACTAACCGCGCGCGCCTTGAAAATAAATGACAAATCTAAAATCTAAAATGAACAATGGAAAATTTCTGCCTAACTTGCCGAAGCCGCCGCTGCTTCAGGCAGCGTGTCAACCTCAGTCTTTTTCTTTTTGGGACGGCGTCCCGGTTTGCTCGTTACGTCGAGCTTATATTTGCGAATCTTGCTATAAAGCCGCGGACGATAAATGCCCAACACGCGGGCAGCCTCTTGTTTATTGCCTTCGGTGCGTTTGAGCGTTTCGGCAATCACCGCTTTTTCAATCTCGGCCAGCGTCACGTTCAGCGGTACGTAGAACGCTTGCGGCACCGGCTCTTGCTCCGTCGTTTTGCCGAAGGGCAGGTCTTCGGGTTGCACGTGTGTGCCTTTCGCTAACAACACGGCGCGTTCGAGCGCGTTTTGCAATTCGCGTACGTTACCCGGCCAACGATGCGCGAACAGTTGTTGATAGGCCGCCTGCGAAATGCCCTGCAACGGACGCTGATATTTCGTCGAGAATTTTTGATAAAAGTGGTCAATCAAAATTTGTAAGTCTTCGCTGCGTTCGCGCAAGGGCGGTACGTTAATCGTGATGGTCGAGATGCGATAGAAAAGGTCTTCGCGCATCAAGCCTTCCTTGATCGCTTCGCGCGGTTCGCGGTTAGTGGCGGCGATCAAGCGAAAGTCCGCTTCAAAGGTTTCGTTCGAACCGACGGGACGAAAGCGGCGCTCTTCTAACACGCGCAACAATTTGGGTTGAAGCTCCAACGGCATTTCGCCGATTTCGTCCAGCATCAACGAACCGCCTTTGGCTTCGGCGATGAGGCCGCTGCGGTTGGTTTGCGCGCCGGTGAAAGCGCCTTTCACATAGCCGAACAGTTCCGATTCGATCAACTCTTTAGGCAGCGCCGAGCAGTTCACTTTGACGAACTCTTTTTGCGCGCGCAGCGAGTGAAAGTGAATCGCGTTGGCGATCAACTCTTTGCCCGTACCCGATTCGCCAATGATGAGTACGTTAGCGTCAGACTTGGCGACGCTTTCGATCATCTCGTAAATGGATTGCATCGCTTTCGACGCGCCGATCAACGAAGAGAATTCGCGCCGTTGAAAGAACTTCGCCTGCGATTGCGAAGCGTTGCGCAATTGCTGGCGTTCTAGGGCTTTTTCAGCCAACAGCATCATCTGTTCGGCGTCGAAAGGTTTCGGCAGAAAGTAAAACGCCCCGGCCTTGATCGCTTCGATAGCCTCGTGCGTCGAGCCGTAACCCGTAATCATGATGACTTCGGTTTCGGCGTTTTTCTCTTTGACGACGCGCAGGATCGAGAACCCGCCTTGCTGATCGTCAGGCAATTGCAGGTCGGTGATGATGAGGTCATAAGTCTTGCGACCCAGCGCCAGCCGCGCGTCGGCGAAAGATTTTGCCGTTTCAACGTGATGCCCGGCGGCGCTGAAAACCAGCTTCAGCCCATCAGTAATCATGGGTTCGTCGTCAACGACCAATATGTTGCTGCTGTGTTTCAAGCGTGTTGCTCCTGCGGGGGAAGTTCAGACTTGAAGATAAATTCCACCAAGGTAAGGTTTCCTGCCTGGCGTACTTTCGCCGCGCCTCCGTGAGCTTGCACGATGCGGGCGGCGTGCGCCATTTCTAAAGCCGTTTTCTGCAATCGTTCCTGCGCCGTCCAGTCAAAAAAAATTAGCCGCGCCTGTTCGCTCAAGCGCTCGCTGTCTTCACCGACCCAAAGTGTGACCGTTTGATCGCCCGGTTTGTCACGTAACTGTAAGCCGACTCGCACCTTGCTTTGCGGCAGCGCCACTGCCAGCGCGCGTCGCACGACAGCCTCTAAAGCGAAGTGCATTTGCTGCCAATCAAAGCGTAGCTGCGGCACTTCGTCTGCGCATTCGGCTAACAACACGACTTGCCGCGCCGCGCCTTGCGGCGTCAAGGCCGCGACGACTTTATGTACCAACGCGGCCAGATCGCCCCATTCGCAACGCAATTCCAGCGGACGCGCAAACCGGCTCACGAGGGTCGCATTTTCGGCCATCGCGTCTATGCCTTCGACAATCTTGGTTACGATCTCGGCGGATTCGGCATCCTGCGTCAGACGGGTTTTCAAAAAGGTCGCGTAAAGTTTCAATCCGCCCAACTGGTTCTTGAAATCATGCACGAGCTTCGCGGTCGCTTGCCCTAGGGCAGCGTAATCAGCGTTAAGATTCTCAGCCGCGCCCTTGTCAGGCGCAGTTGTGCGATTCGCAGAAATATCCGGTTTGCTCATGCGCAGTTAATGAAGATCAGTTAGGGGTTAAAGGGAAAGTGTTTTCTATATTGCCGAAACGGGGCGGATGCTAGCAGAAAGGCTCAAACGGCTCAAACAGCCAATGGGGCTTGCAGAGTTATGAACATTGACCTGACTCTTTGCTTCTGCGTAGGATGAAAACCGAGGTAATGACCGTGACAGATCCCATCGAAAACGAACCAAAACTGCCGGTGACTGCGGCGGAAGCGCGTCTCACAGCGATTGAAACCACGCTCAGCCAAATGAATACCAAGTTAGACGTACTCACCCAATTGCAAAGGGAAATGCTCAAAATGCAGCAGAATATGTATGTGGACTTGCGCGGGCGAATTGTCGCGTTGAGCGGTGAAGTTCACCAAATCCAAATAGACCTTCAGCCTGACTCAGTTCAAAACCGCCTGATGTGGATGGGCCAATAGCGCATTCGATGCCGGGACTGCCCACAGAAACCCTGATCGTTATGCCTCAATCGTATACCTTGAGCCTGCTAGGGCTTCCGCTTAAGATGCCTTTCCGTCACTACAACTCCAAGCATTTTTCCCAACAACCTTTATGGCAGACCGCAACCGCGACTTTCTCGAAAAGCCGATGCCGAGCAACATCGAAGCCGAACGGCTGATTCTTGGCGTCATCCTGCTCGACAATACGACCATCAATCAGGCCGCCGAACGCCTCAAGCCCGAAGATTTCTTCCTGCCTTCGCACCGGATGATTTATGAGAAGATGCTCTATCTTTATGAGCACGGCCACGCGATTGATCCGGTCGCGCTGGCCGAAGAGTTGCGCCGCGCGGGCGAGCTTGAACAAATCGGCGGAGCCGCCGCTATCTCTAATCTTTTCGAAGGCGCGCCGCGTTTCTCGAACATTGATAACTACACGCGCATCACCAAAGACAAGTCCATGATGCGCAAGCTGATCGGCGCGGGTAATCAGGTCATCAACATGGCCTTCGACGATGAAGACGAAGCCGCCGTCATCATGGACAACGCCGAACGTCTTATCCTCGGTATCGCCGAAGACCGCATCAAACAGGGCTTCACTCCGCTGGCCGAAGTCGCCGAGAAACAGCTCAAATACATCGAAGAAATCGCCGGACGCGACCAACTCATCACCGGCATCGCCACCGGTTTCAGCGACTTGGATTACATGACTTCAGGCATGCAACGCGGCGACCTGATTATCGTGGCGGCACGTCCGTCCATGGGCAAAACCGCCTTCGCGTTGAACATCGCGCAAAACGCCGCGCTGCGTCAGCAACATCACGGAGCGCCCGCAACAGTTGCGGTCTTCTCGCTCGAAATGTCGAAAGAGCAACTCGTCAATCGTATGTTGTGTTCGCAAGCCCGCGTAGACGCGCATCGTTTGCGTAGCGGCCAACTCGGCAAAGACGATTGGCGGCGGCTCGCGCAAGGCGTAGCCGAACTTTCACAAGCCAAAATCTTTCTCGACGATTCGCCCGGCATCAACGTGCTGGAGATGCGCGCCAAATGCCGTCGCCTCAAAAACGAGCAAAAGTCGTTAGATATGGTGGTGATTGATTACATGCAACTGATGACCGGACGCGGACGCATCGAATCGCGTCAACAGGAAGTCTCGCAAATTTCGCGCGAACTCAAGATGCTCGCCAAAGAGTTGAACGTCCCATTGATCGCACTGTCACAGCTTTCGCGCGCACCTGAACAACGTACCGGCAGCAAACCGCAGCTTTCCGACCTTCGAGAAAGTGGTAGCATCGAGCAAGATGCCGACGTAGTGATGTTTATTTACCGCGAGGATTACTACAAACCCGAAACCGAAAAGCAGAACATCGCCGAGATCATCATCGGCAAGCAGCGCAACGGCCCCACAGGCAGCATCGAACTCGTCTTCCTCAAACAACTCACCAAGTTCGAAGACAAATTCAAGGAGTCGTAAGGCGCGCCATGTCTATGTTGGCCTCTCGACCTACGTGGGTAGAAATATCGCTGCCGCGCCTCGCTGCTAATTGCCGCGCCGTCAAACAACTCATCGGAACAGATACGCACCCCAAGATCGAATTGATGGCGGTCGTGAAAGCCGATGCTTACGGACACGGCGCTCCGCGTTGCGCGCAAGTGTTAGCCGAAGCCGGAGCCGATTGGTTCGGCGTCGCGCTGATTGAAGAAGCGCTTGAATTACGCGCAGCCAAGATCACGCAACCCATTTTTTGCCTCGGCGGCGCGTGGCCTGAACAAGCTAACGAAATTATCCGTCATCAACTCACGCCTGCGTTATTCACGATTGAATCGGCTGCCGCGTTGAATCACGCCGCGCAACAACTCAATCAAACGCTCGCCGTTCATCTCAAAGTAGACACGGGCATGGGGCGTTACGGCGTACCGCTCACCGACTTGCCCACGTTTCTCAAGGCGCTCAAACCGTTTGAACATTTGCGCGTTGACGGATTGATGACACATCTGGCAAACGCCGACGACGCGAATCACGCGCATACGAATCAACAGGTCGCGGCCTTTCAAACTGCGTGGCAAATGATTCAAGCGCGTGGCTACCAACCGACGTGGCAGCACTTGGCGAACAGCGCGGCCACGCACGGACACGCAACGGCACGCGGTAATCTGGTGCGCGTGGGAGCATTGCTTTACGGCTTGACGAATGACGTGCTGCAACCCGACTTGCCCGGCGTTGACGTTGAGCCGGTGCTGTCGCTGCATTCGCGCATCGCCTTTCTCAAGACGGTTGCGGCAGGCGCGACGATTGGTTATGGCGCGACGTTCACGACCAAGCGCGCGAGCCGCATCGCTACGATTCCGATTGGATACGCCGACGGTTATCGCCGCGATTTGTCGAATCGCGGAGCCGTCTTGATTCGCGGCGCACGCGCTCCGATTGTCGGGCGCGTCAGCATGGATTTGACGATGGTGGATGTGACCGACATTCCGGCAGCAACGTTCGGCGACGAAGTTATTTTGTTAGGCGAGCAAGGCGACGCAACGATTCGCGCCGAAGAGTTGGCAGCAATCCTGAACACGGTTTCTTATGAAATCGTCACCGGCATCTCGGCGCGCGTACCGCATCTTTACCGCGACTGAATCTTGAGCCGTCCGGTTTTTTTGCTGCTTTGCCGTAGCCTTTCTCGCATCGTTGCGGTAGATTTCGCGCCGTATCCAAGCAGTAACCAAATAATTTCGCGTTACGCAGAGACGGCACAGAGTGAAGCTGTTATGACGAAAACCTTCCCCACGCCCTATGCTCTCTGCCTTTCGTTCGCGGCATTCCCTTTTATCTTTTGCAATCATTCTATAACTTTCGCGCGCTCAATGACGCGCACTCAAACCGTTTAAGTAAAGCCCCAAGGAGATTTCTGTTATGAGAATCGGTCGTCTCGAATTAGGCCCCGGCGCCATCATCCTGATCGTCTTAGTAATGCTTGGCCTGCTGTATCAAGGCTTCAAGCAACTCGGCATCTTCGACAAGCTCAAGCCCGACACCAACGAGCGGCAGGCCGTCGTACCCGACAAGCGCGAGAACCTCGAACAAATCGCGCGCACTGCGCTGCCCGCTTCGGCGGTGTCTGCGCCGCAACGCACGAACGACAATCCCGAAGTCACCATCGGCATCTGGACGTGGCAAACCGTCAGCGGTTTGATTGACGCCGTCGGTGGCCCCGGCAAATCGGGCGATCACACCGATAGCTGTTTGTGTCAGGCGGGCATCACGAATACGCGACTGGTCGTGCAAAACGATACGTCTGAACAGATCAAAGCGCTGGCGGCAGGACAGATGCAATTGGTTACTACGACCGGCGATCAGGCTGCCGTAGATATTGCGGGCGCGAATAAATTGCTGCGCGGCAACAAGGCCAAAGTCGTATGGTCGAGCGGCTATTCGTTCGGCGAAGACTGTCTTATCGGCCCCGAATCGTGGAAGAAAGACCCGCAACTCGCGCGCGGCTCGGTGGTCGTGACCGCCGTGCCTTATTGCGACTGGAACGTCACGGTAAACTGGGCGGCAGACAATCAGATTCCGGTGAATCCGAACGAACAGGTTTACGACCCCGATGCGATCAACTTCGTCAACGCGATGGATCACATCGAAGCCGCGCAGAAATACGTGCTGAACGCCAAAGTCAGTTTGCGCAATCGCGCGACGGGCGCGAACGAAGAACATCAGCTTGACGCGGTGGCGACATGGACGCCGGGCGACGTGACGGCGGTCAAAGAGCGTTCGACGGTCACTTATAAAGGCAAAAGCGAAAAGGTACAGAAAATCGTTTCGACCAAAGAATACAGCTACATGATGCCGCACATCTTGTTCGGCAACGAAGACTGGCTCGGTCAACATCGTGAGTACGTCAAGACGTTGTTGCGTTGTGTCGCGCGTTCAAACGAACGCATTAAGACTGATGACAATTACCTGCGCGACCGCGTGTCGGCGCTCAACGCGCTGGTCTTTAACATGGAAGGCAAAGGGCCGAGCTTCTGGTACAAATACTTCAACGGCGTCACCGAAGACGGCGTGGCGTTGGGCGGTTCGCGCGTGAACAACATCGCCGAAGTGCGCCATCTTTTCGGCCTCGACGGCACGCAACCGTTGGAGCGTTCGATTTTCGGCATCAGTTACAACGACCATGGCAAGCGGCTGCAAAAGCTGCTGCCCGAACGGCTGCCGACGATTACGCCGCTGGCTTCGGTGGTTGATCTGAGTTTCATCAAAGAGATCACCGACGAACGCAGCGCCGCGCCGGTCTATCAAGCCGACATAGGCAATCGCGCCACGACGGGCACGGTCGTCAAGTCAAACTTCCAACTAACCTTCGATACCGGTTCGGCGAAGCTCAAACCGTCAGAGATGGCGACGATGCAGGAAATCCGCAGCCTGCTGATTCGCGCGACTGATACGAAAGTGCTGGTCGAAGGCCACACCGATAACGTAGGCGACGCTTCGACGAACTTGCGTTTGTCGAACGAACGCGCGCGTTCGGTGTGGCAATGGCTGAAAGATTCCGATCCGTCAGGCATCAACATCAGCGACAAACGGTTGGAAGGCGTCGAGGGTTACGGCTCTTATCGTCCGCTGCCGAACAACCAGAATCGCACCGATGTCGAGAAGGCTGCGAATCGGCGCGTCGTGATCGTGTTGAAGTAAACGAGGTAGTTATGAGTGAACGCATTTCGCAACGGAGTGAATCAATACAAACCACGGGGCAAACCACCGGTGTGATGGCGGGGGCGGCTCTGGCAGAAAGCCGCCCCGTCATCGTTCGCATGCTCACGCAGGATGATCTGCCTTGTGACGACGGTGATTGGAGCGAACGCCTGAAGTACTTACGCATGCCTACGCAAGATGATTTACCCTATGACGATGGAGAGCCGATGGAAAGCGAATTACACCTTTACCAAATCATTCTGTTTCTCGAAACGCTGAAACTTCACTGGGCTGACCGCGACGATTTTTTTGTGGGCGGCAATATGGCCGTATATTTCAGCGCAGAACACGTAAAGAAACAGGACTTTCGCGGCCCCGATTTTTTCATCGCGTTGGGAGTGGATGGCAAACGTATGCGTAAAAGCTGGGTGATGTGGGAAGAAGAAAAAGGTCCTGACCTTGTCATGGAATTTCTTTCCAACAGCACCGCCGCCTTTGACCGCGAAGGTAAGAAACAGATTTATCACGACCAACTGCGTGTGCCGGAATACTTTTACTACGACCCGCTAACCGGCGAGTTGGCTGGGTTTGAGTGGACTTGTGAAGGCTACCAGCCGCTCATACCGGATCACGCAGAACGGCTTATCAGTAATATCATTGGCTTGGCCCTAGTACGCTGGGTAGGCAAATTCAATGGCGTTACGGCTAATTGGTTACGTTGGGCAACGCTGGATGGAAAGCTCTTGCCCACCAAAGATGAAGCCAAAGATCAATCCGATAAACTTGCCGAACGTTTAACCAAGCAATTGCGCGCGTTAGGCGTTGAACCTGAGTCACTCGACTGATTCGACTTATATGGAAAACATCGCTACCAAACCTGATCCGCCCAATGCCTACGGTGAAATCGTGCGCGTATACGGAAACGTAGGCACATTCATCCGCACCAATCTCTCGCTGCTTTGGCTCGGATTGTTTTTGTTGCTCTGGGTTTTCAATCCGATCAAGGCGCTGCCTTATCCCAGCGAAGTCCTCGCCGCCTTTCGCCAAATGTGGAGCGCGCCGGGCAGTCAGGGAATGGTTTACAACATTTGGGTGACGCTCAAATTGAACATCGTCGGCTTGCTGTTCTCTTCGATCATCTCGTTGGTGGTGGCTTATCTGAGCGTCATTCCGTTGTTTCAGCCGTTCAATAAAATCGTGCAATGGCTGCGCTATCTGCCCATCGTCGGCTTCAACCTCGTCTTCCTCACGCTCTTCACCATCGGTTGGCCGATGAAGGTGGCGATGCTGACGACGGGGATGACCTTCTTTCTCGTGACCAGCATGACCGGCGTGATTGCTGCGATTCCGCGAATGAAATATGAACTGGCGCGCGTACTGGGTTATAACGACTGGCACTTGTTTTACAGCGTCGTCGTGCGGCCTACGTTGCCCCAGATGATTGATATGATTGCGCAAAACGCAGCGATTGGCTGGGTGATGATTACGGCGATTGAAACTTATAACCGCAACGAAGGCGGCATCGGCAGCCAGATTTATTCTTACTCTTCGACGAATCAACTGACTGAAGTTTACGCCTATCTCATCATCATCGGCGTGATCGCCGTGCTGGAAGACTGGCTGTTCGCGCTGTTGAAACGCTTGCTGTTTCCTTACAGCCAGA
>JAYSVR010000328.1:0-5033 GCA_043718445.1 Acidobacteriota bacterium | reverse complement strand
CTGTTCACTTTTCACTTTTCACTCTCATATGGCAGAGCTATTCACTCGCTTACGCCAGCGCAAAGTCCTCGCGTCTTTACTCATCGTCGGTTTTTTTCTGGCGTTCTTTGCGCCGCTGCTCGCGCGCGGCTGGTGGGTGGTCGGCGATACGTTGCTTTACAACTACCCTTTGCGCGAGGCGGCGTGGCAGATGTTGCGTCGCGGTGAAGCACCGACTTGGACGTCGCTAGTGCTTTCAGGTTATCCGTTGCTGGCAATGGTGCAGTTGTCGTTGGGTTATCCGCTCACCTGGTTTTATGCGGTCTTACCCGGCCATATCGCTGAGACGATTTATGTGTTCTCGCCTTACCTGCTCTCGCCGCTTTTTCTTTACGCCTATTTGCGCCAGCTTGAACTCAGCCGCCTGGCGGCGCTGTTGGGCGGACTGAGTTTCGGTTACGGCGGATTCATGGTCAGCCCGTTGGCGCATAGTGGCATCGTGCCGCATTCGGTGATGTGGCTGCCCTTGTTTCTTTGCATGCTTGAGCGTGCGCGGACGGCGCATTGGTGGCGACCTTGCTGCGGCGCTACGTTGTTTTATCTGCTGGCGGTGTTGGCTGGTTCAGGACAGGGCTTTCTTTACAGCGGCATCATTGCGGTGAGTTATGGGGCGTGGCTGGCATTTGAACCGAACCGGGACGGCAAGCTTTCGCGTTGGGCGCGCTGGCAGCCATTGGCAGTCGCCATCAGTGCAATAGTTTTCGCGGCAGGGTTTTCAGCGTGGCAAATTTGGGCAACGTTGGAAGCCCAGCAACGCAGCCAGCGCGTAACGTTGACCTATGAGTTTTTTAGCGGCGGAGCGTTTACGTTGCGCGAGCTGTGGCGCGGATTCTGGCTGCCTTGTTATGGCCGTCAGGTAGAAACGGTTCCCACCGTCGCGCTTTTGACGGGCGTGTTCGCGCTTTGTGCCGCAATCGTCATCGTTAAATCGCCGCGTCGTCATTGGAGAAGCTGGTTTTGGCTGGGTCTCACAGTGTTAGGTTTTTTGTTGATGCAAGGCGACGGCACGCCGCTTTATCGCGTGCTGTTTCAGATTCCGCTGGTGAACAAGTTTCGCATTCCGTGGCGGCACGCCTTTGAATTCACGCTCGGCCTGTCGGTGTTAGCAGCCTTCGGCTGGGATCACGTGCGCGACTGGTTGCGCAAGCAGGCTAGCGCAACAGTTGAAAAGCGTGCGCAATGGATCGGTGCAGCATTGTGCGCGGCCTCGTGCCTGATTGCGTGGTGGTCGTGGCAGTTGGCGAAACAAATTCCTTTTCAAGCCGTCGGCACGGGCTTGCCCGCCAGCCATTGGATTGGTTGGAAAGCCGCGTTCGCCTTGTCGTCGCTGCTCACCATCATTTGGGCGTGGCAACGTATGCGCGGCGTTGGGCAAGCCGTTGTCTTATCAATCGTCGTGTTGTCGGCGACCTTTTGGGAATCATCCATTTACTTTTCGCACATCCTTTATAAAAACAGTTACACGGCAGCGGATTTCGTGCGCGAATCGGCCACCGCGCGGTTTTTGCAGCAAGCGAAACCTGATAGCTATCGCGTATTCACCTCTGGCAACCCTCCGCCCGACGTAACGATTCCCGCGAATTCTGCGCTGCCGAATTTATCGGTTCGCTATGGCCTGGCGAGTGCGGCGGGCTATGAACCGTTGATGCCTGATCGCTATCGTCGCGCTTTTGGACAGGGCTTCGATTTCGCTACGCCTGATTTTACGCGATTGGTTGACCGTCAGTTGTTACAGCCCGACTGTCAGGTACTCGATTTGTTGAACGTACGGTTTATGGCGGTTTACGACATCGCAGCGAGCCTGCCGCCGCGTCGTAAAGAGCAGGCATGGTTTGCCCGCAATGAAAACTATCTGACCTTGTCATCCGGCCAAACGGTCGAGTTAAGCGGCAGCACGATGTCCGCTGATCAGGTCTCTTTTATTGCGACCTTGGGTACGTCAGAAGATTTAGAACAAGGCACGCCGGTCGCGCAGGTGAGCTTGCACGCGCCTGATGGGGCAGATGGAACGGTGAAAGAGCTTTCGCTCAAGGCGGGCATTGACGTTTCAGAGTGGGCTTGGGATCGCCCTGATGTGAAGCCCACCATTCGCCATCAACGCGCACCGATTTTTGAGAGTACGCCGGTCGGCGGCGAACCGCCTTATTTAGCGCATCGTTATTGGTCGGCGCATACGTTGTCGCAACCCACAACGGTGCGCAGCGTCACAATCAAAAATCTCACGGCGCGTGCATCGCTCACGCTTTTTACGGTGTCGCTGGTCAACACCGCTAAACCGGCCTCAGTGCAACCAATGGCCGTGATGTTGAGGCCGATCTTACCGGCGCACTGGCGGCTGGTTCACGAAGATGCACAGGCGCAGGTTTATGAGAACGATCACGTCTTGCCGCGCGTCTGGCTTACGCCGCAAGCCGAAGCTGTCAACGCCACGCAAGCGCGTGAACGCATACGAGGTGAAAGCGATAAACCGTTTGAACCGCGCCGTACCGCTTTGCTTGAAATTCCTGCGACTGCCTTGCCGTCGGCCTTGCCGTCGGCCTTAACCACTGGCGCTGTGTTGTCAGCGAACGCGCAAGCCCGCCTGACGGATTACGCCGCGACGCATCTCACGATTGAAACTTCGGCAGAGCAGCCGACAGTGCTGGTGGTTAGCGAACGTTTCGATCCGGGCTGGCAAGCCACGGTGGACGGACGCGCCGCGAAAATATACGCCGCCAATTACTTGCTGCGCGGGCTCATCGTGCCTGCCGGACAACATCGCATCGAGATGCGTTACGTCGCTCGCGGCGCGCGTTGGGGCGCTTTGATTTCGCTGCTGACGTTACTGGTTTGGTTGGCGGTGAGGTGGCGCGTGAAGCGCATGCAAACCTAATAGCATTGTTTGGAAATTGAATTTCCGTTTTGGCTTAAGAGGGATTTCGCCACGAAGAAGCACATAAACCACAAAAGGAAAGAAAATTTTTGTGGCTCTTATGCCTTTTTGTGGCGAAGTCCCTGTCAGGTAAAGGCGAACATCGAATTTCAAAACAGGCTTTAATCATTCATCGAAACCTTGCGTGGCGCGGTTGCGCATAATCATTTGCAACCGTTCATCGCGGCTTTTGGGCGGTTCGTTATAACCGCGTTCGCCATAAGGTTGCAGTTGTTCCAGCCAGATGGTTTCGAGCGCTGCGAGATCGGTTTTGAGTTCGTCGGGTGTGGCAGCGCGCGGCGCGAGTTCGTCGAGTATCTCAAAGGCGAATTGCGTCGCGCCGCCTTCGTTCCAATCGTTTTGCAGCGCGCGGTTTTGATGGCTGCCCATTTGCAATTCAAAGCGATGGCGATTGAGCGAGCCGGGCAAGTCGGCTGACTGGCTGACGAAAACTTTTTCGTTCGTCAGATTGCGAATTTGAAAGACGCCCAGCGGACGCGGCGTTTCGCGGTAATGCTGTTTCAAGGTTTTTTGTTCAGGCTTCATTTTTCTCCTTCATTACAACTTGTCTCAAGCGGTTTGTTTAGCATAGATTGCCTTGCATTGACGACTGAACCCACACACCGGCTCCGCAACAAACCAATTCGAAGGACGTGACCAAGTAGTATGGCATCTGCCTCAGAAGCAATTCATCCAAATTCTCAAGACATTATTGGACTGGCGAGCAATCGTTATTGTGTGTTTGAACCCATTCTGCCGCGCATTCAAACGATGCGTGTGCTGGTCGTCAACAACCTGATTAACGAAGAAGCGCATTATTCTTCGGTTGCGCAACAGGCGGCGGATTTCAACGCGAAACGCTGGGTCGAACTCGAACGCAAAATCGCCGGCATGGCGCTCGCTAACATCGCGGGCAACATTCACAAGCTGGTGCGCGCGCCTGAAATTCACACAGTTCATCTGGCGCATCTCAATCAGGCGATAGTCAGTGAATTCGACCCTGACGCGATTGTGCTGAGCGGCACGCTGCGCGATTTCGACTTTTACGATGAATCGTTGCTGGCGCATTTCAAAGAGTTCATTCTGCAAGCACACACACCTGTGCTGGGCATTTGCGGCGGCCATCAATTGATCGGGCAGGCGTTTGGCGCGCGCATCACGACCATTGATGGACAAGCACCTGCCCTCAAACGCAACGGGCGCTTGATCGAATATCAATATCGCTTCGTCAAAATCACCGAGATGGATGACCCAATTTTTGCGGGCATCGAAGATCGCCCAACCCCACGCTGGCAGAAATACACCGAGCGCAAACATTTGCTGCGCGTGTGGCAAAATCACGGGCTTGAAGTAGACCGCTTGCCCGCAGGCTTCAAACAACTCGCGCGCGGCTATTTGTCAGAGCATCAGATGTTTGTGCGGCGCACGGCGGAACAGTTGATTTACGGTGTGCAGTTTCACCTCGAAAAATCCTTTCAGGACTGGCAGACCGACAAGTATTGGGAACACCGCAACGAAAGCCGCGACGGACGATTGCTGTTCGATAACTTCTTGATCGAAGCCCTCAAGTTTCGCGGCAAAGGCGAGTCGGTTTTGACCGGCGATTTGACCAAACATTCGATGGCTCCGCGTGCGAAAGCGGCAAGCGCAGGATTCAGCGGCGATGCACCTGCGACCGGTTTCTGAGTGTTATGAGTGAAGCAAGTATTCAAATTCAGGTTTTGCTATTCGGCGCGTGCCGCGAAGCCACTAACATAAGCGAAACGATTTGTGAGTTGGCGGCTCCGTTCACGGTGGACGCAGCTTGGGTTTCTTTGAAAGCACAACACCCCACGTTGAGCAGTTACGAACGCAGCGTGCTATTCGCCGTCAACGAAGAACACGCGCAGCGTACGCAAGACTTAAAAGCTGGCGATGTACTCGCCATTTTCCCGCCCGTATCAGGCGGCTGATTTTTTTTCACACACACCCAAACCTTACCTTGGGGAGACAACCACGAACATGATTCTGAACGAATATGAATTGCGCGTGTTGGGCGCGCTGGTCGAAAAACAAATTGCCACGCCAGACTATTACCCGATGA
>JAYSVR010000327.1:0-16692 GCA_043718445.1 Acidobacteriota bacterium | reverse complement strand
CCCATCCGCCAGACAACGTATTGGCTGAATTGATCGGCGTGCTGGACGCTTAAAATATTTTTCGACCACCGCACATCCGCGCGGCTCTCAAGCCGCGTTAACCGCACGGTCATCCCTGCACCGCGCACAACCATTTTTCGCAGGAGGCAGACATGCAAAAACTGATTCTATCGTTGTTCTCTTTCACCTTACTTTTCACGCTCGCGCTCAACGCCAACGCGCAAGGCCGTTATCGTGGACGAACCTATAGCAAGGCCGACGTAGACCGCATCATTCATCGCGTCGAAGACAGCGCCGACACTTTACGCAAAGCCGTAGACAAAAACCTTGACCGCAGCCGTCTCGACGGTACGCGCCGCGAAGACGACATCAATGAACAGGTCAAACAACTTGAAAATGCGCTCGACGAATTGCGCAGCGAATTTGACCGCCACGACACCTGGCGTGAATCTCGCCGCGCAGTCGAAAAAGTGATGCGTCAGTCGGATGAGATCAACGCGATCTTTCGCCGCTTGCGCTTTCACGCCGCCGTCGAAGCGCAATGGCGCACCGTCCGCGCCGATCTGAACCGGCTCGCGGGCATTTATAACCTTCCGCTCTTGCGAGCCTGAAAAGACTTCGCACCATGAAAAAAAGAGCCGATAGCGATCAATGCGCTATCGGCTCTTTTTTTTCTTCTGGGTTGCGACGCGAAGGCTTACGGCTTGGCGACGGGCTTTGCTTCAGTTTTTACTTCCGGCTTTGCTTCAGCAGGTTTAGCGTCTTCTGCTGTCTTGAGCTTGAGCGAACGCGCGATCAAATCGGTTTGATTGCGCAAGCTGGGCAAGGTCGTCGTACGTCCGGTGAAGCGCAGCAGATAAACCGTCGTATCGTTGACCCGCACGTAATAGTTGCGTCCGGCCATCGGTTGATTGGCGGTGTTTTTGAAATCGTAAGCCGCAATCGCGCTCATCCGGTTACCGGTCAGAAAGTTTTCGATCTTTGGCGTAGTGATGCCGGTGATAAAACGCAGGCTTTCGTTTTCGTCTTTTTTGGCGACAGCTAGGGTTTCGGCTTTGGGGTCTACGTTTTCGATGACGCGAATCTTGAGCGCGCCGTTTTCGCGGATGCCATAAACAATCTGTACGTCAGACTTGCCCGTCACCTTGTCTTGACTAATTACGAAAATCCAACCTTTGGGCAGCTTCAAACTGTATTTGCCGTCGGGATCGTCAAACGCCGTGAGTTCCTGCGCCTGTTGCTGAGGCGCGATGCCTGCCAGACAAAACAGCCACATCATCCATAAAAATAAAGTGCTAATGCGTAACGAACGAATCATTTTGCTTGCTCCTTCCAATTGATTTTGCCGCCCACGCCGGGGGCGATCAACGCTTTGAACGTTTCAGCATTCAGAGCTTTCGCCAAAACTTGTTTTTGCAGCGTGATTAACTCGGCAATTCCTGCTTCGGCGGCGTCGAGCATTTCGTCTTGTCGCGCGCGGTCAAAGGGTTCGGTTTCCGCCGTGCCCTGAATTTCTACGAAACGTCGGTCGCCCGTGCAAATGACGTTCATATCAACTTCGGCTTTCGAGTCTTCGCTGTAATTCAGATCAAGCAACACCTGATCCTTGATAACACCTACGCTAACTGCCGCGATGAAATCACGAATCGGCGGACGCAAAATTTTGGCTTCGTCCATGCTCTTGGTGACGGCCAGCATCAACGCAATGAATCCACCCGTGATCGAAGCCGTGCGCGTGCCGCCGTCAGCTTGCAATACGTCGCAATCAATCGTGATCGTGCGTTCGCCGAGCGCCGCCATATCCATCACCGAACGCAGGCTGCGTCCGATCAAGCGTTGAATCTCTTGCGTGCGGCCTGACGGACCGTTGCGGTTTTCGCGCTGCGTACGCGAGTCGGTCGAACGCGGCAACATGCTGTATTCAGCCGTCACCCAGCCTTGCCCTTTGCCTTTGAGAAACGGCGGCACGCGCTCTTCGACCGACGCCGTACACAACACACGCGTGTCGCCCATCTCGAATAACACCGAGCCTTCGGCCCACTTGGTGAAATTCGTCGTCACGCGCACGGCGCGCAAGTCGAGCGGCGTGCGTCCATCAATTCGTTTGAAGTCTGTCATTTCGTTTTCATCAGGACTTACGCAAAAGCAGAAAGAACTCATCACAAAGGGACAAAGAAACAAAGGGCCAAAGGTTTTCTCAACGGTTTGATACGTCTTTGTTCCTTTGTCTCTTTGTTCCTTTGTGTTTCATTTCTCTTTTGCTTAGGCCTGTACCTGCTAGCCAATTTCCACGGCTTCCAGATGCGCGAGCGGTTCGCCGAAGATTCGTTCGGCGATGCGCGAGAAACGACTGGCCGCATCAGTCACGTAAAAACGCTTTGTGCCATTGGCAGCCTGTTGATTCAATAATTCGCGTTCGTGCAATAACGCTTCGACTTCTGCCGCCGTCGCTTCGGCGGAATCAACCAGCGTGACGCCCGCGCCCATCAGTTCGGCAATCACGGGTTTCAACAACGGATAATGCGTGCATCCTAACACAAGCGTGTCTATCGAATGATCACGCAAGCCGCTCAGATATTTTTCAGCGATCAAACGCGCGATGGGCGAGTGAAGTTCGCCTTCTTCGACCCCTTCTTCAACTAAAGAAACGAACAGCGGGCAGGCTTGCTGAACGACTTCGATTGCCGGGTTCGCTTCATGAATGGCGCGCACGTATGCGCCGCTTTCGACGGTGGCCTCTGTCGCAATGACACCGACGCGAGCGTTGTGCGTCACGCGCGCAGCCATCCGCGCACCCGGTCCTAAGACGGTCAAGATCGGTAAGTCAAACTCGCGCCGCAAGCGTTCGCGCGCCATCGCGGAAGCGGTGTTGCACGCGACGACCAATAGCTTGATGCCTTTCTGAATCAGGAAGGCCGCGTCTTCAACAGCGTAACGTTCAACCGTCGCGGCGGATTTCGTCCCGTAAGGCACGCGCGCCGTGTCGCCCAAATAAATCAAGTTTTCGTGCGGCAACCGTTCGGCGATTGCGTGCAGCACGGTCAGTCCGCCTACGCCGGAATCGAAGACGCCAATCGGTAAATCGTTCATCAGAAAAATCAAAAGGCAAAAGGCAAAAGTGAAAAATCAAAAGGCCGGAACTTTTGCCTTTTGAAATTTGCCTTTTGCCTTTTGCCTTAAATAACAATGGAGGTGGTCGGAATCGAACCGACGTCTAGCAGCCGTCTGCGAAGGCATCTACATACTTAGTCGCTTCGCTTTTATTTCGTCTCGGCACGGCAGCAGAAGCGACGAAGAACCGTGCCGAAACTATGCCAGATTTATCTCGTTCCCAAACTCTGACCTGCATCTGAAAACCAGCCCAAGAGAATGACGCTCGGTTCCGCACCCTTAGGCGAAGCGCGGTCGAACGGACTACCGCTAGCTATTAACTAGGCAGCCATTGCGAGTTCTGTATTCGCAATTAACATTTGCTCGCAGTTTACGGGTTACAAGCGTCCCGGTATGCATCCATCGGGTCAGGACTCCTGTCGAATCCAATGCACCCCCAATCGTTCGTTGACTCGCATCAACAAAACGCGGCAGAGTGTAGGAGCCGCTATGTATGCTGTCAACGAGCGTTTTTATGTCATTACTTGAAGCCGTTATTGAAGCCCCATCCATTGATGTCGAGCCGCTGTGGTCGGTGGCGAAGCTCCCGCCCTTTTCGTTTTTGCGGCTATGGCAAGGCATGACGCCTGATGAAGTCGGCCTTTTCGTTTATCAACTTGCCGCTTATGGCAATCACGATGAATTCGATTTGGCGTCCCCTCTGGATGAGGTTTTGAAATACATCACAGGAAAAGAAAGCTTCATTCTGATCGGCGGGTTGCGTGTCAACGGAGCGAACGGCGTCACGATCAATCCAAGTTGCTGTTGCGGACTTGAAAACTGGCGGGATTGGGAAGGCTTACTTGCTGGGGAAAATCACATTTGGTTGGGACACTCTCCCGATCCGTGGATTGAAAGGCAGGGCGATTCGATTCGCCTTTGGGCAGATCAGGGCAGCGAGACGTTTATTGATTTTCAGACGACAGAACTGGCAGAAGGCTTGCACACGGTTCAGCGTGACTTGCTGGGCTTTTTAGACGGTCTGGCGCAGTGGCTGGAGGTTTATGGCAAGCCTTATCACCAGTTGCTCCTTCAGCAAATTGACGAGTCGTTTTCGATCACTCCCAAGCCAAAGGACTCAATCGTTACTCCAACAAAAAGTTGAAGCCCTTCTTGTGTTCGCGGCACATGCGCGCGGCGGGTACGGCTTTGCCGGGATTGCAGAGGCCATCGGGGTTAAATACGTCTTTGACGCCGTTCATCGCTGCCAGCGAAGCCTCATCGAAAATCATCGGCATGTAACCAATTTTGTCTACGCCGACGCCGTGTTCGCCGCTGATCGAACCGCCTGCGTCTACGCAAAGTTTCATGATCTCTTTGCTAGCGGCGTGAACTCGTTCGACTTCGTCGGGATTGCGTCCGTCGAAATTCAGATTGGGGTGAAGGTTGCCGTCGCCGGCGTGAAAGACCGTCGAGAGGCGAATCTTGTGCTTTTCACCGACGGCGTAAATCGCGGCCAGCACTTCGGGCAATTTGGTACGCGGCACGACGGCGTCTTGCACAAACAAGTCAGGGCTGATGCGGCCCAATGCGCCGAAAGCGCCTTTGCGTCCGGCCCAGAGTTTTTTGCGTTCGGTTTCGTCACGCGCTTCGCGCACAGATCGCGCGCCGAGTTCGCGGCAAATGTCTGAGGCGCGCCGCGCTTGCGCTTCGATGCCGGCGGCGAGTCCGTCGAGTTCGACGATCAAACAGGCAGCGGCATCGCGCGGATAGCCTCCGGCAAAGATCGAATCTTCGACGACGTTGATGACGACCTTGTCAATCATCTCAAGCGCCGCAGGCAGCAAGCCTGCCGCGATGATCGCCGAAACCGCGCGGCTCGCATCGTTTATATCAAGGAAGTCAGCCAGCAACGTGATGACTTGTTGCGGCGTGCGGGTCAGTTTCACGATGACTTCGGTGACGATGCCGAAGGTTCCTTCGCAACCGACGAACGTGCCGAGCAAGTCATAACCCACCGCATCGGTTCCGCCCAGCTTGACGATCTCGCCCGTAGGCAAAACTACGGTCAGTCCCAAAATATGATTGGTCGTCGCGCCGTATTTCAAACAGTGCGGCCCGCCTGCGTTTTCGGCTACGTTGCCGCCGATGGTGCAACTCGTTTGTGACGAAGGGTCAGGCGCATAGTGATAACCGCGGTCGGCGATGGCTTGCGATAAACGAATGTTGATGAGTCCTGGCTGGACGATGGCGCGACGGTTGGCGTAATCGGTTTCGAGAATTTTATTCATCCGCGCCATCTCGATGATGACCGCGCGCGGATAGGCTTCGCAGCCCAACGCAATCGCGCCCGAACTCAAGCCCGTACCCGCGCCGCGCGGTCCGAACGGCACGTTGTTGTCGTGCAACAGCTTGACGACTTGCGCGACATCTTCGGTCGAATGCGGAAAGACCACCGCCAGCGTTTGGCCTTTATGCGTCGTCATCGCGTCGCATTCATAGACGAGCAATTCGTCGGGTTCGTGGGCGACGTGCTTTACGCCTACGATTTGTTGCATCTGCTGAATGAGTTTCGTTTCAAAGTCGTTCGCCATAGTTTGTTATCTCATCGCCGCAACCGCCGCGTCATTCCACGCTTCGAGCGGAGCATAAGCGTCAGTCAAGAGCACGCCATCTTCGCGCGCGAGGTCGGTGACGCGCGAGTTCATCACTGTGTCTACGTAATTCTGCATTTCTTTCGGAAAGGGCAGCGTAAAGGCCGCAGGCGTCGCTGGAACTTCGCCGCAAAAGACAAACGTCGTCGAGACGAATTCTGCGCCTTTGCTTTGCAGCTTGCGATTGACGGCGAAAACTTCGGTCTGGCCGAAAACGCTTTCGAGCGTCTTGACGACCGAAGCCAGCACCTTGCTGCCTTCGCCGCGCGCCGCGCCGACCACGTTGCCCAACACCACGCCTGACGGAGCCAGTTTGGTTTTCAAGCTTTCAAACGCTTCTTTCGTTAACAGGTGAAAGGGCGGCGAATCGCCACTGAAAGCATCAAGCACGATCAAGTCATATTGCTCAGTGAGCTTGAGCGTTTCGGTGCGCGCGTCGCCGATGATGACTTTGACTGAGGCGGGCAAGCCGAAATGTTCGCGCGCTACTTTTTCTGAAGCCGGATCAATTTCGAGTACCGTGACTTCGGTGCCTGCTTCGGCCATCGCACGGGCAAAGACGCCCGCACCCAAGCCCCAGACCAGCATTTTTTTCGGTATGCCTTTCAACGTCGAGAGGCGTTCCAAGCCGTAAGCGTAAGGCGCTGAAGACAAGTTATCAGCGCGCAGCGAACCTTGCTGCACGCCGTTCAAAAACAGATAGCGCACACTGCGATAATCGCTCACGACCAGTTCGCCATAAGACGAAGGTTCGCGCGCCGTCACGGGATGCGCCACGCCTTTATACATAATCGTTTTGTCAGACTCTTCACCAATGACGTTGGCTGTCACTGACGCCAGCGCCAGACTCACCAGAAACAAAAGCGCTACGACTTTGTTTTTGCCAATCACCAAATAAAGCAACGGCAGCAAACCCAACACGACTGCCGTACCGATCAACGCCGCGTGTACGTTCATGCGCGGAATCAATACGAGCGAGACAATCAAGCTGCCCGCGACTGAGCCTACGGTTGAGAGCGCATAAAGATTGCCTACGCTTTGGCCGAGGTGCGATTGATCGGCGGCGGCGCGCACCACCATCGGCGACACCATGCCCAACAACAACAACGTAGGCAGAAACAACAGCAACGCCGCCAGAAACGTACCGCCCACCATCCCCGCGCCATAAGCCAATCGCAGCACGGCGCTCGTGAGCAGGTCTGAAATCAACAACGCAGCGGCGGCGGCTCCGATGACTGTCATCAACATACGCATCCCTGGGAACTCGTCCGCGATGCGTCCGCCCACGGCGTAACCAATCGCCAGCGCCGCCAGCGTGACGGTGATGAGCGCGCTCCACACGTGCAGCGTCGTGCCGAACGTAGGCGCGAGAATGCGCGAGCCGAGAATCTCGACGACCATGACCGAAGCGCCGCACACCAGCACCGCCAGCCGCAACAACCAATTTGAACTTAGGCTCGAAGCCAACGGCGCTTCGACATCGGCTGACGACATAGATTCAGCCGCTTTCGCAGCTTTGGTTTTAGATGACACAGGCAGGAATCCTCCAAGAAGTGTGGGAATAACGAGGCAGCGTCTTTTAACAGCGACTTGCGGCGAAACGCAAGCCGCTTGCTTTCGCCCAACGGCTTGCGCTGAGATGCGGCTCATGAACAACGAACCAAGACCATTCATCGGCATGGGCGTGCTGGTGACACGCGGGCAACAGGTTTTGCTGGGCCAACGGCGCGGTTCGCACGGCGAGGGATTTTATGCCGCGCCCGGCGGACATCTCGAATGGGGCGAGAGTTTCGCCGCCGCCGCGCGCCGCGAAGTGCTGGAAGAAACCGGCCTGGCGATCACCAACATTCGATTGCTTTGTGTGGGCAGTTATTGGTTTGAGCGTGAAGACGGTGCGCGGCATTACGTAGACGTTGATGTGATCGCCGAAGCTCCGACGGGCGAGCCGGAATTGCGCGAGTCGGATAAGTGCGCGGGCTGGGCGTGGTACGACGTGAATGATTTGCCTGCGCCGCTGTTTATCGTTACACAACGCATGATTGAAGCGTGGCAGGCGGGGGGCGTGATGGCGCGGTTGGATGAGATTGAGCGAGGCGGCTGATCTATCCAAGTGCAAGGCGTGTCAGGCAATCATCAATGACTTGCATGTAACGATTTTCAATGTTGATTGATTCGATGGCACAAACCAGCAAGGCTTTGGTCGTAGTTTCATCAAGGACACCGATAACTTGAAGTTGGCCTTTAAGTTTCAGCTGGAATAGTTTATTCGGGTCGGTTTCGTAAAACTCGTCGAGCATTACCCATGAATTTTTCGACAGTACACTCACACCTTGCGGTAAGTAAAAGTTTTGAAAACGATCTTTGGGTTGGCAGCCAGGTGTCGTGCCATTGTCGTGGCGCTGCGAGGTAAGCTTAGCGATCACGTAATAGGTGGAATCGCTGCCGTCATTGAGTACCACTAACAGCTTGCCTGCTGTTTCGCCGTCAGAAAACTTGAAATCTTTATCGAAAAGAATCGTGCCAGGCGTCATTGGGGATTATTGATAATGCGCTACCATTTCCCGATGTTCTTGCGCGGCGCGCAGGATGGCGGGGTCATCATTCACGGCGTACTCATAAGGAATGAGATGCAGTTTCTTTTTTTCCTGCTCATAAACACGCGCCCACGGCTGCGTGGGTAAGTGTGTTGAGTCAATCATCTCAGCGGCGCTCTCCATAAAGTAGCGGCTTGCGATGTCTTTCAACAGTGCCAATTCGCGCTTGCTAAACCATTGCGAATCAAAAGCCGCTTGTGTGTGAATGTAAAGTGTTTGCCATCCATTTTTTTCCGTCTTAATTTCAAAGGCCAGCTTTTGTGCCATATCGGGTTGCGGTTCTTCGATTTCTTGGTTCAGATCAACGGGCACAGGTCCTCTCTGCCAGGCAAAGTAATCTAATCCGGTTACGCTTCTGCCGGTTTGCATGAAATGTTCGAAGTCGAGGTGATAGAGCAGCTTAAAAAGTTTGGTCTTGTTGCAGAGGCTGGTTTCCTCCACAAAGTAGATGATGGCATTGATGAGTTTTTCGCGTTGATGAGTGATGAGCATAAAGCCTCCAGGACGACGCCATCATAAAAGCCGTTTTCGTTTGACACAAGAACAAAACCCCCAAACCCCGCGTTGAATCGCTTTGGGCGAACGCTTACACTTCGCGCACTTTCGTATGGCAAACCCGCAAACCGTGATTCGAGCCGTAGTGCTGACCATCAGCGATTCCGCCGCGCGCGGCGAGCGCGAAGATTTATCAGGCCCTAACGTCGTCGCGGAATTGCAATCTTTGAAGACCGTCGAAATCGTAGCGACTGAGATTTTGCCCGACGAACGCGACCAGATTGCTGCGCGTTTGCGGCATTACGCTGACGAACGATTGGCGAACTTAATTGTCACGACCGGCGGAACG
Organism: Acidobacteriota bacterium; assembly: GCA_043718445.1. Taxonomy (GTDB): domain Bacteria; phylum Acidobacteriota; class Blastocatellia; order RBC074; family RBC074; genus JACPYM01. Next base: position 7,510 of record JAYSVR010000327.1, on the reverse strand, counting down.
GGTTTCGCAATACGCGATGTGACACCGGAGGCTACGCGCGATGTGATCGAACGCGAAGCGGCGGGCTTGAGCGAATTGATGCGCGCTGAGAGTTTGAAAATTACGCCGCTGGCTGCGTTATCGCGCGCCGTGTGCGGCATTCGCGGACGCACGTTGATCGTGAATCTGCCGGGCAGTCCGCGAGGGGCGAAAGAGAATTTGCAAGCCATCGCGCGCGTGTTGCCGCACGCGATTGAACTGTTGAACAAATGATTTGATACCCCCACGGATAGACCCAAACCTAGTAGTAATCAAAAGTGGAGGATGACGAAGATGAAACAAATAACTTTAACTTCCCGCACGCTGTCGCTAGCGTTGATGTTGTGCATCAGCGCGCTGAGTGTCGCGGCGCAAAAATCACAGAACGTTTATGACAAGTTCCGCGACCGCACGCCGACCAATGACGGATTGTTGAGTGAAGCGGACGAACTCAAGTTTGCCGATGAAGTGCATCGGCAATTGCTCAACCCGCCCCGGCAGGAAGGCGTGCAGGAAAAAGAGCAACCGAAGCCGCTGCGCCTAATCGAAGGCACGGCGCTCGACGCTTATGTCAACGATCTGGGGCAACGACTGGCGCGCAATTCCAAACGCCCGAACATCCCATGGCGCTTTTATGTAGTGGACGACAGCGCCGTCAATGCTTTCGCCACGTTGGGCGGGCGCGTTTACATCCACACCGGCTTGATTGCGAAGGTACAAAGCGAAGCCCAACTCGCCAGCGTCATGGGCCACGAGATCGGCCACATCGTCGGACGCCACGGCCTCGAAAACGTAAAAAAAGCCAACAGCATGAAAGTGCAAGGGCCGGTAATTCTCGGTACGATTCTCGGTGCCGTGTTAGGCGGTGAAGGGGGCGCACAACTGGGCAATATGGTGGGAGGCCTGCTCGCAGGCAGTCAGTTGATGAAACACGGGCGCGACGCTGAGCGCGAAGCCGATTATCTGGGCCTCTACAATATGGAACGCACCGGTTACAACACGGCTGGCATGACTGAGATGTTCGGCATTCTGGCGCAACTATCTCAAGGTGGCGGCGGCGGATTGGGTTCGATTTTGGCGAGCCATCCTGACCCCAGAGAGCGAGCGCAAAACACCGAAGCCGAAATCGGCCAATACCTGCGTGCCAGCAATCAACGCGGTACGCAAACCACCGACAACTTTCAACGCATCAAAAATGGTTTGCCTGCGATCAGCAACACGAGTGGGCCTACGCCTGCTGGCAATCGCAACACGCGCCCGCGCGATGGCGGCAGCACTTCCACTCCCACGGGTCGCCCGCGTCGCCCGCGCCCGTAATGCAACAGCACTGGTCACAACGTGAAATCGTGAGCGTACTCGAATTATTCATTCGAGTACGCTCACTTGTTTTATGGAGCGTGTTACTTGCGTTAAGCGCACAGCACGTCGCCGCACAGGCGCGTCCGGTGTTGCGCAATCCCAAACGCGATTTCCTTGCCGGACGATTGGTACTCATTCCCGCCAGCGCGCAGCCCGATGCGATGGGATTGCCGCGCCAACTCGCGCAAATCGCCGATCACGAATTGCGAACGCCGCCCGCGAGCTTGCTGCCTGACGATCAAGTGGTTGCGTTGAATCGTTGGGCGAGCGAATACGATTTTGCCGAAGCCGATGGCTTGCTCGTCGCAGCCGATAAACTCAGCGCCACCACCTTGCAAGCGATTCGCGCGCGTCATCGCCACCTTTCGATTTTCGGTTTTGGATCAAGCCTCTCCGCGCAATTACTGCTCGCCGCTGGCACGCTGGACTTTTTGCTGTTCACCGGACAAAGCGCCACGAGCGTAAAGCTGCCCCCAGACAGCGTAGACCGCGTGGGCTATCTCGCCAGCGAAACCAATGCCAGCGGCCTGTTGCTGGCGCGCTGGTTGAATCATCGCTTCGGTTTTGCGCCGCAATTTCAACTCGCGTTTTCTTCGGGCAATGGCAGTGCGCTGTCGTCGTCGTTGGCGCGTCAAGTCGCTGCGCTGGGCGGCAACGTCGTCACGCGCGAAGCCTCGCACTTGCGCGTTTTCATTCACACGCCGCAAACCAGCGAACCCGAACGCGCGGCGATGGTGAACGCACTCGTTACGCTCACGACCAACGGCGTGAGGGTCGCGTTGATTGACGCGAACGACCAAGCCGAAGACCGCGCAGCGATGTTCGCTGCCTTGCGCGAACGCAAATTATTAGATCGTTTGACGGCTTATGCCGCTGTCAGCGCGCAGGCCCAGTCAGCCGAAGCCGCCTGCCAGCGCGCGCTCACGCAAGCCAATATGTGGCTGATCGCGCTGCGGTTTTTGCGCGACGACATCGAACGCATTCGTCGCACCGAACGCAATCAAATCGCCGCTTCGATCAGCGCCTATTTGCGCGAGGCCATTTACCCAACGCTTTCATTTGAAACGTCCGGTACGCTCGCCGAACGCGAAGCCCGCGTGCAAACCGCGTTGCGTCCGCAGGCCGATACGCTTTTCAACGAACAGTTTTATCGCAACGTACACGCCGTGCTGCTCAACACCAACGAGCGCGTAGAGTTTCAGTTGCGCCTCTTGCAACGCTTGCAAGTTCGTTTACCAAATGCGCTGGAAGAAGCGACGAACGCGCCAGAGATTCGCCCAGAGATTCGTGTTGACGTGAATCTGGTCTTGCTCGAAAGTTTTCTGATCGCGCGCGACTTTCCGCGCGCCGGTTGGGAACTCAACAACGCCGCCAGTCTCGACCCGCGCATCATCGCGCGCTTCGAGGCCATCGCGTGGCAGACGTTCAGGATGGACGTCAACGATGCGACGATTACGATCAAGCTGACGAATAAAGCGACGAACGATCCACAAACGGCGCAAGGCTATTCGCTCAACAGTCGCCGCGGAGGCGAGACGCGCCGCTTAACGATCAATGCCGCAACGGCACAAGGCGCGTTTTATGCACTCGCGCAGCTCGAACACCTCGGCGCGAATGGGCAACTCGCACAGGACTTTCAGTTCACCGAAAAGCCCGCCGTGGCTGAACGCGGTTACGTTGAGAGTGCCGACGCCGCGTGGTCGCATCGTGAACGGCTCGACCTTTTGCGACTCGCCGGACGCGCGCGACTGAACGTGTTTGCCTATTCGTCGAGTGACAACAACGCAGCGCGTATGCGCGAACTCAATCAAACGGCTTACGAAAATTTCGTAACGTTGGTGAATGCGCCGCCACCGCCGTCACGCTTTACGTTGCAATCTTGCGAAGCGTCTCCACTCGGCGCGTGGACGTTGGCGATGCCGTCGCTCGAAAGCAAAAACGGCATCGCTACTTGCGCGCCTGCTTCCGCTCGCGTCGCGCGCTTGCCGCTGGCCTGGTTCGGCGCTTTGGGCTGGAGCGGCAAGTCGTTGAATTCCGCTGCGGCTTTGTCTGTCACGCTCAATTGGCTCTATGAAGGCAAAGCGCGCGAAGCCTTGCGTCCGTGGCTTGAAGCAAATGCGTTGGCGTCGTTCGACCATCAGGCTAGCGAGATCAACGCGCCGTTGCTGACCGACAAACTCAATCAGTTACAGGCTACGTTGCCGCAATTCGACACAACGCGCGAACAAGGCTTGCTGCGCGGCGTGTTGCGTGCTTTTTTGCAGGAGGCGCAACAGCGTTTGTCAGCACTGGCTGAAGACAATCGCTACGAACGAACTGAAACGGGCGCTTATCGTCGTCGCTCACGAATTGACTGACAAACATCTGAAGCGGAGTGCTGTTTCACCGCAGAGGCGCAGAGGTCTCGCAGAGTTTCGCAGAGAGGGATTCGGAAAAGAGCTTTTCTCTTCTCTCTTTCTTCCTCTGTGAAACTCTGCGAGACCTCTGCGCCTCTGCGGTGAGGCAGCCTCAGACTTCCTTTCATTGAGGATTCAAAACCGCATGTCCCTGATGCTCGCTGAAATCGAACAGCAACCCGAAGCGTTGGCGAAAACAATTAAGCAGGAACGCAAAAAGATTGAGCGTTTCGCGGCGCACCTGAACGCCCACAAGCCGCGCTTGATCGTATTGGTCGCGCGCGGCAGTTCTGACAATGCCGCTACGTTCGGACGTTACCTGCTCGAAATCACGACGGGCATTCCGGTGTCGTTGGCGGCTCCTGCGGTGCATACGCTTTATCAGGCGAAACTCGATTTGCGCGACGCTTTAGTCATAGGCATTTCGCAATCGGGCGAAGGCGCGGACGTAAATCTCGTTTTAGAAAACGCCAAACGCTGCGGCGCGCTCACGCTCGCCATCACCAACGAAGCCGAGTCCGCGATGGCGAAGCTCACCGACGAAACCTTTTTGATTCGCGCCGGACGTGAACGCAGCGTAGCCGCTACGAAAACTTATACCGGCCAATTGCTGATGTTTCATTTGCTGTCCGAAGCATTGAGTGGTGCGCGCAAAGGCGAAGAGGTCGAGCGCATTCCCGACCTGACAGCACAGGCGTTGAAGCTGCGCGCGCAAGTGACCGAGATGGTTGAACGCTACGCTTACATGGATCATTGCGTGGTCGTAGGGCGCGGGTTGAATTACGCGAACGTTTATGAGTTCGCCATCAAGCTGATGGAAACCTGTTACGTCGTGGCCGAACGTTTTTCGGGCGCGGACTTTTTGCACGGCCCGATTGCGATGGTAGATCGCGGCTTCCCCGCTTTCGTATTTGCGCCGCCCGGCCCTACGCTCAAAGGCATGCTCGAATTGCTTGAACGGCTGAAAGGTTTGTCGGCTGAGACCGTCGTACTCTCGAGCGAAAAGGCTGCGCACAAAATCGCTGCGCGTCATCTGGCCTTGCCACGTATGCCTGAAAGGCTGACGCCGATTCCTTACATTGTTCCTGCACAGCTTTTCGCGGCGTTGCTGGCAGCGACCAAAGGGTTGACGCCCGATCAGCCGCGTTCGCTGGCAAAAGTGACTACGACCGTTTGAATCATTGAGTGGTTATAAAATGACAGGCAAAGAGCGCATCACCGATTGGCTGAGAAGACTGAAGAACGGCAAGGCACCGGCGGTCACCGATGAGTTAGCGATGGAAATGTTACCGCTGTTGCGCCAACTGGCGTGGGCCAAGCCCGAATTGCGCCGCCAATTGCAGGAACATTCCGTAGACGTGATGCCGGTCAGTTTTTATAGCAGCACGCCTTCCCTGCGTGACATTGAAAGCTCTTTTGAATATCAAGACGGTGCGCCGCCTTATCTGTTGCCCCAGATTTTTGACCAAGCGTTTATGCTGCAATACCTGACAGAGTTGGGAGAATACGCGCATGAGTTTGTGCCCGATCTCGCAGGCGACGAAGAGAAATGCACGCGCTATTTCTGGCAGAACAGTCAGTTCAGCTTTAGCGACGCTATGTCGTATTACTGTTTTTTGCGTAAGCTCAAACCTCGCACTGTGGTCGAGATTGGGGCCGGGTTCTCTACCCTGATTGCCAGCGAAGCTGTGGCGCGCAATGGCGCAGGACGCATCATTTGTGTTGAACCATATCCTCGCCCTTTCTTGCCAAAGCTGCCGCACGTTTCATTGCAAGCGACCAAAGCACAAGACCTAACGGTGGCCTGGTTGCACGAACACTTAGACGACGGCGATGTGCTTTTCATTGATTCGACGCATACCGTCAAAAGCGGTAGCGATTGCGTTCACCTTTACCTGCGGCTGATTCCGCAACTGAAACGCAAACTTTATCTTCACGTTCATGATATTTTTCTACCGCACGGCCTGCCGCAAAAATGGTTGACCGAATTACAGATTTTCTGGACGGAGCAATACTTGCTGTTGGCGCTTTTGCTGGATAACCCCAAAGCCAAAGTGCTTTACGGCAGCGCCTATCACGAATCACAAAATCTCGCCGCCCTAAATGCTTTTATGCAAGGTCGTTATCAAGCAGGCGGCGGTAGCTTCTGGTTTCTCTATGACGGGCGAGGTTAAACTGCACGCTTAGTGCCTCACATCATCATCGCAAAGGAATAATTCGCTATGTTTTCGCGCCGTGCTGCGCTGATCGGATTGTCTTCACTCACCGGAGCTTTATTGGCTCCGCCCTCCCTGATCGCGCAACAACCCATCGCATTACCCGCCGATAAAATTGCCGATCGTTTCGCGCTCGTGCATCCGGCGAACGTCAAGCTCGAAGGCTGGTTGGGCGAACGTGCGCAAAAGAACGCACGCAATCGTTTGCTCACCAAAAACGAAAGCGACTTGCTCAGTGGTTTTCAGCAACGTCCGGGCAAGCAGGCGTGGGTCGGCGAACACGTAGGCAAATGGATGCACGCGGCGACACTGGCTTGGGTGGCGACCGGCAATCTCGAATTGCGCGCCAAGCTCGACCGCGTAGCCGGTGCGTTGATGGCTACGCAACAGCCTGACGGCTATCTCGGCACTTATGCCAACGGCGCGCACTTCGCCATGGGCAAAGATGAGCAATGGGATGTCTGGGTTCACAAATACAATTTGATCGGCTTGCTGACTTACGCGACTTATACCGGCAATCTCGCCGCGCTCGAATCAGCCAAGCGCATCGGCAATTTGCTGGTGACGAATTTCGGCGCGGCCAGTCCGGCAGGAGGTTCGATTGACATCAACGAACGCAGCACGCACGTCGGCATGGCTTCGGGCAGCGTGCTTGAACCGATGGTGTTGCTCTATCGCGCGACGGGCGATGTGCGCTATTTAGATTTTGCGCGGCTGATCGTTGAAAAGTGGGAAGCGCCGACTGGTCCCAAACTGGTGAGCGCGCTGTCGGCTTCGACGCCGGTGAATAAAACCGCGAACGGCAAGGCTTATGAAATGCTCTCGTGTTTGGTGGGCTTGTGCGAACTCTATCGCGCGACGGGCGAAGCGCGTTATTTGAATCCGGCGCTCAATGCCTGGATAGACATCACGACCAATCAGTTGCTCATCACCGGCAGCGGCAGCAGCAAAGAACACTGGACCGAGCCGCGCACGTTCGCCAGCGACGTGAAAGATGAAGTCGCTGAAACCTGTGTCAGCGTGACGTGGATTCAACTCAATCAACAGTTGTTGCGGTTGACGGGGCAATCGAAATACGCCGACGAGTTAGAGAAAACCTTTTTGAATCACCTCGCCGCCGCGCAACGTCCTGATGGAGCCGAGTGGTGTTATTTCACCGCGCATAACGGCAAGAAGCCTTATAAAGCCGAACAGAATTGCTGCACGTCGAGCGGCCCGCGCGGTTGGGCGCTGTTGCCTACCTTCGCCTATCAAATCAGCGGGGCCAGCGAAGACGGCATCGTCATCAACTTCTTCACGAACGGAACGGCGAATCTGAAACTGCCCAACGGCAAGACGGTGACGATCAAACAAGAGACGAATTATCCGCACGAGGGCCGCGTCAAACTCACGGTGGCTGTCGCCGAACCGATGAAATTCAGTTTGCGGGTGCGCGTGCCTACGTGGTCGAGTCTGGCGGGACTGAAGAGCCGTTCGGGCGATTATTGGCTGCTGCGCCAAACGTGGAGCAAAACCCAAACC
>JAYSVR010000326.1:0-5045 GCA_043718445.1 Acidobacteriota bacterium | reverse complement strand
CGTATGCGAAAGCATTTGCAGTTTATTCAAAAATTGTTGTCCGGCAGTAAGGCCGCCTTTTAAGACGAACGTAACTACGCCGCCGCCTAAACGCATTTGCTTGCGCGCGAGCGCGGCTTGCGGATGCGAGTCGAGAAAGGGATAGCTCACGCGCACGATTTCTTCGCGGTTGCTCAACCATTCAGCCAATCGCAGCGCGTTGGCGCAGTGGCGCTCCATGCGTACAGCGAGCGTTTCGAGGCTCTTTGAAAAAATCCATGCATTGAACGGCGAAAGCGACGGGCCGGTGTGACGCGCGAAGAAACGAATGTCTTTCATCAGATCGGCGCGTCCGGCGATCAAGCCGCCGATGGCGCGGCCTTGCCCGTCAATGAACTTGGTCGCGGAATGCGTGACAAGATCAATGTCGTATTTGATCGGCTGTTGCAGATAAGGCGTAGCGAAGCAATTGTCTACGACTGAGATCAAATTGTGCTTGCGGCAGAACTGGCCCAGCCATTCGAGATCAATCAATTCGAGCGCGGGGTTAGAAGGCGTTTCAACCAACACGAGCCGCGTGTTGGGTTGTACGGCTTGTTCCCATTGCTCAGGGCTTTGCATCGCTGCGTAAGTCGTCGTGATGCCCCACTTCGGCAAAATCAGATTGAGGATTTGGTGCGACGAACCGAAGAGCGCATTCGACGCGACGATGTGATCGCCCGCCTTGAGCAATGCGCCCAACGTAGTGAAAATCGCAGACATTCCCGAAGCCGTCGCCAGACCGTCTTCCGCGCCTTCGAGCCGACAGATTTTTTCGATGAGTTCGGTGTTATTCGGATTGGAAAACCGCGTGTAAATGTTTCCGCTGACTTCATCGGCGAACAGCGCGCGGGCTTGCTCGGCATCGTCGAAGACAAAGCTCGAAGTCAGGTAAAGCGGCACGGAATGTTCGCGGTGCGCGCTGCGTTCGTATTGGGTGCGGACGGCTTCCGTCTCAAAGTGACTCATGCAGATTTGGTTTCACTCTTGATCTCAAAAGACCAAGTGATGGTCGCGGACTTTTCCAACACGCGCGCGACCGAACAGTATTTTTGTAAAGACAGGTCTACGGCTTGTTGCGCACGTTCGTGAGCTACGTCGCCGGTGATGACGTAATGCGCGTGAATCGTTTTGAATAACGCAGGCTCCGTACCTTGCTCGCGTTCGGCGTTGACCGTGACCTGCAAATCATCAACGGGCTGGCGCGCTTTTTTGAGAATGCTCAACACGTCAATCGCGCTGCATCCGCCCAAGCCCATCAACAACAACTCCATCGGACGCGCGCCCATTCCCTGACCGCCAGTCGCAGGACTCGCATCAATATTCACCGTATTGCCGCTTTCGTTCGCGGCTTCAAGATGAAAGGCGTCGTTGATGCGTTTGAGGGTGACTTGCATAAATCGGTTGTCGGTTGTCGGTTATCGGTTGTCGGCAAATTCGGCGAACCGACAACCGACAACCGGCTACCGACAACCAACTACTGACCCGGTTGCGGAACGATGCGCAGATAAGGTTTGAGCGTTTTCCAGCCGCCGGGGAATTTCTCTTTGGCGGCTTCGTCAGAGAGCGAGGGGACGATGATGCAATCTTCGCCGCTCTTCCAGTTGACGGGCGTCGCCACGCTGTATTTCGCGGTAAGTTGGCACGAATCCACCAGCCTGACGATTTCATCGAAGTTGCGGCCTGAACTCGCGGGATAGGTCAGCATGGCTTTGATTTTTTTGTCAGGGCCGATGACGAAGACCGAGCGAATGGTGAACAGGTCGCTGACTTCGGGGTGAATCATGTCGTAAAGCCGGGCGACCGTTTGATCGGCGTCGGCGATGACGGGAAAGTTCAAGGCCGTGCCTTGCGTTTCTTCGATGTCGGCGGCCCAGCGCAAATGCGACTCGGCTTTGTCTACGCTTAGGCCGATGACCTTGACGTTGCGTTTATCGAATTCGGGTTTGATCTTGGCTAAGTAACCAAGTTCGGTGGTGCAAACCGGCGTGAAATCTTTGGGATGCGAAAAGAGCATCGCCCAACTATCGCCGATCCATTCGTGAAAGTTGATGGTGCCTTCGGTGGTGTCTGCCGTGAAATCCGGCACGACTTCGCCAATGCGTAATGACATGGTGCTTCTCCAAAATGATTAGGGTTGGGTCGAGCGCAGGGCAGTTGAAATGGCGATACAGCGTTCAACCTCTGCGCTTTTACTGAGGGCTTTATGGCGCAATTTTGGCGAGGGCGCAAATCAGGCAGGCGTGAGGCGAATAGGCGATTTTTATAAGACGATGAATCGTGAGGGATTAATGGGAGCGATGGGAGTTATGAGACCTATGTGACAGCAAACGGATTAGTCGTTTGTTGTTGCCCCATAAGTCCCATAACTCTCATCGCATTCGATTAGCGGAACTGCACCCGCACCGGATTCGCCATGCGTCCCTCGACCATCAGTTGCAGCGTCATTTCGCCGCGTCCGTTAGCCGTGGTGGGAATACGCACGTTGACCTGATCGAGTCCGACGAGCGAGCCTTGCCGTCCGGCGTAAAGCACCGGCGCGTCGAGACTGAACGAAGAACTGCTCAGTTTCACTGCCGTCGCGTTCAGCCCAGAGTTATAACGGATGCCCGTGCCGAACAGCACCAGAAAAACCTGATCGGTCGTGTTGCTGACATCAATCGGCAGGCTTTGCCATTGGCTGCCGTTCCATTGCGCGAGTTGTTCATAGCGTTGCGAGCCGTTGGCACGGATGCGCAGAACCAAACCCGCCGGTACGCCCGCCCCATTCGCGTTGTAAGTGAACACGCTGGGCGCAACGTTATTGACGCGCATAAATCCAATCGCGGCTTGTCCGCCGCCGTTGATGATTGTCACCATCGCTTCGCCAGAAGCCGTACCGGCGGGAACCTGAAAGTTCACCTGCGTCGGCGAAACGAAAAACAATGAAGCCGGACGTTCGTTGCTGACGCTGTCGCGCACGAAGACGCGCGTGCCGCCCAACGTAGTAGGCAAAGGGTTCTGCTCGGCTTTGACCGTACCGCTTGCCAGATTCGTGCCGAACGAAGACACGATGGATTCAGGCGTGATGGCGCTGCCAGTGAAACTCGCCGCGCTCACCGTGGCGATGCCGGTCGGGTTCACCGCCAACCGATAGACGCCGCGTCCGTGCGTAGCGATCACTAAACTGCCAGTCGCCAAGTGATAGCGCATTTGCAAGATAGCGACGCGCGGCAAGCCGACGCCTAAACGTCCCCAGGTTTTGCCGCGATCAGTGGTGAAGAACACACCGAGGTCAGTGCCGACATAAAACGTATCAGCTTTGAACGGATCGAGAATCACCGAGTTCAACGGCGTATCGGGCAAGCTGCCGCTGATGTCAGTCCACGTAGCGCCCGTGTTGTCGGTGATGAAGATGTGACCGGGCGTCGAAGGCGTATTGCGATTGAAACCCGAAAACGTAGCGATAGCGCGTTTAGCGTTGCGCGGGTCAATGGCAATGTCGCTGACGAACCGATTGGGCAAGCCTTTCGATACGTCAAACCAGCGCGCGCCTTCTTTCAGGTGAGCGTTGTCGGTGACTCGTACTTGACCATCGTCCGTACCCGCCCAAACCACTTCACCCGCCGGATCAATTCCGCCACGCGCAGGGAATGACGCAATGGTTGTGACTACGCCTCTCGTGCTGCGCGTCAGGTATTCGCCGAAACCGTCGGCGCTGGGGCCGATGCCAATCCACGTCACGCCTTGATCGTTCGTGCGGTATACGCGATTCGTGCCGAAATAAATGACGTTGCCATTCACGCCGCCATAGGCCGTGTTGGCAGTCATCGGCGCATAAAAGGCTACGCGGTCTCTCGGATTGAAATTGCCTTTGACGGCTTCAGTACATGGCAGGCAGCCGCGCGGTTCCCATGCGTCTCCGCCATTGGTTGAGATGACGGGACCGATGATTGCGCCGTTGCCGAACGAAGCGTTGAAGTAAGTGTGATAAAGCACGCGCGGGTTGGATTGATCAATGATGACCGCACCGCCATCGCCGTCATCAATGTGTTCCCACACTGAATTGCCGCGATATGCGTTGGTTCCGTTGTCCTGCGTACCGCCTATAACCGCATTGCTGTTATAGGGATCAACCGCGACGGATTGAAATTGCGTGATGCTGAGTCCGTTGTTGCAATTGACCCAGCGCGGCAAGGCCGCCAGCGCGTTATCGGTGCGCCAGATGCCGCCGTCATTGCCGGTGAAAACGATATTTGAATTATTTCTGCTGACGACCGCCACGTGCGAATCGGGATGCAAGCCGCCCGTTGCGTCGCCCAGCGAGATGTCAGTCCAGCTCTCGGCGGCGTTGTTGCTGCGATAGAGCGTACCGCCGCTGTAAGCCTCGTTGGCATTCGTGCCGTAATACAAAATGCCGCCGTTGTTCGGGTCAGCGCCGAAAGCCAGATTGTAATTGGATTGTCCTGAAGGCGGCGCGGCAAAGCGTGTCCAGTTTTCGCCCGCATCGGTCGAACGGTAAATGCCCACCATCGTATCGTTGGGCGCGGCAATCGCGGCATAAATCGTCGAGACCGAGCCGCTGCCCGTCGCCGGGCCGATAGAGAATTTGATGCGTGCGTAAATATGTTTGCCGTCTTTGTCGAAACGCGGCGGCAAGCCTTTGGTCAGTTCTTTCCAGGTGAAAAAGTTGCCTTCGTTGTCTGAACGGAAGATGCCTTCGCCGACCAGCGAGAGATAAACGCGGCTCGGATTGCGCGGGTCAATGATGACGTCAGAGCCGAGCAGGTCTAGGCGATTTTGCGTGGGGTTCACATTGATCCAGGTCTTGCCGCCGTCGGTCGTGCGCCAAATGCCGCGATTGCCTAGCGGCACGATGCCGACGATGTCAGCGGCGTTCAGGTGAAAGCCTACGTTGGTCGAAACGAACACCGTGTCGGGCTTGGTCGGATGAATCGAAATCGCGCCGAAGGTGCAATTCAAAAACACCGGTTCTTTCGGTTCGAACGAAGAAACCGGGCCGACGATTTGATTCCACGTCGCGCCGC
>JAYSVR010000325.1:0-16815 GCA_043718445.1 Acidobacteriota bacterium | reverse complement strand
AACCACTGGCGCAGCTTCAACCACTGGCGCAGCTTCAACCACTGGCGCAGCTTCAACCACTGGCGCAGCTTCAACCACTGGCGCAGCTTCAACTACCGGAGCGGCAGCTTTAGCAACTGCCACTGACGTAGCCGCTTTCGGTGCTTTGGGAGCAGCCGATGCTTTGGGCGTAATGCCTGCACCGGCAATCGGAGCCGTCTTGCCTGCCGGAGCCGGAGCTACTTTCGCCCCGACCGGATCGCCAGCTTGGGCGAGCGCCGCTTTGGCTTGTCCGGCCAAATCAGCGAAAGCTTCGGGGTTATTCACCGCGAGGTCGGCCAAAATCTTGCGATCCAGTTCGATGTCGGCGAGTTTGAGGCCGTGCATAAACTGGCTGTAATTCAAGCCGTTGGTACGCGCCGCCGCGCCGATACGCACAATCCACAGCGAACGAAAATCACGCTTCTTGAGCTTGCGGCCTACGTAAGCGAATTTCAGTGCGCGTTGCACTGATTCGCGCATCTGGCGATAAAGTTTGCTTTTCGTCCCACGATAGCCAGACGACAGTTTCTCTAGTTTTTTGCGCTTGTCTAAGCGCTTACTCCCACGTTTTGCGCGAGGCATAAGTTACTCTCCATGAATTCTTAAACGTTCAAATCTCGATGGCTCGCGCCACATTACTTGCGACCGTAAGGCAACATAGCCTCTACGCGTTTCTGATCGCTGTCAGAAACCAATCCGTCAATGTCGAGCTGGCGTTTCCGCTTGGCAGACTTCTTGGTCAGGATGTGGCGCGCGTGCGAATGTCCGCGCTTGATCTTGCCGGTCGCGGTCACGCGAAAGCGTTTCGCCGCGCCTTTATGTGTTTTCAGTTTAGGCATAAATCCCCCTTTAATGATGCTAATAATGCGGCAAAGTGAATTGCCGTTGGTTTGATAAATCTGTTAGGCGGTCGGTTCAGTAATGCTGACCGCTGCCACTGGTTCAATAACTGGTTCAATCTTAATTGGTTCACTCATCGGAGCGGCACTCGCTGCCGGTTCACTCATCGGAGCGATGTTCACAGGCGCAACACTTGCTGGCGCTGCACTCGCTGGCGGTTTGGGTTCACGCGGCGGTTTGGGTTTCGGTTTTTCTTGCGGCTTCTCGACTTTTTTCGGCGCAAAAATCGCGGTCATCATCATGCCTTCGACTTTCGGGCGGACTTCAATCGTGCCAAATTCGAGCAAGTCTTTTTCAAGTCGCATGAGCAATCTCATGCCCAACTCTTTGTGGGTGATTTCGCGTCCGCGAAAGCGCACGGTCGCTTTGACCTTGTTGCCGTCCTGCAAAATTTCCTGCGCGTGCTTCGTCTTAAAATTGTAGTCGTGATCGTCGGTGGCAGGACGGAACTTGATCTCTTTGACTTCGATGACGACCTGTTTCTTTTTTGCTTCGTGCGCTTTCTTTTTCGCTTCGTATTGGTACTTGCCGAAATCAATGATGCGACACACGGGCGGTTGCGCAGCCGGTGCGACTTCGACCAGGTCGAGGCCGCGTGAGCGCGCGATTTTGATCGCCTCAAAGGGCGTCATTACGCCAAGTTGTTCGCCTTCGTCGTCAATGACGCGAATCTCTTTGACCCTTATGCGCTCGTTAGTGCGCACCGAAGGCCCACGATTGTCACGACGCTGCCAGCCGCCGCCACGATTGAATCCGCTGTTGATAGAAACACCTCCGATGAGTGCGGAATGCGGAGTGCGGAGTGCGGAGTGCGCCGTTTGAACTTGAGCTATCGCTCTTAATTCCGCACTCCGCATTCCGCACTCCGCACTCCATCAGGTTTGCAAAGCCCGCGTATCGCTCAGTTCTTTGAGCCGCGCGCTGAATTCGGCGACGGGCATTGCGCCGATGTCGCCTTTCACTTTGTCGCGTACCGCCACCGTGCCCGCTTCCGCTTCCTTTTCGCCGACGATCAGCATGAAAGGAATCTTTTTAAGTTGGGCGTCACGAATTTTTGCTCCGATCTTTTCGCTGCGCGTGTCGAGCGCAATGCGATGCCCGGCGGCTTTGAGTTCGGCTTCGATTTGCGCCGCGCGTTCGTTGAACTTATCTGAAATCGGCAGCACGACCGCTTGCACCGGCGCGAGCCACACCGGAAAAGCTCCGGCGTAATGCTCGATCAAGATGCCGAAGAAGCGCTCGAACGAACCGAGTATCGCGCGATGCACCATGATCGGCTGATGCCGCGCATTGTCCGCGCCGATGTATTCGATCCCGAAACGTTGCGGCAACGTGAAATCTACTTGAATCGTCGAAAGCTGCCACGTGCGTTTGATGGCGTCTACGACTTTGAAGTCAATCTTCGGGCCATAAAACGCCGCTTCGTCTTCCATACGCACGTAAGGCAAGCCGTATTCATTCAGCCCATCGGTCAAGGCTTTTTCGGCGAGTTCCCAGACATCGTCAGCGCCAATGTACTTGCCGCGATCAGTCGCGTGACGAACGGAGAGTTCAGCTTTGTAAGTGAAGCCAAAAGCCTTGAACACCGCGTCAACTAAATCCAGACAGCCGACGACTTCGTCTTTGAGTTGTTCCGGCGTACAGAACAAATGCGCGTCGTCTTGCGTGAAACCGCGCGCGCGCATCAGGCCGTGCGTTACGCCCGAACGTTCGTAACGATAAACCATACCGTATTCGGCATAACGCTGCGGCAGGTCGCGGTAAGAGCGTTGCTTGGCCTTAAAGATTTGAATATGAAACGGGCAGTTCATCGGCTTCAGCCGATATTCGATCTGCTCGTTCTCTTTGTCTTTCATCGGCGGATAAAGGCCTTCTTCGTAATGCTCTAAGTGGCCTGAAATCCTGAACAACTCCGATTGCGTGACGTGCGGCGTATTCACGAAGCTGTAACCGCGCCGATAGAGTTCGTCATTCAAATACTGTTCGATGACCTTGCGAATCAGCGCGCCGTTCGGATGCCACAACACTAGGCCCGGCCCAATTGCATCGCTGAAGCTGAACAGATCCAACTCATTGCCGAGGCGGCGATGGTCGCGCTTTTCGGCTTCTTCTTTCTGCTTGATCCACTCGTCTAAATCTTCCTGCGAAAAGAACGACGTGCCATAAATGCGCTGCATTGGCGGACGCGACTCGTCGCCTTTCCAATGCGCGCCAGCCAGCGAAAGCAACTTGATCGCCTTGATTTTCGACGTTGAGGGAATGTGCGGGCCTAAACAAAAGTCTACGAACGGCGTGCCTTCAATCGTGTAACAACTGACCGTCGCGCCCGCTTTGTCTTCGATCAACTCGCACTTGAGCGGTTCGCCCAAGGCTTTGAATTTCTCGGCGGCCTCAGCCTTCGTCATCGTTACGCGCTTGTATTCGAGGTTGCGCTTGATGAGGTCGCGCATCTTCTTCTCGATCTTCGGCAAATCATCTGGCGTGAAGCGCGCGTCCTCAGGCCGCACGAAATCGTAATAGAACCCGCCCTTCGCATCGCCCAACAACGACGGGCCGATGCCGAGTTGCGTGCCCGGATATAAATCCAGCACGGCGGCGGCCAGCAAGTGCGCAGTTGAGTGACGATAAACATCCAAAGCCTCATCGCCCGCGTCGGGCGTAATCGCCTCGACGCGCTCGTCAGCTTGCAACACGTAACTCAAATCAACCGGGTCTTCTTGCTTAACCTCGTTGCGGAATAAACGCGCAGCGATGGCCTTTTTGGCGGCCTCGCGGTCTTGTTGCTTGATGGCTTCGAAAGCCGTTGTTAAGGATTGAACTTCGCTCACTGCTGTCTCTCGCTTTCAGGTGCTTTTACACACAACTGCACTGACTACAATTTGCTGTAGTAAGGACAGTCCCAAAAGCTATCCGCAACCAAAAGAAATGGAAGATACGGAAGAATGATTGATCTGCTTTAGGTAAGGTCCTACGTCAGCGGTTGTTACACAGATTGACGCCACGATGCCGTGCGGCTCTCGTGGCTAGCTAGTTACTGTTTGAGTAAATCGCTTCTGCATTTCGTAACAACTCTTCTGGAGCTGACGTTGAACTAAATGAATCGCGCCTACGTCATTTAAGACGCTGGAACGTATAAAAAAATAGGCTCGAGCGGATTTGAACCGCTGACCCCTACAGTGTCAATGTAGTGCTCTACCCCTGAGCTACGAGCCTGTGTTGTCTGCTTGGTAAAGAGTACCCGTCCGAAAACGAGCGCGGAAAGTAACAAACGCCTCGCAAGACTGTCAACCGGCAGTGTGTGCTGGTGAAGAATGGTCGGCTTGATGCAGCCTACCAAACGTTAGCCGATGCTCAAACATCTCTCTAAAACTTCGTGCGCCTTGTGGCTAATCAATTTCTGGCATAAGCCTGAATAAAAAAGGCTCTATCGCCCCACTTGGCTAACTCGCTCGCCTTCATATCAAAGCGCGCCACCGGCTGATAGTTCGCCTCAATCCATTGCCACAACGCCTGGTTGTAATCGCGCCCAAACGTGCGATCCCGAAACTCTGACGTATCCATATTCGCCAGCAAGATCAGCGGCACGCGCCGCCGTTCGAGTTCGGCGATGGCGGCTTGTTCCTGCGCTCCGGTTAAAAAACCCGGATGCAGGATTTCGTAAAAAAATGGCTGTCGTCGCGCACTCAAGAAGTTCAACGTCGTAGCCATCGGCAAGCACAGCACTTCGTCTTCGGGTCGTGTGTGCGCCGCGACATAGTTCAGCGCCGCCGCCATCGGTTCGCCGAACTCGGCTTCTACCCACAAGCTGCCGCGTGGCGAATGCAACGCGAACGTTTTCTGACGGTGCAATAGTTTGACCGAATTCACGCCCATGCCAATCGCTAGCAGCACGATCAGCGTCACGGCAACGCTTTGATAAGCCGCTCCGGCGTTTAACCAGCGCGGCAATACGTTGAACAGCAGGTGCAGATAAACGATGAGTACCAACGGCAGGAAGAACGGCGTATATGGCCCCGTCGCCGTCACGTTCAGGAAGCTGCGCAAGATGCCGCAGCAGGCGAATACGGCATAAAGCAAGAGCAAGTCGGTTTGAGCATCAGCTTGCTTGCGCCATTGCCACGCGCAACCAATCGCTACGCACGGCAACAGCAAGACAGCAGAAGCAAACGGCGTGACGGATTGAGCGACGTGCAGGAACTTGAAGGCAGCGAAAAGCATCAGCCCACTCGCCGCTAGCCAAAGCAATCCGTTGCGTAACGCCGTGCGTTCGCGCGTGAATAACGCGGCGAGCGTCAAACATCCGCCGAACCACAACGCCAGCATCGGTACGCCTGCCGCTGTGAACCACAATGATTGCGGCCAACGCGCCAAGCCGCTGACGTGCAAGTTGAAATAGACCAACTGCGGCGGCATCGCGGTGAAAAGAATGTGATTGTCAGCAAGCAACACGCGCCACGAAACGTGCGAGAGAATCCAACCGAACGCGACGCTCACGACTAACAAAACCGGAAACGCAAAAGCGAAGCCGTCGCGCCATTGCGCGCGCCGCGCTTCCCAACTCAACGCCAACCACGCCCAGCCCGCTGCCGCCAACGCGCCCAACGCGAGTTCGGGCTTGCTGATTACCGACAACCCCGCACACAAACCCGCGCCGCACATCCACTGCCAATGTTTCGTTTGCGTGAATCGTATCAAGCACGCCAGCGAACTCAGCGAAAACAGCAAGCCATACAACGCGGCGTAAGCATAAGGCTGCACGTAATTCCCCGTTGATTTGAGCGCACAAGTCACCAGCGCCAACGCGGCCACGGCGCAGGCTTGTGGCGCAGTCATCAACTGACGCGCGAGCCAATACAGCAACAACAGAATCAATGCGCCGACCACTGCGCCAGCGGTGTGCAATACGTTGAGATGGATTCCGAAAATTCGATAAAGCGCCGCGTTGAAATAAGGCGCGAAGGGGCCGTAAAGAAATTGTACGTCCTGATAAAGCGTCTCGCCCGCCGCCAACCGCGCAGGCAAATTCATCTCGCGCCCGTGGTCAATCAGCGGCTGCGTCCAGCGTTGCCACATCCCAAGCAAGAGCAAGCCATAAGCCAACAGCAACAACGCAACGGCCCGACGGTTCGTAAACGAATCAGCGCTCATCGCTCTTCCCTACCGCATTTCGGGCAGCGGCGTGGCGCGCAGACGCGGCAATATTCCTTGCCGCATTCAACGCAGGCGGCGTGTCCGGCGAGGCTGACGATGTGCAAGCGTTCGTCACAAATCATACGCGGGCCGTGCGCAGCGAAGCTCCATTCACAGGGCAGGGCGTCGAGTTGGCGCACCAGCGGATTCCAGTCGAGCGCGAGTTTGCGTTCGCCCTTGCGGCGTTTGATGAGCAGCGTGACGCGCTGGACGGGGCTGCGCAATTCGAGGGTTTGCACGAGTTCGAGCGTGACGCGCAAATCGTATTTCTGTTTGAGGTCTGCGACCTTCGCCTGGTATTCGCGCTCGGCGGCTTCGACGCGCAGTTGTTCGCGCGCCGTGTCGCCTTTCGCTTTTTGCAACTTGTGCCACGCTTCAACGCGCAGGTCGGAGTAATAACCATAAACGCGCTCAAGGTCGCGTTCGAGGCGGCGTTGCATACCGGCTACGAATTGATCGAGGTGATGATGCACTTGCGCAGGCAAGACGCGGGCGACGGCTTTTTGCAGCTTTGCCGTCGGCCAGTCGGCGGGCAATTGCGCGAGCGCGGGCGGCGTGACAGCGGGCGCGTATTCAGCCGCCAGCGCGGCGTCAAACAGCGTGTCTATGAACGGATTGAGCGTGCTGCCGTTGTTGAGATTGAAACCCAGCCGAATCAGTCCTTCGCGTTTTTCATCCGACATTGCCGTATAGCGAAAGACGAATAACGCATAGCGTGTCCACGCTGTTTCGCTCGACAGCACGCGATAAACCGCATTGGGTAATTCGACATGGTGTTCGACGAGTCGTTCGAGCGAAGACGCAGGCACTTCAGGTTGAAGCGCCAGACAAAGCCGCTGCCCCGATTCGCCCAACAGATTGCCGAACCGTTCGAGCCAAACTGATTCGAGGCTCGCGCGTTCGGCAGCAAGCGGAAGCTCTGCGCCAAAACCGAGCCGTAGGAATTCGGGCGCATGCCACGCGCGCTGCAATTCGTCGGGCAACATCGCTTCTAACCCGGCGGGTTCGATGGTTTCAGCCAGCGCGCCGGAATGTTCGAGTACGTGCGCGGCAAAGTGGCGGAAGCGTTCAGAAGATTCAGTCATTTGTATTGATTATCCCGTGACAAACTCTTCGCCAAACAATTCTTCATCAAACGCTTTGACCGCGCTGTATTGCTGCTTGGCTTCGACCAGCCGCTCGCCGAGTTCAGCAAAAGCCGTATCGCGTTCATCGGCTTCGGCACCGACCCAGGCAGCGAAAATGAGTTCAGCGAAATCGGATTCGTCGCTCATCTCACCGAGAATCGCGTCAATTTCGCCGACGACGAGTTCGAACATATTGATCTTCTCATCGAGGATTAGCAGCATCCGGTCTTCGAGCGTATCGCGCACCGCGAGGTTAAAAACGAATACGTCGCGCGTTTGGCCGATGCGGTGAATGCGCCCTATGCGCTGCTCAATCGCCATCGGATTCCACGGCAGATCGAAGTTAATCAGCGTATTGCAAAATTGCAGGTTGCGCCCTTCGCCGCCCGATTCGGTGCAAAGCATCAGCGGAATGTCGTCGCGGAAGCGTTCGACCGCCGCGTCTTTTTCCCAACCGGTCATGCCGCCTTCAAACAGCACGCACGGAATGCGCGCTTCGCCCGCGAGTTCGGCGAGACGCGCGAGCGTTTCGCGGTGATGAACGAAAACCAGTTTCTTTTCGTGCGGATTCTGGTCGAGCAAATCAAGCAGCGCCTGTTCTTTGATGCCGGGGCCAATGGCTTCATAGCGCTCGCGCAACTCGTGCCAAACCGAACCGACTTTGTGTTTGCCCAAATAACGGGTCAGCGCTCCGACCGCCGTCGAAGGCGTCGAACCCGCCGCCGACAGCAAATGCCGCAACGACAAACGCTGTTGCGGCGTCACGTGCGCGTGAACCTCAGCGATCAAGTCAGACAGTTCGTTGTAACATTCGCGCTCTTCTGCCGTAGCTTCTAGCCGCAACGTAGCCGCGTGGCGCGGTGGCAATTTCACATCAACCAACGACCGCGTATTGCGAATCATCACGTCACGCATCAGGTCGCGCATCTTTTCTTTATTCGCTGGAATGCGCGGCTTGCCGCTGGTCATGTAACTTTCGCGGAACTCTTTTTCGGTTTTGAAAATGCCCGGCTTGAGCAGCGTCAACAGGTTGTAAAGCTCGACCAGCGAGTTTTGCACGGGCGTGGCTGACAGCATCAACAGAAAGCGTTTGTTGAGCGCATTGACCAATTTCCAGTTGGCGGTCACGCGATTTTTCAGGTGATGGGCTTCGTCAACGATGACCAAATCGTAATGCTGCCGTTCTAGCCACGCCACATGTTCAGCCCGTCGCGCCGTGGCAATCGAAGCGATCACTCTGGGTTGCGCCCAAAATTTTTCAGGGTCGTTGCGCAACAGATTGTCATAGGTCGTCGCGAGTTCGATGCCGAACTTCGTCGCCATCTCTTCCTGCCACTGACCGACCAGCGTCGCAGGCGTCAGCACCAATACACGCTCGGCCATGCCGCGCAACAGATATTCTTTGAACACCATCCCCGCTTCGATGGTTTTGCCTAAACCGACTTCATCGGCCAGCAGCACGCGCCCGCGAAATTGCTTGAGTACTTTGCGGACGGTTTCGATTTGATACCAATAGGTTTCGACATCGTGCAGCGTGTCTAAGCAAAGCAATTCATCGAAGCCTTGCAGCAAACTCAGTTGTGCCAACTCATGGCGCAAGCGAAAGGCTTGCCGTTCAGTTTCGTGGCTCAACGATTCAGTGGCTTGCAGGTGAGCGAGCGCGGCTTCGAGCGTCGCAGGCAATTCGACGGCGAGCGGAATGCGCAAGTCATAGCGCGGCAAGTCGGGCAAGGACGGCCCTTCAGCTTCTGCTTTCTTTTTCGCCGCAGCTTTTTCGGCAGCAGCAGCGGCTTTAGCAGCAACTTTTTCTGCGGCTCTGGCGGCGGCGCGTTCTTTGGCCAAAGCCTCGCGTTTCTGTTTGGCTTCTCTTTGTTCGATCTTCCTCACCCAACCGTGTGCCCAGGTGCGCCAGTTCCAACCACCGGGCAAATTCATGAACGCGCCATAAAGTTTTTGCCAACTGATTTCCGCGCCGACCTGTGCGGCCTGCGTCCAATGCTCCTGCTGCGCATAAGCAATGGCTCGCAACAAATCCGCCTCCGCTCCAAGCTGCTGCCACGTATTGGTAAATCGTTGCACATAACGCAACGCCTGATCGGGGCGTTCATCAAGCAAGGCGGCGATGATCGTCAGCAGCAACACTTCGGGGCGGCGCGGCTGTGCATTGAGTATCGGCAGCGCTTCTTCCAGCGCATTCGGCTTACGCTCAAGCAAATACCGGTACAAAGTATTGATTTGTACTTGCGGATCAACCGGCGAATTAGCGGGGTTATCAGTATTCAAAACGAAGGGGCAATCCTCTTAATGAGAAGGGTCAATGAGAAGGGTCAATGAATAAAGGGTTTCAACACATCGCGCGCCATCAGGAAGCCGCGTTTGACCAGTTCTTCAGTTTTCTCGAAGCCGCGATCTTCGTGTTCGATGCAGACGGCGTAATCATAACCAGTCGCATACAACGCGCTGAAAAACTTGTTCCACTCAATGTCGCCGAGGCCGGGCAGCCGTGGGATTTCCCAACCCATTCCGGCTGACAAGATGCCGTGTTGATAAAGCTGTTCGCGGTCAATCTGAATGTCTTTGGCGTGTACGTGAAAGATGCGCGAACCGAACTCACGAATCGCCCGCACGTAATCAATCATCTGCCAAACCAGATGCGACGGATCGAAATTCAAGCCGAAGTTTTCGTCGGGAATGATCTCGAACATGCGCCGCCAAATCGCCGGCGCATAAGCCAGGTTGTGTCCGCCCGGCCATTCGTTATCGCTGAAAATCATTGGGCAATTTTCGATGGCAAGCTTGACGTGATGTTGGGCCGCGAACTTGATAATCGCAGGCCACACGCGAGCGAACTCCGCGAGATTGGCTTCGACGTTTTTGTGCTGGTCGCGTCCGATGAAGGTGTTGACGACTGGTACCTCCAACATTTCAGCGGCGACGATCACCCGTTTCAAATGCGCGATGACGTAATCGCGTTGCGCGAGGTCTGCGCTCAACGGATTGGGATAATAGCCCAAGCCCGAAATCAATTGATTGTGTTGCGCGGCGATGGCTTTGACTGCGGCGGCTTTGGTTGAATTGAAATCAACTACGTCAACGTGCGTGACTCCGGCGTAGCGACGCTCGGCCTTGCTCAACGGCCAGCACATCAACTCCAACGCTTCGAAGCCATTCGCGGCTGACCAGGCGGCGAGTTCCGACAACGAGAGTTGCGGCAAGGCTGCGCTTACGATTCCGAGTTTCATATCTTTTCTTTTACGCATCCGGCTCGACGCCCAGCGCACGCAATTGCGCGGCTAGCCTTACAGCGCGCGCTTCGGCGTCTGTGGCACGCGCTTCGGCAACTTGGCGAGCTTGTGATTCTTCCGCAGGCGTAAGCAACAACTCGCACGTTGCTCCATCACGCAACCGCAACGTCTCGCCCGTGTCGCACAATTCCAAGCCCAACACTTCACTATGCACGCAGCGGTCGTCATAAGGGATGGGGAAAAACTGACCGTCGGTCAAACGCCACGCCATCAGGGCTTCGGGCAAATAATCGTATTCCGGGTCGAAGAGAATGTATTCGCGTACGCCGAGCCGCGCATAAAGCTGCCACTTCTCATACATATCTTCGCGCCAGGTCTTGCGGGACGAAATCTCGAAAATCACGTCAGGCGCTTTGCCTTCAATCCAGGTTTTCCAGGTGCGGCGCGGCGGCAGCTTGGGCGTACCGAATGCGACGAATACATCCGGCGCTTTGCTTTTGTTTTTGTCGCGCTTGTCCCAATACATCAGCATATTGATGCCAACGTAAACATCGGGCGCTTCGCTGTAACGGCGCTGCAAAGCAGCGCGCAAATCAATCATCAACTGCGCGTGGCATTCGGTTTCAGCCATCGGTTCACCGTCGCTTTCTGGAAATTCGATCTCTTCTTCTATTGCTTGCGCTAAAGCACTCATAATGACACCTCAGAAAAAATCACGATCAGCAGTTTACTTCTTTTCAGGAAACAACGTCACTTTCATCAAGTTGGCGGTGTTCAGATATTTCTTCGCTGCCTGTTGAATCGCCGCCGCATCAAGTTTCTTATAAAACTCCGCCACGCCTAACAACTCAGTCGGGTCTTCGTTGTTTTGGTACTTGCCGGTGAGTTGATTGAGCCAGTAACCGTTTTGCTGCGTATTGGCTTCATAGCTCTGCATCATCTTTTCTTTTTGCACCTGCAACTGTTTCTCGGTCGGCCCTTCGGCTTTGAGTTTTTCGACTTCCTGCAAGACGCGCTTGATGAGGTCGTCGGTGCGTTCGGGCGCGCAGCCGAATTGAATGCTCACAGAGTATTCGGGCACGGGGTTTTTTTGATAACTCGGACTCGCGTTAATGCTGTAAGTCCCGCCGAGTTCTTCTCGAATCGTTTCGAGCAACTTCGTCCCCAGAATTTCCGCCATCGCCGACAACGCGACGCGCTGGGTGGCGTTGTATTCAAACGTCCCGCTGAAAACGAGCGCCGCCTGGCTCTTCGGTTCGACGCCTTTCTCAACGCGCTTTTCGATCGCACTGGTCGGAGGGCGCACGCCTACATCCTTCCACGTCTCTTTGCGTTTGAGCGAAGGCAGCGCGCCCAGATAGCGTTCGACCAACGGCTTGATCGTAGCGACATCAAAGCTGCCGACAAACACAAAAGTGAAATCGCTCGCGTCGGCAAAACGGTCTTTATAAAACGCCAACGACTTATCGAGATTCCATTCGTCAATCGTCGTAGCGGTCATCATCCGGCGGCGCGGATGGTTATTATAACGCGCCAGATTGAACGCTTCGAAAAACGAGTATTGAGGCGCAGCCGACTGATTCGCCAGCATGGTTTTCATTTGCGAGGTCATCGCCTTAAACACCTCGGCGTCGGCGCGCGGTTGCGTGAAGCGCAGGTAAATCAATTGAAACATCGTTTCCAAATCCTTGCGCGCACTGCTGCCGTTCAAGCCTTCTTCCAACTCGCCGATGAAAGGCGTCGCCCCGGCGACTTTGCCCGCCATCAGTTTGCGCAAATCACTGGCGCTGAATTTCCCCAAGCCACCCGCACTGACCACTTGCGTCGCGGCATTGGCCGTCACGAAATCCTGATCGCTCGCCAGCGAAGTTCCGCCGGGGCTGGTGGCGCGAAACAGAATTTCATCCGCCTTAAACGAAGTCGGTTTCAACACGACGCGCACGCCATTCGACAACTCCCATTCGGTAAGGCCCAGCGATTCTTTCGTCGTGGTCTTAGCAATCGCGCCCGGCGCGGGCGGCGCTTCAAGCAAGGTCACACTGGCGATGGTGTCAACGTAAGGCTTGAGTTCTTTCGAGGGCACAGCCTTGATGACGGCGGCGAGCTTGGCTTCGTCAGGCATGACCAGTCCGGCCTTTTGCGGAGCCGTCACAACCACCAGTCGGTTCTGATCAGGAAACCATTCTTGGGCGAGCTTGTTGACTTCGGCTATCGTGATGCCCGGCAGGATTTGTTGATGCAGCGTGAGTTCGTTCTCAGCACTGGGCAGCGATTCTCCCTCAAGGAAATTGCGAATGTACTCATCCGCCCGGCTGGCCGACGGGCGCGTATCTTTCTCGGCGGCAGTACGTTCATAACTGCGCAACACCGTCTGTTTTTGCCGCTCCAATTCGGTCGCGGTGAAACCGAAACGCGCCACGCGCTCCGCTTCTAACAACACAGCTTCGAGGCCGCGTTCGATGCCGTCTTCTTTGACCAGCGCCGTCAACGAAGCCTGATCTTTTTTGCGGCCCAGAAAGCCGCTGCGTCCGACGAAGGCACCCAGAAAAGGCGCTTCGGGCTTTTGCGTCATTTCAGCAAAGCGCGCCGAAAGCATGCCAGAGAAAATGCGATTGACCGTTTTTTGCCGATAGACGGGAACCGTCCCTTCTTCGCTGGCAGGCAGAATCGCACTGACCTCAATCACCGTATTCGTCGTTTCTTTGTCGGTCGTAATGACAAAACTCGTACCAGCCTTGTCGGGCACTTCGTATTCCGTCCGCGTGCGTGGCGCAGCCGTTTTCGGCAAAGCACCGAAACGCGCCGTGATGATTTTCTCTACCGCCGCCTTGTCGAAATCACCGACCGCCACCACGGCCATCAACTCAGGGCGATACCAGTCTTCATAAAATTTCTTCAGCCGTTCGGCCTTGCCGCTTTGAATGATTTCAGGCTTGCCGATGGGCAGGCGATTAGCGTAACGCGAACCGTTGAGCATGACGGGGAAGATTTTTTCCTGCATCCGCGCACCCGCACCGCGCCGCGAACGCCACTCTTCGAGAACTACGCCGCGCTCTTTTTCTATCTCTGCCGCGTCGAAGGTGACGTTGTGCGCCCAGTCTTCTAACACTTGAAAGGCACGCTCCAATGCGCCCGGCTTGTCGGTCGGCACCTGTAACTGATAGACCGTTTCGTCAAAGCTGGTGTAAGCATTCAAGTCAGCGCCGAAACGCATGCCGAGCGATTCGATAAACGAAACGATTTCCAGCTTGGGAAAATTCTTCGTGCCGTTGAACGCCATGTGTTCGACGAAATGCGCCATGCCCTGTTGGTCGTCGTCTTCCAAAATCGAACCAGCCTTGATCGCCAGCCGCAACTCAGCGTGCTTGGCGGGCTTCTGGTTCGCACGAATGTAATAGCGCATCCCGTTGGCGAACGTACCGATGGTGATTTGTGGGTCCACCGGCATGATTTGTGGCGGCATCGCTTGCGGAGCCTGCGCGGCAGCGGCTTGCGCCTGCGCGACGGGTTGGCTTACGCCGCTCAAACAGAGCGCGACGAGCAGGGCTGCGAATAAAAGTTTCCAGTGAATGCGATTCTGATTGGTCATGATTTCCTCCAGTCAATCAAGGGTCACCTAACGAGGCCGACTGAAATACCAATACAACGGCAAGCCCAGCGCCATCAGCACGAGGCCGACGACCGACTCAACCGGTTTGGTAAACAGCGTATTGAGAATCAACCACAACGCGACGGCGACGAATACCAGCGGAATCACCGGATAGCCGAACGTGCGATAAGGCCGGTCGGCTTGCGGCAGCTTGCGTCGCAACACGAATACCGACGACGTAACCAGCCCATAAAAAATCCACGAAGCGAACAGCAGGCAATCCGTCAATTGATCGAACGTACCTGACAACGCCAGCACGCACGACCACACGCCTTGCACGATTAACGCGAAGACTGGCACGCGCGTCCCTTCGCTTAACGTGCCGAACTGTTGAAAGAACTTGCCATCGCGCGCCATCGCAAAGGGTACGCGCGCGTTGGAAAGAATCGAACCGTTCAACGCGCCGAACGCCGATACGACAAAGGCTATCGAAATCAGCTTGCCGCCATATTCACCCAAAAACGTTTGCGCGGCTTTGCTTGCGACTGGCAGCGCGTCGCGGTATTGCGTCGAGCGCGCGGTTAGCACTTCGTCAAACGGCAGCGCATAAAAGTAAGACAGGTTCATTAAACAATAGAGCGCCATCACGACGACCATGCCTGCGATCAACGCAATCGGAATATTGCGCCCCGGATTTTTCACTTCGCCCGCCGCCATCGGCATGTTGTTCCATCCGTCGTAACCCCACAGCGCCGCCAGCATCGCCGTACCGAACAACGCGAACCCGCTCCATTGCGGCGCGTTGGCGGGCGCTTCGAGATGCGCCCACGAAGCCGTGTGCGACGCGAAAAATACGCCGCCAATAACAAACAGGATGCCTGCGATTTTGAGTACGGTCAGCAGCGATTGCACCTTGCCGCCAAAGGCTACGGTGAGGCAGTTGAGTACCGTGAGAAAGAGGATCACGGCGACAGCGGCCACCTGCTCTGCGCCAAAACGCCAGTTGATCGTTTCGCCCAACAGCGTGAATTTGTGTTCAGCCCACACGGCGTCGAGCGGCAAAAAGCTCGACAGAAAAATCGCAAAGCCTGCGCCCAAACTCGCAATCGAAGCGCTGCCCGCCACGATGAACCGCTGCCAGCCGAACAGAAACGCCGAGGCTTCGCCATAAGACTTGCGCAGGTATACATATTCGCCGCCCGCCTCTGGCATCATCGCGCCGAGTTCGGCATAAGTGAGCGCACCCGCGAGCGACAGCAAGCCCGCCGCTACCCACGCGGCGAGTACGAGCATCGGCGTGCCTACGGCTTGCGACATCGGCGCGGCTTTGAGAAAGACGCCCGTGCCAATGACAGTTCCGATGACGAGGGCGGTGGTGTCGGTGAGGGTGAGTCCTCTAACCAATTGGGGAATGAGTTGGGATTTGTTTTCAGTCATGGGTTTGAGAGTCAGTGCGCCGAAGCACGGCTATGTTGGTATCGTAGTCGTCGTAAATATCCATTTCAGGGCTTTCCCAGTCTTCGGCAAACGTATGCAGCCGGGCGCGCAAGTCAGCCGCTTGTGCAACGCAGATGCCCCGCGCGGCTAGATCAACTTCCCTTTCGTTCGTCTCAGGGTTCATAAAGGTCGGTTCAGTTCCAGATCACAGTAACAAGACCGGAGCCTGTGATAACGGTATCGCTGGTAATCAGCGGCAAGCCCAAGCGCAAAGTTTCCGCCACAATCAAGCGATCAAAAATATCCGGGATAGCTGTTAGCGTGTGGCTGTCCTTTACGTGCGACGGCAATAACGGCAGGAGTTCGTAGCTCCGATTGTTTTGCATGGTCTCTAAATGAGCGAACAGTTGCGGCAGATTCCCTCGTTTCAACCGCTTGCGCTCTACGACCATAATCATTTCGGCTAACACGACGGCAGGCACGTAGATTTTGACAAGTCCGGCGTCAGCATCCAGTAACAGGGCTTGTGCGGCGCGTCCTAATCGCTCCGGCGCGAATAAATGCCACACGACTGCCTGCATATCGGTCACGTACTCCCTGCGCATTTACTCCGCCTCCGGCAAAACCGGCCACTCTTCGTCAAAATGGCGTTCTCGGTCGCAGCGCACTGCTTCAAACACTTGATCCCAATCGTCGGCTTCGTCAGGTGTGTGCGGCACCAAAGACGCAAAGAGTCCTCCCAAACGAATGACGGTGCTGCCATCGGGCAATACCGTCGTGCGGCGTTCAAGCTCTGTAGCCAATTCAGGATCAGCTTCAAACCCGGACTTTTCAGACGGTGTGAGTTCACGCAACACAGCGGCGTAGCGGTGATGTTCTTTGAGGCCGTTGCCGGACATTGGCTTCAAAACGCCGTTTTCAAAAACAAGCTCCATGACAGTCATAACTGCTCCTTTCGCAAAACCAATTTCAACGTTTGTCCGTCAGTCTGCCCGCAAATTTCTCATCGAACAACCCCGTCCGCTCTTTCGCCTGCACGTTCACGCCCTCATCGGTGAAGCTCAATCGCAAACGATAGCAATTCGTACTTGAAACTTCGTCATATTCCAGCACGAAGGTTTGCCCGTCTTCCCAATGTCCGCTCACGGCCACCGGAGCGCCGTTGATGCCGTTGGGCGAAAAGCGCGACACGCCATCCCTGCCGATAGGGCGCGTTTCTGTCAGCGTTTCTTTGCCGCGCACTTTGGCTGACGTACCCCATTGCGCCTGTTTGAACGCATAGCCGAATTTCAGCTTCACCGTCTTC
>JAYSVR010000324.1:0-5079 GCA_043718445.1 Acidobacteriota bacterium | reverse complement strand
CGCGCGCCGCAGGCGCGCTGAACCCATCAACAAGGAGCATCACCATGAAACAACCTCGTTTGGTTTTCTTTGGATTGCCGCTGTGCGTAGCCTTGCTGGCGCTGCTGTTGAGCGCCTTCATGCCGCCGCCCGTCACGCAGGCGCAAACCGCGCCACCACCACCGCCACCGACATACGCTCTGCTCGAATTCATCAAATACGAGCCGGGCAAGGCCGCCGAATATCGCAAAGTCGAACAGGAAGTCTGGCAGCCCATTCACCGCGAACGCCTCAAGGCGGGCATCATCCGCAGTTGGTCGCTGTGGAATCGCACGCTGCCGGGCGGCGCGGCTTACGATTACGACGCGCTGACCGTCACCACCTTTTACGACTTCGCCAATGTAGGCAATCCTTATCCGGCGGGCCTGGCTCTCAGGGCGCATCCGAGCCTGAAGCCCGAACAAGTCGCCGAAGCCACCGGCGCGCGCACCACCGCTACGCGCCGTATGGTCAAGACCGAACTCGTCACCGTTCTCGACGCCACCACCTGGTTCCTGCCCACGCAACCGATGCCGCGCTTTTTGCTGGTCGGTTACATGCAACCCACTTACGGCATGACCAACAAGTACGTCGAACTCGAACGCAAGGCCTGGAAGCCCGTGCAGCAAGAGCGCGTCAATCAAGGCTTGCTGCGTTTGTGGATTTTGCTGGGCGCGCGCATTCCGACTGGCACCGACCGGCCTTACAGCCACATGACGTTTGAGGCTTACGACAAATTCGAGCATCTCGAAAACCGCTATCCGGCCAGCGTACTCGACAAGACCGTGCCCGTAGAAAAACGCGATGAGGTCGCGGCGCAAACCGCCGCGTCGCGCAAACAGGTACGCACCGAACTTTACACCCTGGCGGACGCGGTGCGCTGACCGTCAGCGCCACCCGCTCACCTCCCCCCATTCACGCTTCCCCCCAAAAGGAGATCCCATGATGAAAAGACAACTCTTCGCATTCTGCGGCGCGCTGTTGCTCGCCGCTTTATTCACCCCGTTGGCCTTCGGGCAAACCAAAGCGTCGGCCAAAGCAAAAGCCACAACCGCCGCGCCCGCTCCCGTTCCGCGACAATTGCGCAGAATTACTTTCTTACGCATCAAGTCCGGCATGAACGCCGAGTGGCAGGAATTCCGCAAGAACGAATCAATGCCGATGTATCGCAAAGCCGGGGTCAAAGAGCAGACCGTCTTGGCGATGTCACAATTCGGCGAAACCGGCTACCTCATCGCCAGCCCCATCGAAAGTCTGGCGCAATACGATGGCCCCGGCTCCGCCTCCAGGGCGCTCGGCCAGGAAGGCGCGGCTGCTTATGTCGCCAAGAACACACGCTTCATCGAAAGCACACACGCCCTCGTCCTCGAAACGCGGCCTGAGTTGAGCATGCCGCCGGCCCAGAACTATCAGGCCAAGCTCTTCGTCGTTACCACGACCACCGTCGCGCCGGGACGTTTTGAGGAGTATGAAAACTACGTCAAAACCGCGCTGTTGCCGGTGATTAAACAGGCCGGTCCCAAAGGTTACCTGACGAGCCGCGTGGCTTACGGCGGACACACCAATCAGTACATGTCGGCGGTGTTCGTGGAGTCGTGGGCTGACCTGCAACGTTACCGCGAAGCGTTGGCGAAAGCGGCCACCGCCGCCAAGCTCGCGGGCAAGAACGCCGGGATTGTGTGGGGCACTGAGAACACCGTCTATCGCCTCGTCCCTGAGTTGAGCATTGTGCCGACGATGCCATAGACCCGTGAATCGGTAAGCACCCACCAACAGGAAAACGCGCGCCGGAACCATGTTGTATGGGCGTTCCGGCGCGCGCCTTCTCCCCTGCCAGTAACTGCCTCCCTGCCGATCTAGCTCAACACCATCTCAACCGTCCAATAATTTTTTTCAGCCGCGTGGCGGGATTCGCCAACCGCCTGCGCATGAGTAAGCACAAGTAGTTTTTCGCAACACAACCCAAACCACCAAACCGTCAACGGCTGTGAGAACAGCCCTGACTCGAAAAGGAGAATCCCATCATGAAAAAACAATTTATCGGAATCTGCGCCGTCGTGCTGCTGGCGCTGGCGCTGACCCCGCTGTGCTTCGGGCAGGCGAAGGCGGCGGAAAAATCCGTCGCGCAAGCGCCCGCGCAACGGCAATTGGTCAGTATTCAATACATTCGCATCAAGCCCGGCATGCGCACGGAGTGGCTGGAATTTCGCAAGAACGAAACGCTGCCGATGCTGCAAAAAGCTGGCGTCAAAGATCAGAAGGTCTGGAATGCCTCCGCCTTCGGCGAAAGCGCAAACAGCTACCTCATCACCACGCCTATCGAAAACCTGGCGCAATACGACGGCCCTGCGTGGGCGGTCAAGGCGCTCGGACAGGAAGCCGCGAACGCTTATCGAACCAAGAACGCGCGCTTCATCGAAAGTTCGCACACCATCGCCATTGAGACGCGGCCTGATTTGAGCTTCCAGCCGAGCAGTCAGCCCAAACTCATGGTGCTTACCGAAAGCGTCATCGAGAACGGTTACAACACCGAGTACGAAAATTTCGTGAAGACCAAATTCCTGCCGCTAGCCAGGAAGGCCGGGCCTAAAGGCTATCGGGTCAGCCGCGTGGTATACGGCGGGAACCTCAATCTTTACCGCTCGGCGGCGCTGTTCGACTCGTTCGAAGAACTTGGGAAGTACCGCGAGGCTTTAGCCAAAGAGATAACCGCCGCTAAGTACTCGGCCAAAGGCGCTGGCATCGTGAGCCGCGAAAACGCGGTTTATCGCTTCGTACCGGAACTAAGCATCGTGCCCGCGCCCACCACGACCGCAAGCAAGTAGACCGTATGGAGTGCTGCGTCGAGCCACAGCTTTTCGTTCGCGGCTGACAGCTTCCGGTTCCATTGAATCTGGCGCTGGCGAACGAAAAGCTGCGTCGAGCCGCAGCACTCCATAAATCATCGCAACCCAACAACCAAAGGAGACTCACACTATGAAAACGAATCGCTTCGCTACCAACCTCGTATTCCTGTTGAGCGTTTTTCTGCTCACATCGCTTTCCGGCTTCGCACAGGAAGCCCCCAAACCGCAGCTTTCGCGCGTCTCGGTGACGCAGGTCAAACCCGAAATGTGGGAGCAGTATCTGGCGTTCTATAAAAACGAAACGCTGCCCGCGCTCAAGAAAGGCGGCATCAAACAATCGCTCGTCATGCAATCGTCCGGCCCGGTCGGCAATGGCTTTGAACTCAGAGTCGTACAGCCTCTTGATAGCATGGCGCAGTTTGATGAAGGCAGCGCACTTACCAAAGCGCTTGGCCCGGAAGGCCGTAAAGCCTACGACGCCAAGCGGCGCTCAATGATCGTCAGCAGTCACGCTTACGTCATCCGGTCAATCCCAGAAGCCGCGATCATGCAAAACGGTACGTCGAAGCTGATGGTACGCCGCGAGATCAGCGTCGCGCCGGGCCGTCGGGCAGATTACGAGAGCTACCAAAAAGACCTGTTGGCGGTGCTGAAAAAGACGAACCTCAAAGGCCATCGCGTGAGCCGTCTCGTAATCGGCGGCGATCTCAATACTTACTACCACGTGGATTCGTTTGACTCGTGGGCGGAGTACGAAAAGTTCTCGGCGGCACTGCCCCAAGTCGAAGGCTACAGCAAGCTGGCAGGCCGGACGGCGGGGGTAGTGATGCACACGAACCTCTCGATGTACACCCCGATGCCGGAACTGGGCATCACACCTGTGCCGGTGAACACCGCGAACAAGTAGTCTTCTCATTCACGTGAGCGGTGGCCCCGACGTTGTGTCGTGCTACCGCTCAACGTTGACTGGCTAGTGCGAGAACTCCGCAAATATCTTCCATTGGGAAGATGTCGTTGAAGCTGTGGTCGAGTTGCGCGTAACTCAATCAGAATCCTTGCTGAAAATTTGCAACGCTTGCATCGTCACTGACCCATCGTTAAGCTGCGCCCTACTTCTCATCCAGCCTCTGACCACACAGACGCAAGAAAAGGTTTTCGATCTTTAACGATCTCGCGCAATCAATGAAAAGCATCAAGATTTGTTACCACGGCAATTGTTTTGACGGAGTTTCGTCCGCCGCCGTGTTTGGCCGTTTTTACCGCGAAAAGGTTAATCCCGATTGGCAGCAGGGCTTTCAGCCGATGATGCATCGCGCCGGTTCGCTATTTGACGAAGCGGCTTTCGACGGCGACGAAAACGCCATCGTAGATTTCAAATTCAGCAACTCGCCCAAGCTCACCTGGTGGTTCGACCATCACAAAAGCGCCTTTCTTTCTGCCGCCGACGAAGCCCAATGGCGGGCTGACACGAGCGGTAAAAAATTTCTCGACGCTGATTACAAGTCTTGCACGAAATTTATTGCCGACACGGCGCGCGACTTGTTTGGGATGGATTACGCGCATCAGGCTGAACTGATTCACTGGGCGAACATCATTGACGGCGCTTTGTATGAAAGCCCCAGCGTGCCGGTTGAGATGAAAGAAGATGCGCTGCGCCTCGCACTGGTCATCGAAAACAGCAGCGACCCGGCGCTGGCCGCGCACATCATTTTGGCTTTGCAGGAAAAACCTTTGAGCGAAATCGCGCAGTTGCCCTTTGTGGTCGAACGTATCGAACCGCTTTATCAACGACATCTGCGTTCGATGGAAATCATCAAGCAAGCCGCGCGCGTCGTTGGCCCGGTCGTCTTTTTTGACGTAGCGGGTCACGACATGGAAGGTTACAGCAAGTTCATTCCTTACTATTTGCACCCCGAAGTGACTTACAGCGTGAGCGTCAGCCAGTCGTCGTTTCGCTCGAAAATTTCGGTGGGCTCCAGCCCGTGGGCTCCGCGTCCGCGTTGGCACGATCTGGCGAAAATTTGCGAACGCTTCGGTGGCGGCGGACACGCCGTCGTCGCAGCCATTTCGCTCGCGCCGGAAGAACTGGAGCGCGCACGTACCATCGCCGCAGGCATCGTCGAAGAATTGCAAAACTAAAAGGCGGTACGGGGAGCATAAGCGACGTGAGCCTCGGTGATGCGTCTCGTTGGAATCAATTGACGCATCACCGAGG
>JAYSVR010000323.1:0-5080 GCA_043718445.1 Acidobacteriota bacterium | reverse complement strand
GTCTCACAGGCTGAAGCCTGCGCCACGTTTGCAGAGGAAGAATCCATGCCCGTCAAAGAAATTTTGTTGTTAGGCAATCAACAACTGTGGCAACCGTCGGCGTTAATCGCTGAGGTTCATTCAACAGTGACGCAAGCGTTGGTGACGGATTTGGCTGATACGCTGGCGGACTTTCGATTACGCAACGGTTTCGGACGCGCGATTGCTGCGCCGCAAATCGGTGCGCGGCAACGAATGATTTTTGTGAACATGCGAGACGGCAGCGATCCGTTCGCGCTCATCAATCCGCAGATCGTGAGCGCCAGCCCTGAGTTGTTTGAATTGTGGGACGATTGCTTTTCGCTGCCCAGTTTGATGGTGCGCGTGCGCCGCCACGTCAGCATTGACTTGGCTTTCACCGATCAACACGGCAAGTCGCATACGCTGACGGCGACGGATGATTTAGCTGAATTGCTGCAACATGAGCTAGACCACCTCGACGGCATTCTCGCCACCGACCGTGCGCTTGATGCGCGAAGTTTCGCTATGCGCAGCGAGATCAGAAGAAGCTGAAGTTTGAACTGAAGTAAACGCCAAACCCAAAAGGCACAGGCACAGCCAGGCGTTGGCGGTGATCTGCAAGTTGAAATCTAACAGGCTATGCACCGCGAGGCCTAACGCCGCGAGCCATCCGCCGAGACAGGCTGCGCGGTCACGGCTGCGCAATGAAATCCAATGCCGCCGCGTCTGGCGCAATTGCCGCGCGGCTTCATAGCAAAACCACAACAACAACGCGGCTCCGACCAGGCCCGCATCGGTCAGCAATTGCAGGTAATCGTTATGCACCGTTTCGAGCCGTTCGTGTTGCGCCGACGAACGCCCGAATGGCGGATAAGCCGTCGGGAACGCGCCGAGGCCTACGCCCGTCAGCGGATGCGCGCGAAACATCTGCCAGGCATCGCTCCAATACGCGCGGCGCGTGACCAGCGAGTATTCCTGCGCTCCCTGTTGCAACGACTGAAAGCGCGCCGCCAGTTGATCGTAAGCCAATCCCCAAGCGAGCAATAAACTGACAGTGAGAGCGATGCCAATGAGCAAAGGTGTTTGCGCGCTTTTCATGCGCTGCGGAGTGTTCGCGCGTTCGCGCCAGAGGAAGAAAAATAAGATTGCGAGTTGCACGCCCAACGCCAGCAAGCCGCCACGCGAGAGGGAATAGATGAGTGCGACGATCATCGCAACGGCTGCCCACAACGCGATGAGGCGTTGACCGATTTCGGCGCGCGCCAGCAACCACCACACGAGCGGTACGGGCAAGAGCAGTTCCATCGCACCGGCAAAGTGGTTGTAATTCGCATAAGGCCCGAACGGTGCGACGTAAGGTGACACGGGACGCACCCAATAGAGTTTGCCGTTGTAAGTCAGCTTTTGGGCGATGGCGAAAAGCGCGAGCGCGAAGCCCAAGGCACTCAGCACGAACATCAACTGCTGTCGTCGCGCGCCTTCGCGCAAGAGGTGCAAGGCCGCAAGAAAATAAAGCAGCAAGGCTAGCAACTTGATCGCGCTTTCGCGGGTTGCATGTCGGTCGAGCGTACCGTTGGGCAAAATCAATTGCAGCCCGTTGAATGCGACCAACGCCGCCAATGGCGCGGCGATACGCCAGCGATTGAGTTCGAATGATTCAGGCCGCAACAGCCACGTGCCTGCCAATGCGACAGCGACGAACAGCGCGTTCAATTCAAACAGCGCGATAGACCATTCTTCGACCGTACCGAACGCGAGCGGCGTGAGGATGGTAACAAGCAACAAGTCCCACCAGATGAATTTTTCGAGCAGCTTTTCTGGATGATGTGAAAGTGCCATGAAGGTGTTAGAGCCTGTTTTGAAATTTGATGTCAGCCGTTACCGAACGGGGATTTCGCCACAAAAAGGCACAAGAGTCACAAAAACTTTCTTACCTTTTGTGGTTTCTGTGCTTCTTCGTGGCGAAATCCCTCTCAGGCCAAAACGGATATTCAATTTCCAAAATCTGCTTTTAGCCGTTGGGCAAATTATCGGTGCGCGCCTTGCGTCCCAAATAACCGCCGTGATGGCGCAGCCCGAAATCAGCGGCAGTCGTGCCTTTGAGTTCCATCACGGTCAACGCCAGCGCATCGCTGATCGCCAGCATCACCGCGATGCTGGCCGTAGGCGTCAACCCCAACGAACAAGGCTCTTCGATTTCGCCCATATCCAGCACGATATCGCTCAATTCGCGCAGCCGCGAATCGGGATGCGACGTGATGCCGATGATGGCGGCGAGGCCTAGATGGCGTCCGAGTTCGAGGGCTTCTAAAACTTCGTTCGATTTGCCGCTGGTCGAAAACGCGACGATGCAATCATCGTGCGAGATCAAGCCTAACTCGCCGTGCGCGGCTTCGGCTGGATGCATAAACACCGCAGGCGTACCGGTCGAGCAGAGCGTCGAAGCGAACTTTTGCGCAATGAATCCGGCCTTGCCGATGCCGGTGGTCAGCACTTTTCCGCGCGTCTCGCACAGCTTCAACGCAGCGGCTTCAAATTCGTCATTGACTTGAATCGCGGCAATCGCAGCGGCTTCGCTGGCGATGATCTGTTTGATTCGGTTTTGTATTTGACTCGACATACGGTTGTGCAAAACGTGCGCGAGATTCGCACTAACTGCCGGAGCGAGCAAGTCAGGCCGCAGTCATTTATGAGGCGATTGCCGCGACTTATTTGCGTAATGGTTGTGTTTCTTGACACTGCCCAAGACAAAAACTACCTTGCCGTTCTTCAAATCGTTGGCAAGCTGTTAGCTCACTTCTGATGTTGCGTAAGGCCTCGATTTGAAACAGCAACCATTCCACAACATTCAACAGACGGATAAGGAGTAACCATAACCATGGGTATTAAAGTAGGCATTAACGGCTTTGGCCGCATCGGGCGCAACGTGCTGCGTTCGGCTATCGGCTCGAAAGATATTGATTTCGTAGCGGTCAACGACCTGACCGACACCAAGACGCTGGCGCACTTGCTCAAATACGATTCGATTTTGGGCAACCTCGATTATGAAATTTCGGCGGACGACACTTCGATCAAAGTCGGCAACGACCGCTTTCGCGTTTTCGCTGAACGCGACCCGGCGAAAATTCCGTGGGGCGAATACGGCTGCGAAATCGTGATCGAATCTACCGGACATTTCACCGACCGCGACAAAGCCGCTTTGCACCTGCGCGATTCGGTCAAGAAAGTCATCATCAGCGCGCCCGCCAAAAACGAAGACATCACCATCGTGATGGGCGTCAACGAAAAGTCGTATGACCCCGCCAAGCATCACGTCATCTCGAACGCTTCCTGCACGACGAACTGCCTTGCGCCCGTGGCGAAAGTCATTCACGAAAAGTTCGGCATCGTCAAAGCGTTGATGACGACGATTCACTCTTACACGAACGATCAGGTGATTCTTGATTTCCCGCACAAAGACTTGCGCCGCGCGCGGGCTGCTGCGCTCTCGATGATTCCGACTTCGACCGGCGCGGCCAAAGCAATTGCGCTGGTGTTGCCCGAACTCAAAGGGAAATTCGACGGCATTTCCGTCCGTGTGCCTACGCCGAACGTTTCGCTCGTTGATGTGGTGATTGATGTCGAAAAGGCTACGACGGCTGAAGAAGTCAACGCCGTATTGAAAGCCGCCGCAGAAGGCGAACTCAAAGGCATTTTGCAATTCGAGACCGCACCGCTCGTGTCGTCCGATTTCAAAAAGAACCCGAACTCGTCCATCGTGGACGCCGAAAACACCAAAGTCATCGGCGGCAACATGGTCAAGATTCTCTCGTGGTACGACAACGAATGGGGCTATTCGAGCCGCGTGGTTGACCTCGTGAAATTCCTCGCGGCCAAAGGGCTGTAAGTTATTGAGAGCAAGATGAAAAAAGAGCGCGTGAATGTTTGTGCATTGACGCGCTCTTTGATTCAGCAATTAGTTTTATTCGAGCAACAAGCTACGGGTTAAGCAATCGCACTTTAACTATTTTGCCAGCTTGCCCTTCTATTGACCAGATTATGTCCATTAAACCTCGTTGGGTAAAGGTGATTGGAATCGGGACATTCATTTGATCTAAGCCTATTGAACCCTGAGCGCCTGCATAAGTTGGAGGCAGAGATACTCCACCAACTTGTAAACTAACATTTGACAAGCTATTACGATGTCGAAACCCTGTTCCATACAGCACTAAGTAATAATTGTACGTGTTGAAATCTCTGAGAACGTTGCCAGCGCTAGTTAATGTCTCCCAATTAAGCGCATTAGTCGTTTTGTTCACGCCTAGTAGGTGTCCACTGACAATGTTTGCGGTGGGCGCAAACAATCCTGGCGCTATTCGACTAACAATAACTGAACTGTGCCCTTGTTCACACTGAGGTAGCTGGCAGTTTGTAACCACAGTTCTAAAAGAAGCAACTCCAGTTGATATTTGAGAAGGCACTACAAAGTTGATTTGACCGGGACTTGTAAACGTAATATTCCCAGAGTAAATGAAGCTAGGGTTAGTCTGTGGGTTTTCAACGAGTACCCCATTGAATGCATTTAGGCCTTCCCCAAAAATAGCGGCTAAACTATCTGGTGCAACTTTTCGCTGAAAACTCGCCGCATTACTGATTGTATTCATTTTGAAGTTTGTGTACAGCATACTTCCAAAATATGGAGGGTCTACGGTATTGGTCGTCACCGCTTGGTATGTAGCGTTTCTCCTTATCGCATCTCTCACCGTATAATTTGACCCGTCTGGATTAGTCTCTAAGTATATCGCGGCAAGGCCGGAGACTAAAGGGGCGGCATAAGAAGTCCCATAATCAAATCCAGTAATGTAGTTATTGTTGTTATAAATGTTGGGCCATTTTTTAATTTCGCCGGGCGCGTAAACGTCGATGCGAGAGCCATAATTTGAGTACGGTCCCCTTTGATCCAATGGCGGGGCAGTGAAAAATAATGTTCCGCCAACAGATGTATAGCGGTTTTTAATCGGATGCGACTATAGTGTAACATAAAGGGCATGAAACCATACCCCAAAGAAATGAGAGAGCGTGTAGTCGCGGCAGTTGAGCA
>JAYSVR010000322.1:0-16872 GCA_043718445.1 Acidobacteriota bacterium | reverse complement strand
ACCGAATTCATCAGCGTCGAAGGCCTCACGCGCGGCAATATGCGTTCGCACGAGATGATGAAATTCACGCCCGAACAAAGGCCGCTGGCGATTCAGATTTTCGGTTACGACGATGTGCGTATGCGTTGGGCCGCTGAAATAGCACAGGAAACCGGAGCCGATTTCGTAGACATCAATTGCGGCTGCCCCGCCAAAAAAGTCATCAACGGCGGCGGCGGCTCAAACCTGTTGCGCGACTTGCCGCAACTCAAAAAGATTCTCACCGAAGTGAAACGCGCCATCACGATTCCGATGACGGTCAAGATTCGCGCGGGCTGGGACGACAAGACGATCAACTGTGTCGAGGTCGCCAAGCTCATCGAAGATTGCGGCGGTTCGATGGTTACGCTGCACGGACGCACGCGCGTACAAGGTTATCGCGGCTTGGCCGATTGGGATTTGGTGCGCGAGATCAAACGCAACGTTTCGATTCCCGTCTCAGGCAGCGGCGACATTCTCGTACCCGAAGACGCGATGCGCCGTTTTGACGAAACGGGCTGCGACGCCGTACACATCGGGCGCGGCGCGATTGCCAACCCTTACATCTTTCGCCAGACGTGGGAAACCATGAACGGCCTCACGCCCTATCAACCCGGCCCGCGCGAAATGCACGAAGTGCTATTGCTCTTCCGCGATTACCTGCGCGAACACATGCCCGAACGCGGCGTCATCGGGCGCATGAAAATGCTCTCGGCGCAATTTCTGCGTGGCGTGCCGAACGCGGCACACATTCGCACTGCCGTGCTGCGCTCTGAAACAGTCGAAGGCATGGAGCCTTTATTCGTTGAGTATTTCGGCTTGATGGAGCTTTACGGTTTCGACGCGGCACTGCAAAGTGCGCCAGCCGAAGATGCTGAACTGGCTGAGTGCGGCGTGTAACAAAAGAGCGGCAGATCTACATATCCGCTTTGCGAAGCGAGCGCGGACTGCGAGGAATTTCGGTCGCATCCAACAGCCAGCGAATGATGTCCCACATCTCGACGTTTTGATTCGGAGAAAAATTTGATGGGGGATTCGGCAGAAATAAAACTATTTTCACTCATCACGGATTCAAACAGTCGTGGCCTTTGACTGACTTCGTTTTCGTGGCTTTGCCGAAATCGCCGGCCCAATATATCCCGCCAAATCCATCAACAACGCCATGCGGTTTGAGAGGCTGAACTGAGGCAGCGTTTTAGTAAGTACGTCAGTGAGCGGCAAGCCTTTTTCGGCAGCACGAACAACTTCAAAAGCGGCTAAAGTCATTTGCGCATCGCCAAAAGGCGGAAGGTTATTAATCGCGTTTTTCACCGCACTGGTTGGTTCATCCGAAATTGATAACAAATGCAACACAGGGCTAATGCGTCTCAAAATATCAATTGCACCTTTGGGCGTAGCGACATCGGTAGGGCCAACCGCTTGCTCGCCGGTCATCGTCAACAATCGGCGTAAAGCTAACTCGCCCAACGCCAACACGCGCAATCTTTTCTCAGCCGAAAGCATCAGTTTGCTCAATCGCAACGTCGAGGCAGTCGCCAATAACAAATCATCAATGTGATTGCGCTGGGCGGGTCTAAGGGAAAGTTCAAGGTTTAACAGCCCGCCCGCCCAAGCGGTGAACTCCTCCAGTTTTTCTGAATCCGCCGAAGCATTCCGCAAAGTCGCGGCGAAACTCTGCTCTCCGAGGGATGCAGCACACAAATCGCGGAAGCTGATTTCCTCTGCCAATATAGCCTTCGCTTCTTTTTCAGGGTGCGGGTATAACTGCTTTACCCCGTTATAGTAACTTGCTTCGAGGTAAGGGCTTTGCCGAAGCTGAGACTCAATGTTGGCGTGTGTGCCTTCGACCTGACCGGGTTGCGCAGGAACCTCTAATCGCAAAGGGCAAAGCATGTTGAGACCAGCGACAAAGGTTTCGCCGATGCGCGAATAGCTGTTAAAGGGAAACAAGCTACAGCAAGCCGGTTTAAGTTCCTTGCCGTGGCGGGTTTCAATGCCACACCGATTATCCTGATCCAAAAAGTAACAGCCCGCGCTGGACGTGGCGTAACCAACTACATCGCCGCGCTTCCTAATGGCAGTTATTTCCATTGCCGGATAAAGTTGCACTAAGTGCTGAAGCTGCACGGCGAAGCTGCCATCGAATTCTGCACTGCGAAAACAGCAGTTCTGTGTGCATTCTCGACAAACGTAGTGAAACACTCCATCAGGAAAGGGGTAATACACGCTCACCTGCTGATCGGGATTTCTGAGCTTGTTTTTTGACATTAGATTTCTGAGTAAAGACTGGTCAATACAATACAGCGGCTTTTGGTTGAGTGAATAAACAATTTGTACGTTGCCATATAATTTCAGGTCTTTTGTCTATTCATTCAAACGAAATCCGCTGAATAAGCGAGAAGGCTGCAAATAAATTCTATGGTACGCAATTACCGCTGCCCATAGTGTCACAGTTGTTGGAACAACAATCGCTATTCATTGTACACACAGTGCCATTTCCACGGAACTGGCCGACGCCTAAACCAACCACTACGCACATAGACCCTGCACCACTACAGCACTGGGTACAGCACATGTTGGCCGCACCAAAGGAGTTGTTAGGAGAACAGGAGGCACCAAGTGGAAGCAACCCTGTACAAGCCTGTGCTGCGGCAGGTGCAACTATCGACATTACCAATGGAAAAGCACCAGCCGCACTTAAACCCATTTTCTGCATGGCACGACGCCGCGATAATGAAGGTATTCCTGACGGCCTTTTAACTGAAGCCGCAAGCAGTCCACTTTTGTTTAACTGTTCGAGGGCAGCCCATACCGCCGTTTCGTCCAGCAAAGTATGCTCTGCCACTTCAATGGCTTGGGTGATTTCGGCAACGGTACGCCGACCATCGCAATGATGCCAAATCAGTGCGGCGGTTTTATTCAGACAATGTGCCTGATGGGTCTTGAGATCATAGACCAACACTTCGTCAGGCAATTCGCTGATGACGAGGTCGGCGGTACGAGCTTGTGGGTATGTGTTATTCATTGTGTGTGCTCCTGTTATTTGTGAATGCGCAGGCAGGCCGGTCAGCCCGCACCACACGAGTAAATGTTATCTGCTACCTAACGGCAGTGACTTCCTTTTTGCGTCGAAGCTAACCGGCGGCGGATTATCGTCAATCACTTTCGCACCGGCCATCGCGGGATCGCTCTCGATGCGTATGTTGAGATAACCCACGCGCAAACCAAGTTCGCGCAATCGTGCCATACGGCTTTCGGGAATTTGCGTACTCGACACGACGACTTCAATGCGTGCGTGATCATATGCTGTCACGATGAACGCATTCGCCCGCGAGCCGGTCAGCACCGCTTTACGGCGTCCGAAATAAACCACGCAGGCCGCGACGATCACTTAAATCACCAGCTTGACGTAAGGTTTCAGGTGAACGAAATCGTCAACCAGTCCGGTCAGAACCGTGTTGAGTGGGGGTAAAACTGGTAGGGGATGCCTTGTTGAGTGGGATGCGATATTCAATTGTGCTATCACGGATTTGTCGAAATACGCCCAATACCGACCAGCAATCTGGCACGGGAATAAGTGGTGGTAACAAATGCTGGTCTTGAGCGCCCATAATGTGCCTCAATGAAGGTCTTCTAGCAAGGGAAGAATTGCACAAGCCAAAGAATTCACGCCGCGGCTCGCCCACAAGCGAGCGTGGGCGGACAGCCGCACAACAACAACTAATGGGCCGCAAAAGGATTTTTTGTGCAAAGCTGCGCTTCGGCTGCAAGCGCGCGCTCGCTCCGGCTACGTGCTACACATCAGGAAGCAACCGGTGGTGAATATGGCGGGGGTTGGAAATTAACTGCCATAGGTGGCGCAGT
Source organism: Acidobacteriota bacterium (assembly GCA_043718445.1). Classification (GTDB taxonomy): domain Bacteria; phylum Acidobacteriota; class Blastocatellia; order RBC074; family RBC074; genus JACPYM01. Next base: position 12,990 of record JAYSVR010000322.1, on the reverse strand, counting down.
AAGCGGCTGACGTTTTTGCTGGCGGGCGAGTTGCCACTGCTCCCAACCGATGCTGATGAAAATAAAGAAGAAGACGTAAATCTGTGTGCGCTGCCGATGCGCAGTGCCTACGTTCGTTTGCAAAAAGGCATAAACCACCGTCAATCCAAACGTAAAAGCGCACAGCGGCAACATCTCCAATAACCGCCTGCGCAGGGCAAACCAGTAACCGCGTACCAATAACGGAGTAGCTGCCCACCACACCACCATCTCTGGCAAAGTGATCGCCTGACTCATTTTTCGAACCATCCAGGGAAAAGGTCCAAACAAAAAATAAACCGCTCCGAGCGGGAGATAAGCCAGAGCTGAAGGAGCATCAGTAATGTCAACGTCTCCGCCATAGCCTGAGTCCGCAGCCCGCGCACCCCATTCACGTCCGGCCTGAATGCGTTTCAAATCAAAATTTTGCTGGGCAATTTTCGGAGCGCCTAAGTAAATAAAAGCCACGCCCAAAAAAATGCAAAGAATAAAGCCTTGCACAGCACGGACTGCCGAGAATTTCATCGTACTGAAAAGTAGAGTCGCCACAATGGACACGAAAGTGATGTAAAAAACATAATTCCGCAAGGAATATAACGACAGCAAAGCGGCCAACAAGCACAGCACTAACGAAATTTCAAAACTACGGCACAGACGCAAAGCACAATATGCGCTAACCGCCAGGCACAACATAATCGGAGCTTCTTTTATGCCCTGCGCAGTCCAAAGCACCATCGAAGGCGCAACCGCAGCCATAATGCCCGCCATGCGCGCAACCCTGAGCTGCGGATAAACCAACATCGTGATCTTGTAAACCAACACGGCGGTGAACGCGCCCATCGCACCGTCAATCAATTGAATCGCCAGGGGGCTGCGGCCAAATACGTAATAGATCGCCCCCACATAATAATTCATCCCCCAGCCTGATCTTTTCAGGTCAATAAAACCTGCCCAACTTGAACTGATTTTACCCAACCAAATCTGACAAAGGTAATTACCGAAATAATCGTAGGTGAGCGCATCGGGCGCGAGCGAATACAAACTACGCGAGAAAATAATCAACCCAACCAGCCAGCGCAAAGCCAATCCGCCCCAGAACAACTTTAGCAAAAAACGCTGCTCGAACGATTCGCGCGCAACCAACCAGAAAAACAACATCGCTGCCGCGAGGCCTGCGATCACGCCTGCGCCCGTGTTGGGGTTATTGAGCGTGGCATATCCCAGATAAATGCCAAGGATGCCGAATAACGGAAAATATAAAACTGAGGCCAGTTGATTAAACATGAAGTTATCGCGTTACTGATTAGCTCTTGAGTTACTTCACGAGGCGGCGCATTCGTGCAACAACGCCACGCCGTCGGGTAATTGGTAAGTAAAAGGTAAGGGTTGTAATTTCACTGCAAAAGCAACCGGTGAGGGAATGCGATCAAGCACTTCGGTCGAATCATTTATGTATTGCTATCCGTCTGTTCCATTCTTTTTTTCGCTACCGCCACCATATTCATAGCGATAACGGGCGTATTCGTAATCGGAATAACCTACGCCGGAGAAGTCTACGTTATTGAGAACAACACCGAAGACTTTGGCACCGACCTGCGCTAGTTCGCGGTGCGCGCGGCGTACGAAACTGCGCTTGCTGCGTCCGCTTTGCACGACCAGCACAACCCCGTCAGTGAGCGTTGAGATTACGACGGGGTCAGTTACGTTTAGTATCGGTGGCGAATCAATCAGGATGTGATCAAATTTCTGGCTTAAGCGTTGAATCAAATCACGCATTTTTTCTGAACTGACTAGTTCCGTCGGATTGGGGGGAATGGTGCCGGAGGCCATCACCCACAGGTTTGCCACGTGAGTAGGCTGTATGAGTTGGTCAATCGGTACTTCGCTGGAAAGATAAGTCGAGAGGCCGTGCGTACGCTTGAGGCCAAAGACACGATGGACGGCGGGACGGCGCATGTCGGCATCAATCACCAGCACCGAAAGACCTAGTTGCGCCATTGAAATCGCCGTGTTGGTCGTCGTCGTCGTTTTGCCTTCGCCGGGCTGACTGCTGGTGAACATAATGATTTTGGGCGGACGGCTCGCGGTCGAAAGCATGATTGAAGCGCGCAACGAGCGATAGGCTTCGATCAGGATATTGCGATTTTTTTCAGACAACTGCTTGGTGCGTAAGATGGGTTCGGATGCCGCTTTTTCGAGCGCGTTTTGACCGCCCCCGTTGTTTGCCGCACTCAGTCGGGCGGCAGGTTTTTCTGCCTCCGGCAAGCGCAACCGATTCACTTGGACGCGGGGAATCAACGCGAGCGTAGGCAACCCGATGTAGCGCGTTACGTCATCGGTCACCTTAATCTTGTCGTCGAAGAATTCGATAGCCAGCGCGAGTCCAAAACCGGCACACAAACTTAGAATCAGCGCGATCAAAATCGAACGCAAGCGTTGCGGGCCGATGGGCGTGCGTCTCGCTCGCGCCGGATCAATGATGTGCAAGTTGTTGGTCTGCTCGGCCAGTTGCATATCGGCCTGCGTATTCTTTTGCAGGAATTCACCATAAAGCGTCTTGGCGGTTTCGACTTCCTGCTTAATCAGACTGAACTGCACGGCGGCATAGTTTTGTTGAATAGACTCTGTGCGCGCGGCAACCAGTGCTTTTTGCAACGCTGCCTTGAGTGATATTTCATCGCGTTGCACGCGCTGGAAATCAGCCTTGAGCTTGTCAGCCAACGTGACGCGACTGTCGTCCAATTGCTTTTGCAAAGCCGCTATTTCATTTTGCGATTGAATGGTCTTGGGATTGTCAGGGCCGTAACGCCCGATGTTTTGCGCAGCAGCAATAGAAAGGTCGCCCAGTTTGGTCTGCAAGGCCGTAATGCGCGCGTCGCTAAAGGCTTCGGGTAATTTGTCCAGGCGGCCTTGCTTAACTTCTTCGTAAAGCGATTCTTTGAGAATGCGTTCGGTCTCGGCTTTCGTCGCCTGTTCCTGCAAGCTGCCGAGTTTACTCGAAAGCGCGCTGCCTTTGGCCGATTCGCCTTGTTGAGACTCGGTTCCGACGGTGATCATTGAAACGTCGTTCTGGCTGCTGAAATCGGCGAGTTTCTTTTCGGCCTGTTCGACTTTGGCTTTGAGTTCACGGGTGCGGGCATCCAGCCATTCAGACGCCTGGTTGACACGTGAGTTTTTGGTTTTGAAGCTGCGTTGAATGAAAGCCTTCGCTGTAGTGTTGGCGATTTGCGCAGCCAACCACGGATCGGTATGCGTGATCGAAATCGCGAGCATACGGGTTTCTTCAATCGGCGCAGCCATGAGGTTAGAACTCAACACATCCACAAAAGAAGAAAGGCGCGCGCTTTCGGCAGCCGGTCGGTCGAATTTCGTTTCTACTACAGCCGCTTCGGCGGGAACGGGGTCACTGACCTGCGTAGCGCCCAAAGCGACGCGGCTAAAGATGGTTTTAACCGCTTCTTTGACGCCTCTGCGCTCGGTCACATCCATGAACATTGGATGTTGATCAAGCTTTAGGGCCGCGGCTACGTCTTCGAGCAAAGGACGGCTTTCCAGCAACTTGATCTTGGTCTTCATCGTCGCCTGTACGGCGTAATACGAATCTGCCTCTTCGCTTTCGATCACAGTGTCACCCGAACGAATCAACGTACGCGCTTCAGGCGCAATCTCTACGGTAGCGGTCGCATCATAAAGCGACTTGGTGCGGTAACTTTCTACGGCAGTCACTGTGGTAGCCAACACGGTAATCAACAGAATCAAATAACGATGTTTATAAACGCGCCGCCAGATTTCACCGAACTGAAGGCGGTCGCTCGTTTCCACCGTGGCATTACCGTAACCATAACTGTAAGGCGTCAAGGCTCGCGCACCATTTGGATATTCCGGCGCAAGCAATTGCGTCTCGGCAGGCAGCAAAGGAATAAGCGAAGTTTGCTCGTTAGGTTTTTGTTGTGGATTCGGAGTCATAATTTTTTTAGTGGTTAGTGGCTAGTGGCTAGTGGCTAGTTTTTCATACTAGCCACTAGCCACTAACCACTAACCACTAATACGGAATCGGCAATCTCACAGCACTAGCGCCGAGCGCGTTGAGCATTGGGGCCGTGATGGATTTCAACTTGCTGTTCGGTACGATAATGATGTCGTTGGCCAAAATCGCCAAATCTTCGGCCTTGCCGCTCAAGACCGCGCCCAGATCAACTTTGATTTCCTGCCTCTTTCCGCTGTTGGGATCTTCACGAAAGATCACAGTGCGATTGCCAGCGGCTTTGAAATTTTCGCCTTGCGCGAGCGCAATCGCCTGCCGCAGCGTCGTGCCCTCTTTGAGCGGGAACGAGCCGGGCGCTTTGACTTCGCCCGCGACGAAAAACACGTCGGAACTCGGCACGTTGACGACATCGCCAGGTTCGAGAAAGACATTCTGTTCAAAGCGTCCTTTCAACAGGCCGTATAAATTCGCCTTGAGCAGCGTGTATTGCGGCGGCGTATCTGGCGAATTTGCGGCGTCAGTATTCGTGGTTTGCGCTTCAGGTTTGTCATTTGGTTTCGCACTTGCCACTTCTGCCGCTAGATTGTCCGCAGCGGCTTCGTTTGGCCTGAGCTTGCGAATGATGAAAGCCGTCGAGCCGTGGCCTTGCATCAATCCGCCCGCGACCGTGACCAGTTCGAGCAGAGTCGGACGGCCTTCAATCAAGTAAACGCCGGGCGAGCGCACTGCGCCTTGCACGAAGAAAGAGCGGCTGTTGAAATTTTTGACCGTCACCGTCACCCGCGGATTGCCCAGATAACGACCGCGCAATCCGTTTTCGATGCTGCGCGCGAGCTCCTCTGTCGTTTTGCCTTTGGCGGTCAGGCGTCCGAGGTAGTTCATCAAAAACGTACCGTTGGCACTGACACGGCGCGGGCCTGAAAGTTCATCGGCATCTTCGACATTTATATCAATCACGTCGTTCGAGCCGATCTTGTAATCTCCGTCCATCGCAGCCAGCGCAATGGAGGGGCCGGAAATATCTGGACTACCTCCTCCACGATTATTGCCGCGATTCGCAGAACCATTCGCCTCTGAAGATGGCGGCTTGGAAGATGATCCAGTGGTTGGTTCCTGTGGCATCGCCGTGACGCGCAAGGCAAAACTTAAAAACAAAAGAGGCATCAACATCAGAAAGGTTTTCAGTTTCATACAGTACTCCTTTGACGCGCTGGCAAACCGCATTGGGCCGTGACGGCGACCAGCAAAACAAACAGCAACGACTGGGCAGGCAGTTGCAAATTGAAATCGAAAAAACTGTGAACCAGCAAACCGACAATGCCTGTAGCTGCGCCAAGCGCGAGCCCGACACGCAAAGGATCGTCGGCATTCAAGCCCCGATAGACCTGACGGCCAGCGGCGATGAGAAACCACAGCACCAATGCACCAGCGACCACGCCGCCATCGGTCAAGACCTGCAAATAGTCATTGTGCGCTTCAGTGACTCGCACTGAGCCGTCGCTTTCGGTGTAAGCCGAATACGCCGTGCCGAATGCACCGTAGCCAACACCGGTAAGCGGATGCGCTTTGAACATCGCCCACGCATCGCTCCAAATCCATCCGCGACTGTAAAAAAGCCCTTCGGCAGACGGCGTACTGTTCGTCGCTTCTCCGAGTACGCGATTGATGACCGGTTCGGCTCCCATCCAAAACACGCTCAACCCGATAGCCGCGATAATGGCGACAAGTGCGCCTACGCGGGTGAGAGCGAACCGCAAACCGGAGCGCGAATGACCGGCATAATCGGTTTGCCTACTCGTCAAGCGCATACCCATCCAACCGAGAAAGAGCATTTGGATAGCAAGACTGATCATGCCGCCGCGCGAAAGCGAAACGATGACCGAAAGCCCCATTAAGGTTGCCGCGATACCATAAAGATAACGATGTTCGGTAGGTACGCAACGCATCACCAGCATCGCCATCGGTATCGGCAACAGCATCTCGATGTATCCGGCGTAATGTCCGTGATGCACGAACGGGCCGAAAGGCGAAGTGATCGCCTCAGTGTCAATGTAACGCATCCAGTAAAAGCGTCCGTCCCAAGTCAGCTTTTGTATCAACCCGAAAAGCGCGAGCGCCATACCGAAATAAACCAGGAAGCGCGAGAGCGAGGCCAGACGCTGAAGGCGCAAAAACGAGTTCGCCGCGACTAAAAACGTGAGCGTCATTAACGCCAACCAAAACGTGGCTGTGTGGGTGGCTTCGGCATCGAGCGAAAGACTGACTCGCTGGCCTCCGGCGTCGGTCCGCGACCAGCCTTGCAGCAAGCCCCATACGATCAAACCCAGCAACGGCCAGAGCGTTTCAGGCAAGTGCAAACGCGGTGCGGAGGTGAAGACGAGTTTCAAAGACCACAAGCCGAACAATGCGATCAATCCCGCAGCACAGAGGCCGACTGACCAGGGTTCGACGGCTCCGTGCGCTAAGGCGGCAAAGACCAGAATCACCAGCAACAATACGGCGATAATTTTATCTAACCAGAAAATCATTCGCGGGCCAGGGGGTCATTAACGGGGCAGAGTGCGCGCCAGCGGTTCCAACAAAAAACCATCGAACCAAAGCGAGCCTTTCGTCGGTTCGTCGTAACTGAATTGCGGCGTGCGTTGTAAGGTCAACCAATAAGTCTGTTGTTGAACCGGGGTAGTGAAATCTGCTGTGAGCAATTGCCAATCGTTGTGGTCGGCGCTGACGCGATTCGTTGAACCGACGGGTTGGTTATTCGCCTGATTCAACACAACCCAATGCGGCCCTTCGGGCGCTTTGAATTTCTCCGCTTTGACGTAACAAGTCAGGCGATATGCCGTCGCGGGTTGCAACACCAGCAACTGACGCACTTCATCAGTCAGTTTGGTTGTATCGCGCCCTGCAAAATCTACGCGCAAAGCCCGCCGTCCCGCGTGAGCCGTACCCACTTCGATTTTAGGGCTGGCGTAATCACTCCGTTTCAATTGCCAATCGAAATGGGCGAACTTTGACAATACTTCTGATTCAAAGCCGCCGTTTGAGAGAACTACTGATTCAACTTCTGATGCGCCGCGTGTTTCGCCCCACAAGCGACGCGCCAATTCTGAATATCCTGCGTCCATCAATTGACGGACAAACTCGCCGGTTTCAGGTGTGCTGGCCCGCGCTGAAACTTCGATACGACTGAATACCTGCGCGGCTTCGGTGCTGCGGTTTTGTTGTAACAGAAATTTCGCCAGTGCCATGCGATTGCGCGGCTGTTCGCCCGTCGCCCGCGCCAACGCGTTGAAATCACCGTTTGTGGCTTCCCATAATAAATCAAATGCCGCCACCAGCAGTGCGGGTTTGGCCTCGGCAACCTGTCGAAATTCTTCGAGGGCTTCGTCTAGTTTGCCCGCGCGTATCAGCAAATTCGCCAGTTGCCAACGCACCTGCGGATAATGCGGGGCGAGCGCGACGGCGGTGTGCAAATGCGATTCGCGCGCAGCGAGGTCGCCGCTAACACTTTGCGTAGCCGCTAACAATAATCTGAATTCAGCATTGTTAGGGGAAAGTTGAACGGCTTGTTGTGCAGCCGTTTCAGCTTGCGCCAATGACTCTTCAAAATCGTTGGCCTGGGTCAACAGCGAAGCCGCCCAATGCGCCTGCAAACGAGCCGAGTCAGGAAAACGCTGAACCGCTTGCCCTAAGGTTTCAAGGTCGGTTTTCACACCTTGATCGTTCAACGATGCAATTAGGTAATGGGCGTATCCGACACGAACTAAAACCCAACAACTAACTGAAGCAATCAGCAAAACTGTCAGGCGGGCACCCCATGAACTCCGCTGCGAACCCCACGGCAAATTAATGATCATCTAGTAATAGCGCCCGCCTGATCTATGTTTTTAGTTTTGCGGACAAACGCCGCAAGTATCTTCTTCATGTCCTGGGCGAGGCGTGCCGTCGGCATTGAAATAGGTGGATAGCACAGCACATGTCAGCGGCAGTGTAACCGCCGTGCCGTTTTGACGGCGACAAATCACTGTGGGTTGGCGCGGATTCAATACACGCCCGGTCGCCGGATTGAACCGGCATTCGCAGAACGGAGCGGTAGGCGTCGGACGAACTGGCGTGATAGGCGGTTCGCCATTGCCGGGCGAGAAAATGACACCTGAAGACGGCGGCCCCGCACCTGCTACAACTGCCGGAACGCCTCCCCCTACCGCGCCAATGATTAACGGAACCGCTACTCCGCCAGGAATTCCACCACTGCCTTTAGCCGGTATTTCCAGACGTGTGCATTTATGACGCGCCAGTTGACCGTTTGCCGTCGCAGTCAGGGATTCCCCCTCGTCTACGTTTTCCAGCGTACCGCCCGCCTTGAGGCTAGGCTGGTCAGCAGGCACAGGGCTGGCGAGTTTCAAAGCCCCTTTGCCGCGCTCTACGCAAATTTTAGTACGTTCCGCCGTAGCCTCGATGGTGAAGACCGATTCCAGCGGCTCGCGCGAAACCACTTCACCCATCGCGGTCGGCACACTGATGGACACGCCTTTGGGTGTCACCACAGTGATTCGACCTTTCGTGAGTTGCCCGCCAATGACGCCCGATAAAAGGTTTAAAACCATTTCGCTTTCAGCCATCAGCTTGATAGAACCAGTGCGTTTCCCCAGTTGAATGGTGGCCGCACCGCCAGGGCCGACTTTGATCTTACCACCCGAAAAAACGGTCATGCCCGTGGCAGCAGCCCGGCCGTTAACTTCGACTGAACCGTTGACCCACAACTCTCCAGCAACTTTAACCACAGTCTGCGGTGTGGCTGAGGAAGAGATCAACGCCAACAAGCTGATTGAGCTTGCTAAAAAAGCCTGGCAAAAAAACCTGGCAAATTTTGTGAGGGAAAATTGTCTCATTGTAAATGCTCCTTACCGAATTGAACCGACGTCTGAACATCCAAACTGCGCTACTGCTTTTCTTTGCACACACGCAGTTCACCCATAAATGCGAACCGTATAGGAAACCTCATGTCGAGGCAGCATCTAGCCTTTAAGTCCTAAGAGCCTAGCACAAACTGCTACCAGAATGGCCTACAATCTGTAAAGATTAGCACGTTAAACAGGAAATATGTCCAGCGACTCCAACTAACGTTACCATCGTTTAGTAGTTTTATTAATAGAAAACGTAACTATAATTTCGGGGTCAAAAGTAGATTAGAAATTCAGGTGTGAAGAAGTCGTATCATGAGTTGTTGATACGGGGGCGCTCAGGGGTCAAAACAACACCAGCACGGCGGACAGTACCATTTTAAAGCCTAATCTGACAAATGTCGCCCATTTGCTCGGGCAGGCTTGCAGATGCGGGACCACAGCACTGTTCGCTGCCAGGCGCTGAGGTCTTTAAGGAAACGCTCGACGGACGCTTCAACAACCGCACCCGGTTAGCGTTGCCGCTTGGGAGCAACGAATTTGCTTGTGAAAATTCCAGGCTTTTTCTTTTGCGTGCGTAACTTGGCGGCAGGCGCTTTGGTTCCCGCCGTTTTCATTCTGGGGCTGGCTGCTACCGTTTCTTTCATTTTGAAAAACCGTTTTACTTCGGCATCGGTCAACTCGCGCACCTCACCCGTCGCCAAGCGTTCGATCTTCAAAAAGCCAATAGCTACGCGCTTGAGCTTCAACACTGAGTGTCCGATAGATTTGAACATCTTGCGAATCTGCTGATTGCGGCCTTCATACAAGGTCACTTCAAACCACGCGTTGGTTTCGCTCAATTCAATCGGATTGATTTCGGAGCGTGCCGTTCGCACGCCGTCCAATTCGACGCCGCGCGCGATTTGGTTGATCTGTCGCTCGCTCGGCTGCCCTTTCACTTTGACGTGATAAACCTTGGCGACCTTACCGGCGGCGTGGGCTACGGCTTGCGTGAACTGTCCGTCGTTGGTGAGCAACAACAAGCCTTCCGAATTCACGTCGAGGCGACCCACGGGATGAACCTTGTCGCGGTATTTCCCTACTAATTCCGTCACCAGTTGGCGGCCTTCGGGATCAGCCTTGCTCGTGATGTAACCCGTCGGCTTATTCAACAACAGGTAAATTTTTTCGTATTTTTCCAGCCGCGCATTGATGAGCTTGCCGCGTACTTTGATGTGATCTTTTTCGGGATCGGCTTTCGTACCGAGTACCGCGACGTTGCCGTTCACCAGCACTTCGCCGTCTTTGATCATTTCTTCTGCCGCGCGCCGCGAAGCGATTCCGGCTTGCGCTATCAATTTCTGCAATCGTTCTTCCATCAGGTTCCTCAGAAAAATGTAGGGCAGGTTCTCAACCTGCCCTACCAATACCAACCGGACGGGCAGGTTGAGAACCTGCCCTACATTTTTGCTATGCCTTTTGCGCCCCCGGCTTGCCGTTCTCTACTACGTAAGAAGCGCGCGTACTAATTTCTGCATCCGGTTTCGTCACGAACGGTACGACGCGAAAGTCCGTCTGCCAACGCTCCGGCGTAACCGCGCAACGCACGTAGCCGCGTTGCGCATTAAAAAATTTCAAGTGCGGATTCTCGCTCATCACCTGCGCCATCGTAGGCCGCGTATCCGAACCGTCGCCCGCCGACGTGATCGAAGTTCCCGTGAATTCCGTGCCGACTACTGCCGATTCGGACTTATCAAAATCGGCCTTCAAATCGGTCACCCAGTTCGTATGAATGTCGCCCGTCAGCACCACCGGATTCGACGGTTTGCGTTGCGCAAGAAACTGCATCACTTCTTTGAGTTCGACTTGATAGCCCGCCCATTTATCCATGCTAAACTTGCGCTCTGCGCCCGGCTCCAGATCAAGCTGAGTCATCATCACCTGTTGCGCCAACACATTCCAGCGCGCCGTCGTACGATCAAGATTGCGCAGCAGCCAACGTTTCTGTCGCGCGCCGAGAATTGTGCCTTTTGCATCCAGCGCAGCTTCGCATAAAGGCTTCGTGCCATCGCCGCACGGTTGGTCGGTGCGATACTTGCGCGTATCCAGCACGTTCATCTCAAGCAACGAACCGAAACGTAACTGGCGATAAAGCTCTACGTCACGATTGGCGCGAAAGGTCGTGGCGCGAATCGGCATGTGTTCATAAAACACCTGATAAGCCCGCGCACGACGCGCCAAAAATTCTTCGCGCGTCTGTTTGTCTTCGGGCACGTCGCCCGCGTAATTGTTATCAACCTCGTGATCGTCCCACGTCACCGCCCACGGAAACAGCGCGTGCACCTGTTGCAACAGCGGATCGCTTTTATAGAGCGCGTAACGGTTGCGGTAATCTTCAATCGTCTTGATCTCAAGGCTGTTGTGCCGCCGCGTGCGGTTCTCAATTGGGCTGTATTCATAAATGTAATCGCCCAGAAATACGACTAAATCCAAGTCTTCGGCAGCCATGTGTTTGTATGCCGTGTAATAACCCGTTTCCCAATGCTGGCACGAAGCGACCGCGAACTTGAGTTGCTCGTTTTTCGCATTGCGCGCCGGAGCCGTTTTCGTGCGGCCTACCACACTCGTCTCATTGCCGACCATAAAGCGATACCAATACCAGCGCGCCGGTTGCAGTCCGTTGACTTCGACGTGCACCGAATGCCCCAACGCCGCGCGCGCCATTGCCGTGCCGCGCGCTACGACCTTTTGCATGCGTTCATCGGTCGCCACTTCCCACTTCACGGCAACGCTGGCTTCCGTGACGCCGCCGCCTTGCAGCGGATCGGGCGCAAGGCGCGTCCACAATACGACGCCCGACTCCCACGGATCGCCCGACGCGATGCCGAGACTAAAAGGATTCGCGGCAAATCTCGCCGAACCTGCCAATGACTTAGGCGCTAATAATCCCGCGCCAACCAAAGCCGCCGTACCGCATAAAAAGTTTCGTCTTTGCATTTTATTTTCCTTTGGAGTGCGGTCGGCCTGCCGCCGCTTTTGCTTTCGTGATCGAACTATTACGGTTTAAGCGAGTGCCTCTCGCTACGAACGGATTCGGGTTTAACCGGGAGTCTCGTGTTGCGAACGGATTCGGGTTTTAACGGGAGTCTCGCACTACGAACGGAAAGCGGCGGCAAGCCGACCGCACTCCATAGCATTCATTCCCGCAAACCCATCCGTTTCAGCAAATCCTTGTATCGCGGGTCGTCGCGGAGCGGATCCATAAACGGGTCTAGTTTTATTCGGGGTAAAACAGAGTCCTTGCTTTCAAAAGCCTTCTCCAATTCGGCGAACGCCATATCTTTGTCGCCAAGTGCGGCGTAAATGTTGGCAGTAAGATTAGTTCTGACATTTTCTGTTTTTGCCAATTCTCGGAGCCGATCAAGATATTGTTCTGCCTCACGTCTGCGACCCGACTTGGCGTAGGCAACCCCTGCATTCATAAGGTCGAATTGCGACTGTGGAGATGTTTTTAATCCTTTTTCCGCGAGTGCTATTGCGTCATCATATCTTCCAAGCACTATGTATGTGCTACCAAGATATTGCCGTCCAAATCTAAAATGCGGGTCAAGCTCATAGGTTTTCCTGCCCTGCTCCAACGCTTTATCATTTTGTCCGGCATATAGATAACTAGCACAAAGAATTGCATTGTTAATCAGTGAGAGAGGCTCAAGTTCTACAGCTCGCTCTAATCCCGCAACCGCCGCTTCTCGTTTTCCTAGCGGCACCAAGTAGCCAACGCCGTGCGACAAATAAATGATAGAAACGTTTGGATTGAGTTGAAATGCCTTTCCAAATTCGCGTTCGGATTCAGCCCAGTTCCAATCATAAATGGCAAGCGAATCAGCCAAAGCTCCGTGTGACTCGGCAAGTGTCGGGTCAATTTCCAAGGCTCGCGTTGCCGCCGCTTTAGCTTGCGGGACAACATCTTTAGGCGGGAGATCTGCACTTTTCGCCATTGAGTTATATGACTCGGCAATTGTGGCATACGCCAAAGCATAGTTCGGGTCGAGTTTGATTGCCTGTTGGAAATAATCTATGCCTTTCAATGTGTCGTCTTTC
>JAYSVR010000321.1:0-5106 GCA_043718445.1 Acidobacteriota bacterium | reverse complement strand
CAGTGCCAATAGCATCTTCTTGTGGGTATTTTGAACGTTGTTATTATTCAAGCGGCGGTTTTTGTAGTCAGGATGGGTTTGTTGTAGCGGAAGCCGATTGCTGTTGCCCCAGTGCCTCACCGTTAATTATTGATCTGGATGGTAATGGATATCAGTTTACTAGCGCACCAAATGGCGTATTGTTTGACATTGGAGGTAATGGGAAGTTCTTTAGGGTCGCATGGCCAACTGCGAGTTCAGCAGATGGGTGGCTGGCCTTGGATCGCAATTCTAACGGAACAATTGATGGCGGCAAGGAATTGTTCGGTAATTTCACCCAACAAAACGGTGACCCGAATAACATTCCACCGAATGGGTTTATAGCCCTTCGTTGGTTTGATGACCCGGCACACGATGGTAATGGCGACGGAGTGATTGACCACTGGGATAACGTATACAATTCGCTACGTATCTGGGTTGATGCTAATCACAATGGTATTTCAGAGGCGAATGAGTTAAGAACGATGCAAGCTGCTGGAGTAGATAACATTGATCTGGCGAACTACTACGCATCGTCGCTGACTGATCAATGGGGAAATCTATTCAAATATAAATCGCAGGCTTGGGCGGGCGGATGGAAAACGATTTGTGATGTATTTCCCGCAGTTCAGTCATTGCATACCACGCCGCTGTTCAGCCAATACGATCCTATTAAGGTTTGTGATGGCACGGGATTGGGAACGACGATGTTGGGTTGGTATGCGCCGGGCGTTACCAACACACAAATTCGTATTGGCTCTCCCACGGGTACCCTTTTCGCACAAGGCGGTTCGTCAGGCAGAGCGCAAACCGGTAAGTGGGTGGTGAATGGGCAGGTTTTTTATCTGATAGACGCTTCGAATGGGGCAACACTTGGGACTTACACGGCGGTCTTGACCGCCTGGGCAGCATGCCCCAATTTTGCCGGGTATGTTGACCAAGCTGATTGCAATACGATTAGCGGCTGGGTGGCAGATCGAAATCAATTGAATACGTCAATTGACGTGTGGCTATATGATGGGGTGACGCCACTTGCTACGGTGACAGCCAACCAATTGCGTTCAGACGTAGGGGCTTATCTCGGAGACAACGGGTTGCACGGATTCAGCATTGCTACGCCTGCCAGCCTGAGAGATGGTGGGACGCATAGCATTACGATGAAGTTCCCAGATTGGACTACTACCTTAGGAAATACGCCTCGCACGATTTCTTGTCCACCGATTTATGAAGGTGTCGTTGATCAGATTAATTGCGGCCTGATTAGTGGTTGGGCGGCGAATCGGAATCAACCGAATACTCCGATTCAGGTGATGCTTTACAAGGGGAACACCTACGTAATGACCATTTTGGCCGATCAACTAAGAGGGGATGTGGGAGCTTATCTGGGTGATAACGGCATGCATGGCTTTAGCATCCCCACCCCTGCCACGTTCAAAGGCGGTTCGACGAATACGGTTCACGTTAAATTCGTGAATGGCAGCCAGTTGGGCAACAGCCCCAGATACAATATGACTTGCAATTAAGTGGGATTGAGCAAGCCATCAAAGGCGTAAATTGAATCAGGGCGATGGCGTTTCGTGCGTCATCGCCCTTTCTTTCTCAGCCAATGAGACGGTTAAGTCATTCCGTTCGTCGCGTCACCAAACTGTTGCAGCACGCTGCTTCATACAACTTGCCTGCGCGCAGGTCGGCACGTTCAGCCAGCGTCGGAGCCTGGCGATGTTGCGCCGCCTATTCAAAAGCGTAAGCCAGTTTGATGAGCGTCGGTTCGCTCGACTCCACGCGCGTCCCTGGTCATAGCCGTTATGTGGGTTTGGGCTGCCAGCCCGAACGGAGTTGCCTTGATCGCGGCGCGATTCAGAAGGGAACCATGCAGTTTTTTCAAGTCGTCTGAATTGATAGGCAGAATAGGTACGCGGATGACGCGGATGCGGCGGATTGGCGCGGATAAGAGATTGAATGATTCGCGCCAATCTGCCCTACCCGCGTATCTATTGTGCCGTTGCCTGGCCCAACAGAATCACTTGATCGGTGTGGCCTTCAAACGTGTCATCGTGGCTGATGACGAACAGTTGTTGAAAGTCTTTGATGCGTCCGATTTGTTGGGCGAGGTTGCGGCGGCGCTCTTCGTCCATGTTCGTCGTAGGTTCGTCAAAGAAAGCCAGATTGATTTCAGAGAGTTCTTTCAGTAACGCCAGCCTGATCGCCAGTGCCGCCGCCATTTGTTCGCCGCCTGAGAGATTGGCAAAAGGGCGTTCGCGGCCCTCTTCTTCGAGCGTGATTTCGTAATCCTTCGTCCACTTGAGCGTCACGTCGTGGCGGCCTGAGAGTTCGCGGTAAAGCTGGTTGGCTTCGATAGAAATCGAATAGAGATAAGATTCGGTGATGAACGGCGCAGCCTTTTGCAAAATGTCGCGTACGAAATCAGCCGTTTCGCGCAAGCGATTGAAGCGGTCTTTTTCAGCCAGTTGCGCAGCGCGTTGTGCGCGGGCTTCTTCGAATTGCGCGAGCCGCGTTTGCAGTTGCGCTAGTTGCACGCGCAGGTGTTCGAGTTGCGTGGCGAGTTGCGTCACGCGTTCGCGCGCCTGTTCGAGTTCGGCCAGCGAACGCACGTGCGCCGCTTCGTCGTAACGCGCGGCGAATGATTGCAAGTTCGTTTGCGTATCAGTCAACGCGCTTTCAGTCGCGGCGATTTCGGCGCTGATGGCGGCGACTTCCTGTTCGTGACTCGCGAGTGTTTCAGCCGTTTTCAGATTCGACAGATAAGCGTGATAGGCGCGTTCGTGCAGCGAGCGCGCGGCGTTGGCTTCGCCGAGTTGCGTGTCGAGCGTGGCGAAAGTCACGCCTGCGGCTTGCAAGGTGTGTTGTTGTGTCGTCGCAGTTGCCGTGCGCGTTTCGTTTTGCTGAATGCTTTTTTGCAACGCGGCTTCGCCTTTGACGACGTTTCGTAACGCGGCAGCACGGCTGCGCGGATCGTTGAGCGTCGCCAGTGATTGTTCAGCCGTAACCAGTTGCGCGGCAGTGTCGCCGAGTTGCGCGAGGCGTTCGTTGAGCGATTCAGAGGCGGTGCGTTTGGTTTGGCCTTGTGCTTTGAGTTCTTCGAGTTCGTCGCGCATGCCTGCGGCTTGATGGAAGCGGCGCTCGGCTTCGCGGGCAGAACGCAGTTGTTCATCCAGCGTAGCGCGTTGTGTTTTGAATTGCTTGAGTTGTGCTGCGTCAGGTAGCTCGGCCTGTTCGCTTTCGTGTTGCGCGAGTTGTGCGGCTGACGCGGCGCATTCTTTTTCGAGCCGCTCAATGTCTTTGCGCAAGCGTGGCAATTGCGCGGTTTCAGCTTGCGCGGAACGAGCTTGCGTGAGTGGCGCGGTCAACGACTTGAGCGTGACTTGCAAGGTTTTGATTTCTGCGCGGCGCGTTGCCAACCCTGAACGAAAGCGCGTTTCGAGCGATTCGCCGGGCTTGAGGTTGAGGCACTTTTCAGTCAGCAACGGACAGATGCCGCCCGTTGCCAAACTCTGAATCATCTCTTCGTCGCGGGTGAGTTCGGCGCGCAAGTGCGCGAGGCGTTCGGTGTCGCGGGTTTGCTCGGTTTCGAGTTCAGCAAGTTGCGCGGCTTGTGTTTGCAGCGCGTCGAGCCGCGCGAGTTCGGTTTGGCGTTGCGCGAGTTCCTGTTGCAAGCGCGCGTGCGTCTGGCGCGTTTGCGTTAAAAAGTTTTGCTGGGTCGCTGCGTGTTTGAGCGCGAGTTCGTGTTGCTGAATCGTCGCGTCGAGTTGTTGGCGCTCACTTTCGAGAGCGGCGGCGCGTTCGGCTTCGGCCTTTAGCTCATCGGCCTTTTCGATTTCGCGGGCGAGCTTGGCGTAACGATCCCGCATCTGCGCCAAATCGTGATCGAGCGCGACGCGCTGGCGTTCTAGGCTTTGGCGTTCGCCGCGCGCTTCGCGCAGTGCGGCGAGTTCGCTTTCGAGTTTTGTTTGTGCGGCTAAGGCTTCGGCGAGTTGCGTGAGTTCGTTTTGCGCGGCTTCGATTTCGGCGAGTTGTTCGCGTTGCCGCGCAGCTTGCGATTGCAACTCGATGAGTTCGCGTTCGACTTGTTGCAGTTCAGCGCGCCAAGCGTCACACGCTACGCGCTGTTGTTCGAGTTCGGTCAACCGCGCAGCCGCCGCTTGATAGCCTTCAAAACCTGATAACGAATCTTTGACGATTTGCGCGGCCTGTTGGGCTTGCGCGCGCGCTTCGCGCGCAGTGGCGAACGATTGCTGGCGCAGCTTCAACTTGATCGAAAGGTTCTCAGCCTTGGCGCGCAACGATTCAAGTTGCTGTTTCAGTTCGTCGAAATCGGTGACGGATTGCGCGGCGCGGTCGCGTGCGGCGGTGGCTTCGGCACTGTCGCGGTCGAGTTGCGTGAGTTGCGCGACCAGCGCGTCGTGCTGTTGCTGCGTTTCGTCATAAGCCTTGAGTTCGCCTTCGAGCGCGGCGAGGTTGCGTTCGGTTTCGGTGAGGCGCGTGTCTAAATGTTTGAGCGTATCGCGCAAGCTGTCAGCGGCTTTGCGGTACTCTTCGACTTTGAGAATTTGATCGAAGACCTCTTTGCGCCGCGCGGGTGGCAGCGTGAAATCGTAAGTGAACGTGCCTTGCGGTACGCCAATCGTGGTTTTGAACAGGACGGAAAGATCGGTCGTCTCGTCTACGCCAATGTGTTCGCGCAACCATTTGACGACCTGGCCTTTTTGTTCGACGAGGCGGGTTTTGGTGTCTGGGTCATAAACGTAATAACCGCCCGCCGTGTCACGGTGTACGTCATAAGCGCGTTCGTCTTTGGCCGAGATAAAAGACACGGCGACTTGTCCGCGTTTGGCTCCGCGCTTAATGAAATCTTCGCGTTTGTAATCAAGGTGATCGAACAGCGCCCAGGCGATGGCTTCGAGGATAGAAGTTTTGCCTGCGCCGTTGGGGCCGCAAATGGCTACGACACCGGGGGCGAAGTCGAAAGCGGCTTCCGCGTGATTCTTGATGTTCTTGAGTTCGACGCGGGTGATTTGCATGTAGTGGTTAGTCGTTAGTGGCTAGTGGTGAGTGGCTAGCGTTTTTGTG
>JAYSVR010000033.1:0-2854 GCA_043718445.1 Acidobacteriota bacterium | reverse complement strand
TTTGCGAAAAGAGTCTTTCTAGCAGCAGAAACTGTGGAGCAGTCCACGCCCGAGCGCACGAATCACGTCGCGCACCCGGGCGGGCCGCTATAAACCTTTTTGCCTTTTTCTACTCTGCCGATGCGGGGCTGCACTGGAAGCCAGACACACGAACACGCGCGCGGCTGGGGCCACCGAACAAACCTCAACGCATTTCTGATGAATTCAACTGCTTTTGTTTTTTGACCGGACGTTTGTGGTGCAAACATCACAACAGGTAGGAACCGAAAGAAGAGCGGGATTGAGCAATCAGAGAAGGGATAAACTCGAACAGCCTGATTGCGCGCTGTCCGTATTGTTAGTGCTGGCAAATTAGAAACGTTACGTTGCGATTGGTGAAATTCTTGCCGCATTTACTTCGCTTCAGTATGATGCGCCGCGTTCACTTATCAGCACATCCCCTTGCGGCTTAATCAAAGGAATTCAAATCATGGCTCTCATTCGTTTCACCGCTAACTATCAAGACCTTTCGACCGATCGCGGCTT
Organism: Acidobacteriota bacterium; assembly: GCA_043718445.1. GTDB lineage: Bacteria > Acidobacteriota > Blastocatellia > RBC074 > RBC074 > JACPYM01. Next base: position 2,329 of record JAYSVR010000033.1, on the reverse strand, counting down.
TCAATTCAAGTTCATGTGCGACAAGTGCAACAACGGCTATATGACGCGCTTTCAGACTTCGATCACAGGCGGCGAAGCAGGCAGCGGCATTTCCATTGAGCATCCGTTAAAACAGCTTCACCGCTTCGCTAGGCGAACAACCTCACGCCTTTGCGCGTTGTGCGATCTTCGCCCAGGTGTCTTTCAAGCCAATCGTGCGATTGAACACCGGCTTGCCGGCAATTGAATCGCGGTCTACGCAAAAGTATCCCAGGCGCTCGAACTGATAGCGCGTCGTCGGCACGGCATCGCGCAGCACTGGCTCGACTTTGACCTCGGTCAACACTTCCAGCGAGTTCGGATTCAAGTTTGAAGTGAAATCCTGTCCTTCTTCCACGTCTTCGGGATTCTCTTTCGAGCAAAGCGTGTCGTACATCCGCACCTCAGCATTCACCGCCTGCGCGGCAGAAACCCAGTGAATCGTAGCCTTGACCTTGCGCGTGCTGGCGGCGCTGCCGCTGCGGGTTTCAGGGTCGTAAGTGCAATGCAACTCAACGATGTTGCCCTCAGCATCCTTCACCACATTTTCGCACTTGATAATGTAGCCATACCGCAAACGCACTTCGCCGCCCGGCACCAGGCGGAAGTATTTGGGCGGCGGAATTTCGCGGAAGTCTTCCTGCTCAATGTAAAGCACCTTTGAGAACGGAACTTTGCGCGTACCGGCGCTGGCGTCTTCTGGATTGTTGACGGCTTCCATCTCTTCAACTTGATCGTCGGGCCCATTTTCTGGATAGTTGGTCAGTACGACTTTCAAAGGTTGAAGCACTGCCATTACGCGCAGCGAATGTTGGTTGAGGTCTTCGCGGACGTAGTATTCAAGCTGTTGCAGTTGCGTGATGCCGTTGGTTTTCGAGACGCCGAGGCTCGCGCAGAAATTGCGCATCGCTTCGGGTGTATAACCGCGTCGCCGCATGCCGCAGATCGTAGGCATTCGCGGGTCGTCCCAGCCGCTGACTAAATTTTCATCCACCAACTTCTTGAGCTTGCGCTTGCTCATCACCGTGTAAGTCAGATTCAGCCGGTCGAATTCAAATTGCCGCGACGGAAAGATGCCGAGTTGCTCGATGTACCAGTTATAGAGCGGGCGATGGTCTTCAAATTCGAGCGTACAAATCGAGTGCGTGACTTGCTCAATCGAATCAGACTGGCCGTGCGCGTAGTCATACATCGGATAGATGCACCACTGGTTGCCCGTGCGGTGATGTTCCATGTGCAGGATGCGGTACATCACCGGATCGCGGAAGTTCAGGTTCGGCGCAGCCATATCAATCTGGGCGCGTAAGGTACGCGAGCCATCAGGAAACTCACCGTTTTTCATCCGCTCAAACAGGTCGAGGTTTTCTTCGATGGAGCGATTGCGATAAGGGCTTTCCTTGCCGGGTTCGGTGAGCGTACCGCGATGTTCACGGATTTCGTCGGCGTTCAAATCGCATACGAAGGCCTTGCCCGCCTGGATGAGTTGCACGGCCCAGTCGTAAAGCTGTTGAAAATAATCAGAGGCGTAATACATCTCGTCCCACTGATAACCCAGCCATTGCACGTCTTCCATAATGGCTTCGACGTATTCGGTTTCTTCCTTCGACGGATTGGTGTCATCCATCCGCAAGTTGGTTTTGCCGCCGAACTCTTTCGCCAAACCGAAATCGAGATAGATGGCTTTGGCGTGGCCGATGTGCAAATAGCCGTTCGGTTCAGGCGGAAAGCGCGTTTGTATACTTCCGCTGTGTTTGCCCTCGGCCAAGTCTTGCAAAATGGCATCACGAATGAAGTGCGAGCGGTTTACGATTTCTGCCGCTTCAGGTTTTGAATCCATGCTTCTCCTACTCAGAAAAAATAAATAACAAAGGAATCAGGACAAAGGAATAGTTTCAATGGTTGATGTTTATCAATATTCCTTTGTTGATATTCTTTTGTCAGTGATGGCGATTTATGCGCTCACTTTGATTTCGAGGCCGCTGCGCGAAATGCGGTATGGGATTACGTGGCCGCCTGCTTCGCGCAGGGCGTTTTCGACTTCGGCTTTGCGTCCAGGCTCGCAATAAAACGCGACGCAACCACCGCCGCCTGCGCCGCAAACTTTGGCGGCTTGTCCGCCGTGGCGCAGCGAAACTTCAACCAGTCGGTCAATCGTTTCAGTCGTAATGCCGGGCACGAGTTCGCGGCGTTGCGCCCACTCTTCGGCAAAGATCGCGCCGATTTGATCGAAGGCGTTCGCCGTCAGCGCAGCGGCCATCTTCAACGCCGTGTCGCGTATCCTGTCGAACTTCTGAAAGATCACCTGATCGCC
>JAYSVR010000320.1:0-16927 GCA_043718445.1 Acidobacteriota bacterium | reverse complement strand
CCGCATGCGTAAAGTAGACAATTACGAACGACTGCCTCACTTGCAACGCGCAATCGCGGCAGCCGTTCAACCGCAGAATTTCAACTAGAAAGTAGTCTGTTGACCGCTCTGTCCGACCCTGCTCACAGACCGAATTTCAACTAGGATTTGGACAACGCCCCTGGCGCAGGCCATCTGCACGGACATTGTGTATCCACCCGCAATCGCGCCCATCGCTTGCGAACGGCTCGCGGCAGCGGATTGCAGACCGACAATTTGTTGCGCGCGTCCGCTCAAATTGCTCGCATCACGAATAGAAGAGGCGCGTGCTTGTTCGGCTTGGTACTGTCCCTCAATGCGCGTCTCACCGGCCTGCCGTTGTAAGGCTGTGCCGTATTTCACGCCCATCACTTCAAGACCTGTGGCAGCGAATGCCCCCATCCAGCCTGAAGCAGTCGTTGAGACAGCCTCAAAGATTTGCCCAAACGCGAGCTTGTAACTGATATACGGCGAAGCCAACAGCAACAACGAACTCAACACCATCACGACCATCAACACGATGCAGGCATAAACAGCTTGCGTCACTCGTGCCGGATCACCAGTGATTGCGCCATTAGCGTCTACACTAAAAAGGCTCGTTGCCGGATCAATAATTTTGAACGCGAGATTGCCGGTCACGTAAACCGCCAAACCGAGTATGTGACTGACCAGCGGCGTAACGAGTGTGAATACGCCTGCGCTCCACGCAAAGGGGTAAGAGATGCGCTGCGCCAAGTTCCGATCAATGGCGACTGAGATAGCGAAGGGCGCGAACAGCCGCAAGCCAATCGTCAACAAGGCACTCAGAATGGCGAGAAACAGTTGCGCAAACTCAAGCAAGAAACGCCCCAACGTAACGCCAATGAAAATGTTGGTGAGATTCCACGATGACACATCAAGCATCTTGGTGATGTCGCGGAAGTTCGGGCTTTCGCTCGTCAATGCGCCAATCGCTTCATCGGGATTGGTGACGGCTTTGACGAGAAACATGCCTTCAGTGAACTTTTCGTAATTCACATTGAAATCAAGTTCCGCCGTCCAGAAGACTTTGCGAAACTCGGTCACGTTCACGATCTCATACCCCATCTGGCTGGCGGTATTGATGATCGTTCGCCCCGTGCCAAAGAGCGAAAAGATGATACCCAGTCGGCAACACCACCAAAACAGGTCTTTGCTCGCGCCGTCGTTTTCACGCACCAGCCGCGCGAACGAAAACAGCATCACGAGCACCGCCATCCAGAAAGCGAGATTTTCCAAGCCCTGCACCAACGGGCTTTCAATCGCTTGCTGTAACTGCGGCAATAGGTTCTCGGCAACCAACACAAGATTTACAAGCGGATCGAGTCCCGCGTGACTCGGAGGCGTTGGTGTAGGTTGTTGCGCGGATGCGGTAACGCAGGCACTCAGCCAAAAAATCGCACCAACCAAATTCGATTTATTGATCGTTCGTCGCATTTTGTAATTCCTCCCGCAGCTTTACTGTCGCTTCGGTCATCCCGCGCCAGGCGCGATTCATGTGGCGGACACTGCCGCCGAAATGACGACGCTCTTCTTCCATCTTGTAAATCTCCTCAACCCGTTTGGCCTTTTGGTCAAAGAGGCGGCTGACATCGGCCTCGCTCTTGGCGGCTTTTTCTTCGAGCTTGGCGATTTCAAATGAAAGCTGTTCGAGGTCACGATCTTTGTCGGTGCATTCGTCGCAATCCTTGAGTCGCTCTAATTCCTCGCGCTTGGCGCTGAGGTAGGTGTAAAGCTGCGCCAACTGCTCCGACTCGCGCTGATGATCGTAATTCAGCCGTTCAAGTTGGTTGTCCATTTTTTGCAGTCGTTCGAGTTCGGCTTCGGTGTCTTGCGCGCTGCGGCCAATGCCGTAGCGCAAGTATTCCTCGAAGTCGCGCTTGTTGGCTTCAGGGTCAAAGATGCCGTTGCGTAGCCGTTGCTCAATGTTCATTACCGCGCGCGCCGCGCCCGTCACGAGATTGACGAGTTGATTTTTGAGACGAAAGGTCATCCGAATCGCCTGCCCCCAATTGCTGATGAAATGGCGCATCTTGCGTTCGTGCGCGAGCGCATCGTCTACGGTGCGCAAGATGCCTTTGAGGTTGGTCAGTTGACCGACAGCGTTTTCATACATCCGTGTGTATTGGTTGATCGTTTCCAGCCAGCGATTGAGCGAGTCAATTTGGTTTGTGATCTGCAAGCTGAAATTGGTCGGGTCAAAGACCGTCCATTGCGCTTGGGCAGGCGCAGGCAACAATACTGCCGCCAACACAACGCCCATCGTTAATTGCCGAATAATCGAATTGCTTCTCATCTCATCCTCCTTGTTCTATGCCAATAGTGATTCGTCTATCGTGACCAAGCCCGCACCCGTCAGCCCAACGGGATAATGCAACGCCAGCCACGCGATGACTTCAGCCAATGCCCACGCGGGTCGCAGCGTATGCACTCGTGCGCGAGCATTGCGTTCATCGGGGTTGGTCGTGAATGTCCAGAGTTCGACCGGCGCGAGATCGCATTGCACCAGTTGCACGATCTTGTCTTCGCCCGCACCGAGTACGAGCAGGAATTGTGCGTGTGAACCGGCTACGTTGTTGATGACGCTGATCGCGGCAGCGGCTTGCGGTGCGAGGCCGCAATCGGCAACGAGGTTGGTGTAATCGCCGACTTGTTTGCCGATCAATTTCACGCCCGCCGTGCGTGCAATGTCGGGCAAACTGGAAAGGTCTTCATAAGCCTGCGTCGCCAAGATGGTAACGACGTTCTCTTTGCCGCCCGTGCGCGCGCCGCGTTTGATGACATCGAGAATGCGCGGATAGCGTTCACGAATCTTCCATACTTCATCAAAGGCGAGCAGCGTCGGCGCGCGCGTGCCGTCGGGATTGCGCTGCCCGATGGCGCGCATGACCCGCGCAGCGGCGCGAAAGGCGAGCGATTCGCGCACTCGTTCGGGAAACTGCTCCAGGCTGTCGAGTTCGTACACGTCAAGCGGCGAATCGCCCGTGAAGTCGGGATGCGTTGGTGCATCGAGAAAACTGTGTTCGCAAAATTGCGCGAGCGCGAGCTTGAGGGCTTCGGCGCGTTCGGCGGCTGCGCCTTTGAAAGGCCAAGTCGTCAGCACGTCTACCAGATGCGAGAAACGCGGTTCGTGTTTGGTAATCGTATTTGCGTCGCCCAGCAAAAACGATTGGCTCAAAAACCGGTCATTGCGATACACTGCGTTTCGCAAACTCGGCAGTTTGCCTTGCCCCAAAACTCATCCGACCCCTTACCGAGGAACAACTATGAAACGCTTGGTTGAATATCCGCTTGCGGACGGCAATACCGTCTGTATTGAAATTGACGAACCTCAAACTGAAGGCTTAACGCGCGCCAGTCGAGCAGGTGACGTGGCTGAGAAAGTTACGCAAGGCTTTGAAGACGCTTTGGGTAAAGTGAAGCCTGCGCTTGGCGCAATCTCCGCCTTTCTCAAAGACCTTGCTGATTCGCCAGATGAAGCCGCTGTCGAATTCGGGGTTAAATTTGGCCTCAAAGCTGGAGCTTTCATTGCGTCCGCTGACACCGAAGCCCAATTCGTTTTCAAGCTGGTCTGGAAGAAAGACACCCAAACATCGAACACGAACAGGTGAGTTTGGGGGCTGCGTAGCTTCCCGGCTCTTTTCTGGCGGCACTCATGCCATCTTGTCGGGAGCAAACCTAAAATTCGTGCGAGCCTACAACGCGTATGGAAAACACATTCAAACTAGCTACTGCCCGCATTCACCACGGCGAAAATGGTGCCGTTTGTGGGGCTGGATTTCTTATTACCCCTCAATATGTAGTTACTTGTGCGCACGTTGTTACGGCGGCACTTGATCACCAACAGCAACACGCTGCAATAAGCAATCGTCTGGTTGATCTTGATTTCCCCTTTCGCCAGGCTTCTCAGCGAGTTCAGGCAGAACTGGCTCTCTTGTTACCACCGCTTTCAGACAGTAATGCCCAACCACAGGCGAGTGAAGACATCGCCGTTTTGCGTTTACTCAACCCGCTTGAATTAACGCCAAATGAATTGCCCTTTTTGCTTGCCGAGCCTTTGCCGGTGGGAACCATTGCTGACAGTTTTGGCTTTCCTCATGGGCATGATCGCGGCACGCCTGTTCGTGGAAAAGTTGCCGGTGGCATCGCTGGCGGTTGCGTCATTATTGAGGCCGAGAAAGATTATGGTTATTTCGTCGCACAGGGCTTCAGCGGTGCTCCTGTGTGGAGCGTCGAAGCAGGCGGTATCTTTGGCATGATCGTTAGCGCAGATGTCAGTCGGCACGCCGCCTATTTGATTCCGGCAGATATATTGGTTGAACGAATCAGCCGGGTTCAGAGCTTTGTCAAACAAGCCAAAGTTTATTTACCGCAATTAGCAAACTTATCGCAGAAACAAACTGACGAATGCCCGTATCGTGGCCTTGAGGTTTTTGAGGAAAAACATGCGCACCTGTTTTTTGGGCGCGATGGTTTTGCCGATGCCTTGCTACAGAAAGTGCAGCAACATTCCTTTGTGACCGTCGTAGGGCCATCAGGTAGCGGCAAATCCTCCATTGTGCGCGCAGGATTATTGCCACGGCTTCGCCGTGAGCATTCCACTCAGTCACTTTGGGGTACGGTGATTTTCACGCCTGGCAAGACGCCGTTTTATAACTTGGCTTTCGCATTAGTGTCCACTTGGGAAAATAAATTAGACAAAACGGAGCAGCTTCTCAGATCAGAAAAGCTAGGCGCTGGTTTGGCCAATGGCAAAATCCGGCTTGAAGCGGCTTTTGATTTTGCGCTGAAATCGTTCGCTGGTGCTAACAAGCTGCTGGTTGTTATAGATCAATTCGAAGAGCCTTTTACTCTGACGAACGAGCGAGAACGTAAGGCTTTTGTTGAGTCGTTATTGTCTGTTTCGACGCTTCCTCAGACTACGATTGTACTAACATTACGTGCCGATTTTTGGGGGCAAGCAGTTGGCTTCAGCCGAGAACTTGGCGAACTAATAACGCAGGAGCCACTAAATATTCTCCCAATGAACCGCAGCGAATTATGTGAAGCCATCGAAATGCCTGCCTGCCGCGCGGGGTTAAGATTCGAAGATGGTTTAATCGAACGCATTTTAGATGCTGTTGAAAATCAACCTGGACATTTGCCCCTTCTTCAGTTCGCCCTAAAAGAGTTATGGTGCAACCGTCGCTTTCAACTGCTCTGCCATAAAGGGTATGAAGAAATTGGAGAAATAAAAGGCGCAATTGGTCAACGTGCAGAACACGAATTCAACCAACTACCTCGCTCACTGCAAAAAGTGGCTGAAGGCGTGCTGACACGTCTTGTGCATGTTGCCGATGTGACCGAAGAAGGTGGAGACACGCGCCAACGATTGCGGCTAAACGGATTGGATGAAGATTCAAGCAGAGTTATTAAAGCATTTACTGACGCTCGTCTTCTCGTGACTAACCGCGTTGAGGTGAAACTAGAAGCAACTGGAAAAATATACAGCGAAGAAATAGCAGAAGTCGCGCATGAAGCTCTGATTCGCAACTGGCAGCGACTGAGGGAATTGTTAAATCGTGATCGGCAGTTTTTTCTATGGCGGCAAAGTTTGGGATTGATGTTGAATGAGTGGCAACGAACAAAACGTGACAATGGGGTATTGTTACGTGGCGCATTGTTAGATGAAGCAAAGAGTTGGGATAAGGAGCGAGAAAAAGACTTGAACCAACAAGAGCGAAAGTTTATTCAACAAAGTGAGCTAGCAATGAAAAAACCACTTCGCCGCCTAGCCATTGCAGTAGTTGTGTCGATAGCTCTTACCTTGGCAGGTCTTGGATGGAAACGTTGGGATGACAGGGATGAGTCACAAATCAACAAACTTATTTCTCAATCCTTTGAGTTGGTCAAGCCAGAAATTAATAAAAATCAGGGTGCGGATTTTTTAGACGCAAAGATGTTCTTTCAGTCGCTTGTAATTTCTGGGAGGCTTTCCGAGCTTCTCAACGCAGCCAAACAGATTCCAGAAAATGGAGATCGTTTCTTGATATTTTTTAGCATTACAGAGGCGTTATTTAAGATCGAAAGGCCAATAGAGGCATTGTTAGTTGCAGATGAAGCGCTCAAAGCCGCTGGTGAGGTTGAGGACGAATTCACCCGTTTTAATGAAATGTTTGATATCGTGAACCTGTTGATCAAGAATGGAAAAACGAACGAAGCGCAAATGGCAGCCATTCAAATACTCAAAGCGGCAAGAGGTTTTAGTAGTCCGAGCCTTCGCTCTCATGTAATGGAGAAGATTGTCGAACCGTTGTTGAAGACTGGAAATACAAAGGATGCACACTTGGCAGCTCATGAGGCATTCAAAGCAGCGAAAGGGATCGGGGATTTAACAACTCGCTCACAGATGATGGCAAACATTATCGAGCCGCTGACAAGAGCTGGTAAAACACAAGAAGCGCAAATAGCAACCAGTGAGGCGCTGCAAGCGGCTAGCGATATTGAGAATATAAGTGCTTGCTCTCAAGTGACGGCTAGCTTGGTTGAACCGCTCGCAAAAGGCGGAAAAACAAATGAGGCACAAATGGCAACGAGCGCAGCGCTCGAGATTGCGAGTAAAATAAATAATTCAAGCGAGCTTTCTTGGACGATGGCAAACATTGCCGAGAGGCTAGCGAAAGGTGGCAAACCGAATGAAGCAAAAATTGCAGCCAAAGCCGCATTGACCGCCGCCGATAAAGTAAGAAAACCAAGTAACCGTTCTTGGTGCCTAGCGACGATTGTTGAACCCTTGGCAAAAGGGGGACAAACGGATCAAGTAAAGATAGCAATTAACCAAGCGATCAAAGAATCTAGTAGCGACGCTGATCAGCAAATTGCGGTCAGAAGCGAAATTCAAAGAGCGCTAGAAAATGTAGATATAGTGGAAACCGATTTGGTCAACGAGGCACGCACACTAGCTGAAGCATTGGATGATGCTAAACGCCGTTCTTTTGCGCTGGCCTCAATTGTGTCCAAGTTGGCAAATGCAGGGAAAGTGAATGAAGCGGAACAAGTGGCTCAAGAGATTAATGATGAGGCAATTCACTCTAAAGCAATGGCGGACATAATTGATAAGCTCCCAATCGAATCTGAAGGCGATCTGGGCAAAGCCGTTGACAAAGTGAATACGATAAGACTCGCATATTTTCATTCTATTGCACTGTCACAAATTACAGGACTTTTAATCAAAAACGGAAACTATAAGCAAGCTAAGGAGTTACTCAATGATGCCATTCAGTATGCAGCTAAAACGACTGGTCGTGAAAACTCGAAATGTCTTGCAAGAATTGCAAAAGGGCTGGCCAAGCTTCACCTATATAAACAGGCTCGTGAAACAGCTAACCGGTGTAGCTTTTTAACCGACAGATTTGCTGCCTATGCTGCTATCTTGCAGGCTTACCAAATTGAGCATCACCCAAAGCACGCGAAGCTGTTTGATGAACTGAATGAGGAAGTAAGCAATAACAATTCAAAGCAAGCTATACGATAGTTTACGAATTACAAATCCGCGACGTACCCTATGACGTGGGGCGGGCTTGGGCGGCGCACGGTTCCGCCATCGTACTCGCCCCAAGGCGAGTTGTATGAACAGACAGCTTATCAATTTGAGATTGTCTATCGGCTTGACCTGCAAGACTCGGAGCCTTCTGCTCGCTGAAATTTTCTGCCTGCCTGAACTCCAAACACGAATGATGACGAAATCCCTAATGCCGAATTCGCCGCGCTGCTCGCTGAGGACAAGCCCGCTGAGATTCGCGCCGCCCTGCCGCGTATGTCGCCGTCGTTGCGCCGCGTAGCCGAATCCGTTCTCAAAGAGTTGGAGCCTGTCAAAGCGAGGTGAATCAATGCAACCGCACAATCCTGCCTTGCCTACGATCAATCCGCGCGCCTTGCTCGCTGAAGGCTACGAACAGGCGCTCGCCGATTTGTTGCGTTCGACGGGGTACGTAATTCAGTCGGGCTTGTTGCGCGACCTGGCGCACGTACTCAACAACTGTTTGCCGTGGTTAATCGAGGGGCCGAAAGGCGGCGGCAAGACCGCGCTGGCCGAAGCCCTCGCCGCCGCTTGCAACCTGCCCGTCTATTACTTGCAAGGGATGGAAGGACTCACCATTGCCGATGTGCTGTTTGATTGGGATCGTGAAGGCCAGACGCAATTCGTGCGGCAATCGGTCGCGCTGGGCATGAACCTCAACGAAGCCCGCGCCGATCAATGGTCGCGCGAATTTCTCGTGCTGGGCGAAGCCCTCGCCGCTTATGAACACGCCGCGCAATCCGACGCCGTGCCGATTTTGATCTGCGACGAATTCGACAAGGTGAGCGAGAAGCTGGAAGACATGCTCTTGCAACTTTTCGCGCGTGGCTATGCGCATGTGCCGCGTTACGGCGAAATCGGAGTACGCGAACAAGCCCACTGGCCCGTAGTCATTTTGCTTTCCAACGATCAACGCCACGATCTGTCTTCACCACTGCGTTCGCGCTGTTTGTATAGCTGGCTTGCGCCGCCCCAACCTTACGAAGAAGCGCGCATCCTGCAAGCGCGTTGCCCCAACGCCAGTGCGCGGCTATTGGTCAAAACGATCAAGCTCATCAATGCGATGCGCGGCTTGCCGGGGTTGATGGATAAACCCGGCTTGCGCGAATCCATCGCATTGGTGCGCGCGCTCGTCGCCGAAGGCTGTGACAACCTGACCTTGCACGTACTGGAAACGCACCTCTGCTTTCTCGCCAAACGACATCTCGATCTTGAAAATCTGCGCAAGGCGCTTGCCCGGTTAGAAATGATGATGGAATTGCCTGACCACGAAATGGAATCGTGGATTGAGGAACGAAACGAGGTGTGCGTATGAAACGAGTTGATAGACGTTTATTGCAACATTCTTACCAGTAATGGGCTTGATTTAAGTAAAGATGGCGCAGTTTCCGTTAAGCTTTTTTGAAGTCCTCCGCTATTTGTTTGGGGGCATAGAATGAGAACAATTGTTGCAGTTCAACACTACAGTTAAATTCTCGTCGAGAAAGCCCCAGCAAAAAAGCGGTTTTTGCTGGGGCTTTTGCTTGTCGCAATGTCACCAATTCAACACTATGGTCATTCTGTTGAGTTGTGCGACTTCGTTTTCGGCCTCTTTTCGGGGAAGCCGTATTGCTGCCGTAACTCTTCAAGAAACTCTGCCGCCCGACGCCCTTTGCCCGCCTTCGCAGCCAGCAAAGCTCGCAAAGTCTTAGCGTCTTCGATGGTTTCCATCATTCGCTGATAGCTCGCCACATTCTGCACTACGAGTTTGGCCTTGCCATTTATGGTCAGCACTATGGGGCGACCAGTTTCTTCCATCTGCTCTACCAGCTTGCTGGTGTTGCGCTTGAAGTCCGAAAGGGAGTGAGTGTCCTTACTCAATTCATGCATGGTCATAATTACCTCTGAAATGAAAGTTGAAAGGTCACACAGATATCAAGGCGGCTTTGCGGCTTCGCCGCAGTGATGTCGGAAAAGGCTACGCCTTTTCCGAAGGGCGAATAGGTCTTCGGGCTACGCCCGCATCGTCAATCAAGTCCCGAAGCTAACGTGTCACGCAAACCGTCAATGCCGTCCAAGCTCGCTGACGGCGCGGGCGTAGCCCGATAGAATGGCAAGTACCCACGGAAAGGCGAAGCCTTTCCGCACATCACGGCGGCAGAGCCGCAGAGGCGTCTCAGGCTAAATACCTGTTTTCAGCTTTAACTTCGCGCGCTCATTGCTTACTTCCCCTTCGGCTTCACACAAGCAAAGTTTGCCGCTTCATCCGTACTGCCTTTGCCTTGGTAACGCGCCACTTGCGGATAAGCACACAGCGGACGCGAACGCACGACCGGACTTTTCGCATCGTTCGCCTGCGTTTTGGTTGCGATGATTTCGTTAGGCGCAACGCGGTGGAACAGTTGCGCTGGCGAGCGTTGGCGGTCTTCCCCGCTGCGTTTGACCGACGCGCAGCCACAGCCGTGTGGGAACTGAATGACGAAGACGAAGCGCAGGATGCGTTGACCGCGCTACGCAGTTACAGCCTGCTCGAATACGACGCGGGCCGCTGGCGACTGCACGATCTGGCGCGACTCTTTGCCGATGCGCAACTCACCGAAGCCGAACGCACGAACTTCGCCCAACGCCACGCGACGCATTTTTGTGTGGTGTTGAAAGAGGCCAGAGAACTTTACCTGCAAGGCGGCGCAGCGGTCGTGCAAGGGATGAACCTTTTCGATCAAGAGCGCGACCATATTGAGTCGGGGCAAGCGTGGGCGGCCACCCGCAGCGGCAACGAGCAACTTAACGACAAAGCGGCTGCGCAGTTGTGCGTTGATTACGCCAATGCGGGAGCTTATGTGATTCAGTTGCGTTTGCATCCGCGCGAACAAATCCGCTGGCTGGAAAGCCAACTCGCCGCCGCCCGGCGTTTACGGCTTCGTGAAGATGAAAGCATTGCGTTGGGCAACCTCGGCAGCGCTTATCTCAACTTGGGCGATACGCGCCAAGCCATTACGTATTACGAACAAGCATTGGTGATTCGCCGCGAGATCGGCGACCGCCGAGGCGAAGGCACTGACTTATGGAATCTGGCACTTGCTTTAGACAAACTCGGCAAACACGCACAGGCCATCGCTCACGCTGAGGCCTCGCTCAAGATTCGTGAAGAAACCGAAGACCCGCGTGCCGACAAAGTGCGGCGGGCGTTAGCGGAATGGCGCAGTGCGTCGTGAGGTTCGCTGTGGGGCTACGCACGACGACCAACGGCAGACTGAAAGCCTGAGCCATTCGTCACGGCAGTGCGTCACTTCGAATCAACGGACGCCCACACAATGCTCAGGTCGCTAACGCCGTAAATCACTACACAAGTTTTCAGCCCCAACGGGGCGCGGTATTACAGCCCAGGGTGAGAGCCACTGGGAAGAAACGGTTAAAACCAAAAAGCCCTGAAAGGGCGTGATAATGACGGTCGTATTTCACCCTTTCAGGGCTTGCGAAATATTGAACGCATCTTCCCAGGGCTGGGCTATTTTATGCTGCCCCGTTGGGGCAAAGAATTTCTGCGACGATTAACGGCGTGAGCCTCGGCAGTGCGCGTCCCTTCAAAACAGTTGTCGCATATCAGAGGCTCTGGTCACCCGCGTCGTTAGTCGCTACCACCATTGGCACGAACGCTCAGCCTGTTTCATCAGACTTTCCCACAGGGCGATTAGGCCGATCTGTTCAGGGTTGGTAACGATGCAGCCCGCGAAGGCGGGCGATAGCATAAAGCCTGGGGTGGAAGGAGAACGCGCCGAGTGTGCAGCAAGCCCGCAGCGCGGGCGGCAGTGATTGAGGTCGTCAACCACCGACTATCGCCCGTCTTCGCGGGCTAGGAATGGTTTCCCACTTTTTCCTGGGGTTCCGCGCTGCGCTTCACCCCAGGCTTTATGCTATCGCCCGCCTTCGCGGGCTGAGGTGGAGAAGCCAGTTGTTTTAACTTTGATTTCGTAAACCCGATAACGATGCTTGCGCTGGATGAGGCAGGTTTGGATACTGGGCCTCGTAATCCCTCATCAACTCACTATCTCTCGTGGAGCAATCTCGTTATGTATTTACGGCAGTTCGTATGGCTGGCCTTGCTGCTTTGCTTGTCTTTCACCGCCTTCGCGCAAACGGTTGAATCCGTCTTGTCGGCGAATCCTTACAACGACGTCATTTATGCTGCGCCGCCCACGCGCCTCCCGATTCGCACGTTGCGCTGGCAAGCCGAACCGATGGCGGTGAGCGGGCAGCCTTTCACGCAAGGCTTGCGCGTCACGGTCAACGGCACTTCGGCCAAACTGAACAACGCCGGATTGAGTTGGGCGACGACGCGCGCCGTCAGCGCCAACGACAACCTGACGCTGACGTTTTGGGTACGCAAACTCGCGCCGCTCGATAACAGCAACATTCGCGGACTCGTCACCTTTGGCGCAGCGGCAGGCGCGTTGACGGCAGCAACGACGGAAGCATCGTTAGCAACGCCGTTCCCCTGCGATGGCGAAGTGTGGATGCGTTACACGATTCCCTTTCGCGCGCGGCGGAATTACGCGGCGGGCGAAGGGCGGCTGGCTTTTCAATTCGGACAAGGGCCGCAATCGTTTGAACTCGGCGGCCTCGCGTTGACGAACGCGGGCGCTACGCCGCCGCTGACGACGCAAGGCGTGACAGCCATTCGAGAAGATTCAACCAGTAACCCTTCGGCTTATTTCGATTCGTCCGTCGGCGGAGGCAACGCGCGCGTAGTTGATGTCAGCGGACAATCGTTCGCGCGCGCCATCGAACTGACGGTGAACGGTCAATCGCAATTCATTTACAACGCGGGCTTGCAATATCGAAACACCATCGCCTTTAACAAAGACGACGTAATGATGCTGTCGTTCTGGGCGCGGCGTTTGGAATCAACGAACGCCTCGTTGCGTGCGCAAGTCGTCTTTGAAAATCGCACGAGTTTCAACAAGTCGTTGTCGGTCACATTCGGCGCAACGAATGACGAATGGCAGTTTTATCAATTGCCTTTCGTCGCCGCCGAAGCCGCCGCCGTTGACGCTTTTCAACTGGCGTTTCAGTTCGGCTTGGGGCCGCAGAAATTTCAACTGGCAGACATCAAGCTGACGCATTTCGGCAGACAAGCCACTTTGGCGCAATTGCCTTCGCGCTATCCTTACGTTTATCGCGGCGACGCAAACGCCGCGTGGCGACAGACCGCGAACGCGCGCATCAACGAACATCGCAAGGCCGATCTCACGATCAACGTGAGCAATCCGCTAGGCCGCCCGGTGTCGGACGCTACGGTTTATGTGCAACAGCTCGACCACGCTTTCAAGTTCGGTTCCGCCGTCGTCGCCAGTCGCATCAACTCGGCGAGTTTCGATCACGATCAATATCGCAGCCGCATCAGCAGCCATTTCACGACGACCGTGCTGGAAAACGATTTGAAGTGGCCTTTGTGGGAATGTACGACCTGCTCGAATTTCACCAAAGACGGCACGGTGCGTGCGATTCAATGGCTGCGCGAACGCGACCTCGCCGTGCGCGGACACAATCTGATTTGGCCTTCGTGGCAACAAACGCCGAGCAACGTGCGCAACCTCGCCCCGGCGGCGTTGCGCCAGCGCATTGACGATCATTTCGCTGAGGTTCTGAATTTCCCCGGCGTCAACGCAAGGCTTTATCAATGGGATGTCATCAACGAAGCCTTCACCAACAACGACGTGATGGGTTTGATCGGCGGTGTCGCGGGCGTCGCGCAACGAGACGGCGTGTTGCCGAATTCAGAAATGGTGCGTTGGTTTCAAATGGCGCGGCAACATGATCCGCAAGCAAAACTTTTCTATAACGATTACGACATTCTCGCGGCCAACGGTTGGAATCGGCAGAAACAGGATTACGTATTCACGTTGATGAACTGGCTGCTCGACAACGGCGCACCAGTGGATGGCGTAGGCATGCAAGGGCATTTCGGCGCGGTCACGCAAATTGACACGATGCAGGAAATCATCGCGCGCTTCTCGCAATTGCGCGTACCGTTCAACATCACCGAGTTCGATTTCAACACGCCCGACGAAGCCTTGCAGGCCGATTTCACGCGCGATGTGGTCACGCTGCTGTTCAGTTCACCGCGTTGCACTGACTTCCTGATGTGGGGCTTTTGGGAACGTGCGCACTGGCTGCCGCAAGGCGCAATGTACCGCGCCGACTGGTCGTCGAAACCGAACGCGCTCGTCTGGAACGAACTGCTTTTCAACGAATGGTGGACGAACGAAAGCGGCGCGACCAATCGCGAAGGCCAGTTCACCGTGCGCGCCTTCAAAGGCAAACAGCGCGTCACCGTTTGCACTGCCGATGAATGCAAAGAAGCGCTGGCGCTAGTCGAAAACAACGGCGCAATCAATGTCGTCGTGAGCGATGGCAAGCGCGTCGTACGAAGTCTGGCGCAATAGTTGACAATTCAAGTTGGCGTAACAAAAGATGCGGCAGTTTCACCACATCATCATTTCCCTCAAATTCTAAGGAGCATTTTTTCATGTCTGCCTCTCTCTCACTTACGCCCGAACGTTATTTCACGGGCGAAGCCGCGCAACGCCAGTTAGCTCAGGAACTCTATGAACAAGTGGCAACCAAGCCGCTCGTCTGTCCGCACGGCCACGTAGACCCGCGCATGTTCGCCGACCCTGATTATCAATTCGGTTCGCCGACTGAGTTGTTGCTGATTCCCGATCATTACGTATTTCGGATGCTTTACTCGCAAGGCATCGCGCTTGAGTCATTGGGCGTACCGCGCACCGACGGCGGCGCGGTCGAGAGCGACCATCGCAAAATCTGGCAGACCTTTGCGGATAACTATTTTCTCTTTCGCGGCACGCCCACCGGCATGTGGCTCGCGCACGAATTGCATGACGTATTCGGCGTGCGAACCAAGCTGAACAGCGCGAACGCGCAAGCGGTTTATGATCAAATTGCCGAAGCCTTGAGCAAGCCCGAATTCCGCCCGCGGGCGTTGTTCGAGCGATTCAATATCTCGGTCTTGGCGACGACCGATGCGGCGCACGATACGTTGGAATATCACCAACAGATTGCGGCTTCGGGTTGGAAGGGGCGCGTCGTGCCTACGTTTCGACCTGACGCGGCGGTGAACATTGACCGTCCCGACTGGCGCGCGAGCATTGACGAATTGGGCAAGGTCTGCGGCTTTGCCATTACCAGCTATCGCAAGTTGATTGAGGCGCTCGAAAGCCGCCGCGCGTTTTTCAAATCGTTGGGCGCTACGGCAACTGACCACGCGGCGCTGACGCCTTATACGAATGAACTCTCTGAAACTGATGCCGACGCAATCTGGCAACGCGCGCTGGCAGGCAAGGCGAGTGAACAAGACGCGACGAATTTCACCGGACACATGCTGATGGAAATGGCGCGGATGAGCATCGAAGACGGACTCGTAATGCAATTCCATCCGGGCTCGTACCGCAATCACAACGACGTGATTTTCAACCGCTTCGGTTTTGACAAGGGCTGCGACATTCCGCTGGCGACGGAATACACGCGAAACCTGCGGCCTTTGCTGAATAAATACGCCAACGACACACGGCTCTCGCTGATTTTGTTCACGCTGGATGAGACGACTTATTCGCGCGAGTTGGCTCCGATTGCCGGACATTATCCGGCGGTGAAGCTGGGGCCGCCGTGGTGGTTTCACGATAGCTGGAACGGGATGATGCGCTTCCGCGATCAGGCGATGGAAACCGCCGGGCTGTACAACACTACGGGTTTCAACGACGACACGCGCGCCTTCCCTTCGATCCCCGCGCGCCACGACGTAGCGCGCCGCGCCGACGCCAACTGGCTCGCCAGCCTCGTCACGCGCCACGTCATTGACCGCGAAGACGCCGACGAAATGATTCACGACGCGGCTTATCGTTTGGCAGCTAAGGCGTATAAGTTCTGAACAGGGTCAACGTGATAAAAGCAATGGGCGAATGCGAATACGAAGTCGTGCAAGGCCAACCGGCCCGCCAAAACCTCTGGAGCCAAACACGGCGGCGTGGTACGCCAAAACCGAAACAACTTTTTCGGACTGTTTGGCGTTGCTACGCAAGCATTTGTGGAGTTCCCGGTATCTGGTGAACTCTGCGGAAAAAGCAGAATCCATTAGCTTCCCCGCGTCTACAGCGGTTTGCAGTTGCGTGCGACCTATCAGCGCGCGAGATGTAGGGCAGGCTAGTAATCTGCCCTACATCTCGCAGGTCGCATGCATCTGAAAACCGCTATAAGTTTGCGCGGTATTAGCGACCAAATCATTCGTGGAAATTCGTGTTAATGCGTGGCTGAAGTTCTTAAACGCCACCGAACGCCGAAAAGCCGCCATCCACCGGAACCACAATCCCCGTCACAAATGACGAAGCTGGTGAGAGCAACCACAGCACTGCGCCGAGCAAATCTTCGGCATCGCCGAAACGTCCCATTGGCGTATGCGCGATGATGCTTCCGCCGCGTTCGGTGAGTTCGCCGGTTTCGATATTGGTCAGCAGCGCGCGATTTTGTTCGGTGATGAAAAAGCCCGGCGCTACGGCATTGACGCGCAGCTTCGGTGAATACTCTTTCGCCAAATGCACCGCTAGCCATTGCGTGAAGTTGTTGATGCCTGCTTTCGCCGCAGCGTAACCAATCACGCGCGTCAGCGGACGCACCGCCGCCATCGAAGATACATTCAAGATTACGCCTTCGCCTTGCTCGGCCATCTGCCGCCCGAAAATCTGGCAGGGCAAAATCGTACCAAGCATGTTCAAGTCGAACACATAACGCAGCGCCTCTTCAGGCAAGCTGAAAAACGTTTGATCGGGGCGCGTCGTCGCTTGCGGACTATTGCCGCCTGCGCCGTTGATGAGTCCGTCAATGCGCCCGAAGCGATCAAGCACCGTGCGCGTCGCCGTCTCAAGCGTATCCGTTTGCAGCACATCGCCCAACACGACGACGGCGCGTCCTTGATGGTCGGGCATCTCGGCCAGCACCGCATCGCCTTTCGCCTGCGTACGCGCAAGGATGGCGACGTTTGCGCCACAGCCGATCAACGCGCGCACCATCGCGGAACACAGCACGCCCGTGCCGCCTGTGATGACAAAGGTCTTGCCGGTGAAATCGTAAAGTTTCGTAAGTTCAGTTGAGTTCATGCAATTTTTTTGAGTGAAGTTGAGATGTAAAACTTGAATGACGCGCAGCCTATAGCGGTTGCCGCGAAAGCTCAACTTTGGCGCTCATAACGTGGCGCAGGCTTCAGCCTGTGAGACGTTGTGTGGACTTTAGTCCGCACAACCAACTGCCAAGCCAACTGAATGACCACGGGCGGACTAAAGT
>JAYSVR010000319.1:0-16953 GCA_043718445.1 Acidobacteriota bacterium | reverse complement strand
TGCGGAGTTTCAAAACTTTGAATGCGCGTTGATGTCTGTTGATAAGTCGCACTCATCACGATGGTCTTGAGCAATCGCTTCACATTCCAATTCAGGTTGCTGCATTCCGCACTCCGCACTCCGCACTCCGCACTCTGAAACTCAACGGCGAGCCAATCTAATAACTCAGGATGAGTGGGCAGTTCGCCTTGTGAGCCGAAATCTTCAACCGTCTTGACGAGACCAGTGCCGAAGATCATCTGCCAGAAACGATTGACTGTGACGCGCGCCGTTAGCGGATTTTCTGCGCTCACCAGCCAGCGCGCGAATTCGAGCCGATTGGCGGGCTGTTTGGCGATGTTAGGTGCAAGGGCTGCGGGCAAGCCGCGCGGAACCGTTTCGCCGGGCATGTCATAAGCGCCGCGCCGCAAGAGTTTCGCGGGCCGTGGTTGCGCGGTTTCATCCATCACCATCACCAGCGGATAAGTGCGTTCGTGTTGCGCCAGCGCCAGACGTGCGGCGCTGCGTTGGCGATAGGCTTGTTGCACTTCAACGGGCGCGTAACTCGCTTGCCAGGCGTTGAATAGTTTCAGGCTTTGCGCAGACGTTCGTTGCACAGCGGATAAAGCGGCAATCGCGGGCAACGCATCAGCACACGCGAGCATGGCGATTTGTTCGTCGCTCAATAACGATTGATATAAATGGGCTTCGCTAATTTGGCCTTTGAAACGGTACTCAGGCCCGCCGCCCGCGCCTATCTTTAACGTAGCCCCGCTGTCAGCAAACGTGCGAAAGATGCGATCAAGATTGACCTTGAGCTTTTGCTGGCGTCCGTCGAGATAGATTTGCGCGCGGTCATAAGGCGCGCGTCCGTCGAAGCTGGCTACGACGTGATGCCATTGTTTGAGCGCAATCGTTTCAGCCGTTTCGACGCGCCACGCATCGTCGGGAAAGGCGCTCACGGCATTCCAGTGCAACTTGCCATTGAGCAAAAACAATCCGTAACCGCGCGTTTTGGGTACGCCATTTTCTTTTTCGTCAGGCTTATCCTGCATCTTCGTCATCAACGCGCCAGCGTTTTCCGCTTCGGCATAAAACCACAGCGACAGCGCGAACTGATCGCGGTGTTCGACCAGGCGGTCTTGATAATCGAAGTTGCCGATACGCCCCGCGTCAAAATAGAGCTTGCCGTCAAAGATCGTCGCTTCGCCCACGGGCGCAACCGTGTGCGTAGCCGTACCTTCACGAAAGGCCGTAGCCACAGGCTTCGCAGCGGCTTCGACCGTCACGGCTTGATAAGCGGCGGTGACGCGCTCTTTCTCTTTCCCGACGATTTCAGCTTTCGCGTCTTTCGTCAGCGCATGACGTAGCAACAAATTCTCTGACGGAAACCATTGCTGCGGCGCATTGTTGTTGGATAACGAACGCTCCCAACTTTGACGCGCCGCGTCGTGTTGTTGCGACGCGCGCTGCAAATGCTTTTCGGCCTGCGCGAGTTCCGGTTGCAACTGCGCGGCTCGCGTTTGCTGTTCCGTCGTCGGCGCGTAAACAAAGGGCGGCGAGTTGTGATAAGCCGAGCGCCCGTCTTCGCGGATGCTGTTGAAGTAAGCGTAAAGCCCGTAATACTCCTGATGTGTAATCGGGTCGTATTTATGCGTATGGCAACGCGCGCAACCCACCGTCAAGCCGAGGAAAACCGTTGACGTAGTGTCTACGCGATCAACCACGTATTCGACCGCGTATTCTTCCGGCACCAACCCGTCTTCAGAATTTTGGCGATGGTTGCGATTGAATCCGGTCGCCACGCGCTGACTCATCGTGGCTTCTGGCAACAAGTCTCCGCCAAGTTGTTCGACAGTGAATTGATCCCACGGCATGTTTTGATTGAAGGCCTCAATCACCCAATCGCGCCAGCGCCACATCGAACGGTCGCCATCGTTTTGATAGCCATTCGTGTCGGCATAACGCGCCGCATCTAACCACTCAAACGCCATGCGTTCGCCATAACGCGGCGAAGCCAACAAACGATCAACGACCTTTTCATAAGCGTTCGGCGACTTATCGTTTAAGAAGTCATCCAACTCTTTCAACGTAGGCGGCAAGCCCGTCAGATCGAACGATACGCGGCGCAACAACGTCGCGCGATCTGCGGCGGGCGCGGGCTGCAAGGCTTTTTCTTCGAGCTTCGCCAATACGAAATAATCAATCGCATTGCGCGGCCACGCGGTGTTTTTGACCTTTGGTAACGCGGGACGCACCGGCGGCACGAATGCCCAATGCCGCGCCCATTGCGCGCCCTGCTTGATCCATTCGCGCAGCAATTCGATCTCACGCGCCGTCAACGTCTTGCCCGAAGCGGCGGGCGGCATGTGTTCAAACTTGTCTTCTGAAGTGATGCGCTTGATGAGTTCGCTTTGTTCGGGATGGTTTGGAACGATGACCCACCGTCCGCTTAGATTGGCCTTGGCGCTGGCTTCGTCGTCTAAACGCAGCTTGATTTTCTTGGCCGCCGCATCAGGCCCGTGACACACCAAACATTTGTCAGAAAGAATAGGGCGAATGTCGCGGTTGAAATCTATGATGGTTTGCGCACGAGTAACCGCTTGATAGCGCTGAACACTCGCGCCAAAAAACAGAGCCGCCGCCGCTAAAACCATGAATTTGAGTGTTCGCATAATGTCTTCGCTTGCGGTTTATGTTGTATCGCAACCTGTTAGGTTGCGGAGCCTTCGCGTTTAACCCATTTCGATGAATGCTCAAGCCTTCGCAACCTGACAGGTTGCGATACAGCCTGCTTTTACTTCCCGTTTTCGATCTGCTGTTTCAGCGTCAATGCCTCGCGGTTTTGCGGATCGAGCGTTAGCACGTGCCGCGCGTAAGTCAGCGCCAGCGCGCGTTCGTTGCGATTAAAATAAAACTTGCCCAACGCCAGATGCGCCGCCTGATGGCGCGGATTCCAATAGACCGCCGATTGCCAAGCCGAGAGCGCGTTGTCGTTGTCGCCGCGCTTTTGCAAAAGCGTACCGCGCAGGTAATGCGCTTCGGCATTCGTCGTCTCGACTGACAACAAGCGTTGCGCTTCTTCGAGCGCATCGGCGTCATTGCCCGACTGCATCAGTTGCTTGAGGCGATCAAGCGTAGCAGGCATCACCGCCGCATTGCCCGTAGGCCCAACTACACCAACAGGCGGAGTCGGCGAAGGTGGAGGCAAGGTCTTCGCCGGATTCTGTTGCAACGCCTTGTTCAACTCGACTCGATTGACCTCAGTCATCAAGCGAAAGAGCGCAGGAATCTTATCCAGCGCCACCGCCCACTTTGCGTAATTCGCAAAACTCTTTCTCGCCTGTTCGTCATATTTCGCCGCTTCGCTCGCTTGTCCGCCCGCTTGCCCTGAAGCTTCCAAACTTTTCGCCAGCAGGAACGTCGCTTCGCCATCAGCCGATTGCAGCGTAACAACTGTTCGCAATTGTTGCGCGGCGTCGTTGAATTGCCCCACCTTCCACAACGCATAACCCAAATTGAATCGGCTGCGCGCTTCGGTTGGCGTAGTAACGACCGCGCGCCGCAACAGCGCCAGCGCCTTGGGCGTATCGCCTTGCAACGAAGCCATCACGCCCGCGTTGTTCAGGATTTCAGTCAGCGGCGCGCGTTCGGCGAGTTGGTCATAAGCGGCGGCGGCTTCCTGCACATTGCCCAGCGCGTGCGCACTGAGTCCCAAATAAAACTGCGCTTCGGCGTAATTCGCCTCGCCCGACGTAAGCAACCGGAACTGTTCGGCTGCCGGTAAAAACTCGCGCTGGCGAAAATAGACTGAGCCTAGTTCAAACAACGCGGCGGCGTAGCGTCCATTCGCACCGTATTCTTTCAGCGCGCGTTTCAGCCAGCTTTCGCGCACCTTGTCATCGCGCGTCTGAATCGCTTTGACGTAACTCTCATACGCCAACGCGGGCGTAGCCTTCGCCGTCGTGACCATCTGGTCTTTGTTCAACGCGAGCGCGGGATTGCGTTCATGCAAGATGTTCCAGGCCAGTTGCCCTTGCATCTCCTGCAAGTCTTTTAACTGCCCGCTGAAATTGAAGACTTTGTTGCCGACCAAGCGTCCGGTCGAGACTTCGATCAAGCGCGCCGAAATCGCAATCGTCACAGCCTGCGCATCGCCGCCGATGTCGTAAGTCCCAACCAACGCCAGATTGGCCTGCGCGGCTTCGGCTACGCGAATGACGGCGGCGCGCGTGAGAATGTCGTGCGGACGCAAGCCAAGCTTCAAATACACCTGATCGCGCTCCGCCGGATCAATCACCCGCAACCCCGGCGTTTCGAGCAAGTCGGCATACAACACGACGAAACTCTCGCCCACCCAGTTGTAATCGGGCTTGTTAGAGATGTTCTCGAACGGCAACGTCAATAACGTATCGGCTGCGCGCGCCGACGCCTGCGCGGCCAACATAAATAAAGCGAGCAATAAGCTGCGTAAGTAAAATTGCGATACTGCCATCATAAAAACTGTTTTCCCGCTCAACGGCAGAATGAATGTAACCCAATGTTTTAAGGTAAGAAGCCATCACCTTCGCGTAACGACGATTGTGACGCGAGCAATAATGTAGTTGGAAAGAACCAGAAACGCTACACAAAGCAACCCCATCTTAGGACGTAATTCCCTCATCGTTGAGGAAGCCAATCCCCACATAGGAAAGAGATTCAAGAAACGCAGTTGAACTATCTGTCACGCCTCAACGCTAAATCTCCTTTGCTTACAAGTGGCTACGTATTTTTTCGTTGCGCCAGTCTCGTGTGGCACGCGTGATGCACTGTCGTAGCTCGTTCCAGATGAAGAAGTTCGCAAGGTAAAAAGCATTTGCTTCACCTTGTCATTACAGCACACGCTAACACAACGCAGAGAAAACCATCTAAAGGAAAAGGGAGGAAATATGAGTAACAAACTTGTTCGTCGAACAACCAAAGCACCGCTGTCTCAACCTCCGCAATACGCTCAACCGGCCGGCGTGGTTGAGTCGGTAGGAGGACTGATTTACGGCGCAATCCACGAGTATCAACGCGCCAAAAGACGCTCTCGAATGCTGAGTTTTTTCATGGGAGCGCTGGTATGCTCGTCGCTTTTACTGTTCGTACAGAACCTTACGCGAACGCCTGAAGTCACGCGACAACCAGTTATTTACCGCTTCGCTGAGGGCGTGTCGCAACCGGAGCCGACCCCGCGCCGCAAGGCTTCCAAGCCCGCGCGCAAACCCAAAGACCGTTCCGAACCGCTATTAACCGAACGTTACTAGCCGGTTGACTGATTAACTACTTGGACAAGAAAGGAGCGCCTAGCGATAAAACAACTTTTAACCCATTACCATCCACTTATCTCGCCGTAAAGCGGGAGAATAATTAACTACTTGGACAAGAAAGGAGCGCCTAGCGATAAAATAACTTTCAACTCATCACCATTCACGTACCCCGCCGCAAAGCGGGAGACTAACTTAAAAAGACAGGCTGAGTTACTTCTAGCATTCGCGTAATTTACCCGGCATCATTGATCCGGCTCGACTCCTTGAGTTATACGCACCGCTGAAGCTCAGCCTGTTTTTATTTATTTTTTCTTGCGCCAGGTTTCACGCAGGATTTGCCCAGCCGAATGGAGCGCCAATAATTTTTTGGTCGGATGCATACTCGCCAGCTTGAGACTTGCCAGCGTCCAATAAAGCAACGCCGCAAAATAATGCTCCCCTTCATCCGCTGAAATCTGATTTGCTTTTTGGCGTACTTGCCCGATCAAGCTGTAAGCGCGCTTGATCGCCTCAAAACTCGTCAAAGGCGATCCCGCGTTGTAACCAAGGCCTTGCCGGATAGCGGCGTCTTCTACCTTGCACCATTCCCGTAATTGTTTGACTTCCAAATCCAGCAAGCCCGGCGCACGTTTTTCCGTATTCATCAAACTCAGTTTCAGGTCACATTCGAGTCTGGCTAAATCTGAGACCAACCGCCCCTGCGCCTCATAACCGCCGCAGCCGATCAAGCGTATTTCGTCAGGCTTGGCCAGATTGATCAAGCAATTGTCTGACACCAGCGCGCCATGTATGTGTCCAAGCTTCAGCGGCTTGGGCGTAGTCAACCAGGCTGGTAGCTTGCCATCAAAGAGTTGTTGCGCTGCGTCAGCACATCCCTTCCACTTGGCCTCATCATCCGTCGTTCCGCGACCATATAAACGCTGACCATACAAGGCCAACGATTCCAATGCAGCCAAGACTCCTTGTTTCAGTTCAGGCGTTCGCTCAAACGGCGCAACGCCCCAAGGCAAGTCGTGTTGCGTCGCGGCCCCCGGCTGGGCGAGCGTTTCAAGCAGGCGCATCAACGCGACGCCCACCAACTCATCTGTTTCGTTGCGATAACAATCCTTCAGCGAAAGAAAGGAACGGGTGTCAATTGAGATCGGCTCATAACAGACTGGGAAACACCCCGATTCCTCAAATGGAAACGCCTCGCCCCAGGCCGTTCCTAGCGGGATAGGACGCAACCGCAAAGCCGCGTCACCTAGCCATTTTGAGGCTTCTGCTTGACGCTTCAGTTCATTCAACGCTTGCTCCCGTTTAGCGAAGAACTGAAAAAAGTAACCCTGCCCATCCACAAAAATCTGGCACAACTGATTGCTCTTATTAACCGCAAGCAAATTAGCGCGCGCGGCCCACGGGAAAAACTTTTGCAGACTGAACTCCACTTGCAACTTAGTTTGCAGCCCGTCGAAAGCCTCGCTAACCTCCACCACACCGTCTTGATGCAATTGCAACATGACGGGCGGCAGCGTCAATCCCAGCTTTTGAAAAGCCGTGGCAATTTGTGCCGAATCATCTAATTCTTCCGCCGTTATGATTCGAACGGGTGCTGCGGTCGGATGGGCAGTCAGGTGGCTCACCATCAAATCGCAGGTCTGTCCGCGTTGTCTCTCAGGTATTACCAATAATAAAGGCAAATCAGGCCGAACTTCCCGCATTTGCAAGGCTAAATCCTCCGCCACGAAGCCTTCATCCAATGACCAATCCAACACAAGTAATTTGGCATCTTGCAACCACGCAGCGGGCGCTTCTGCCCCTACATCTAGCCAGCGGAGTTGAGCGCTGGCGCGCCAAGTCCAATCTCGCAGATTTTCCACCCAATAAGCTTGCCCAGCGTATTTCTGTGTGACGGCATAAACAATTGGAAACAGCTTGTCGGCTTGCGCCAGTGTTTGCCACATTTCAACCGCAAACACGGCCTGTGGTGCGGCTGGGCTGGAATAAGCTGCGAGTAGCGCATGCCAACGCGCGACTTCTTTGCGAATGGTTTGTACAAGCAAGCCCACGCCGTTTGGGTGAAACTGATCAACCCATTGGAACGCTCGTAAAGTTGCAGACAATTGGCATTCGTCGAAACGCACGGGGATAAAATAGGTCTGGCGCAGATCCTTCTTCCCTGTTTCCCAAAGTTGGAATGCCAACTCAATCTCTCTTTCCTGAAAGCTATTGAGTTTGTGTTGTGAGCGTGTCGAATGGCAGGCTAGAAAAAAATCAGCTTTGAGAATCTCTTCAAAAATTGTGCGTTCCCATTGCACACCCGGTGGCAAACCAGTGGTGTCCAACCAGGGGTCAAATCCCTCGGCTTTAAGTAGTTGATAAAGCGGCTTAACCAATTCGTAATCTTCTCGCACATAGCTGATAAAAATTCGCGGCTTTTCATTCATGCCCCGTTTCCCCTCTCATAGTCTAAGGATTGATTGGCTGCTTATGTCAGAGCGGCCAAGGTTGCCAAGCGGCTGGATGTCAGTCTTCCGTCGGCATACTCGCATCGCCAACGAAATGTCTGAGCCGTTCGCGCAAGGTCTTACGGTCAATGTCTAATTCTTCGGCGACGCGCGATTGATTGTTGTGGTGTTTCGCCAGCAACTCACCCAGGTAATGCTGGTCTACGATGCGCAAGGCGTAGTCGCGCGCTTCTCGATAGCCGAACGTCAACGGAATGCTCAGCGATGGTTCGACTGGGGCAACTGAAGCGGCTTTCGCTTCGACTAACTCACGGGGCAAATGTTTCGGTAAAATTACACGACCAGGCTCAGAACGAATCAGGGCTTCGCGCAACACATTTTCAAGCTGCCGCACGTTACGCGGATAAGCGTATACATCAAGAATTTCCAAAGCGGTTTTGCTCAGTTCGACCAAACGGCCTTGCGCGTGTTTCTGCAAAAAGTGGCGCGTGAGAATGGGTATGTCAGCGCGGCGTTCGCGCAACGCGGGCAAATGAATGCGAAACTGTTCGAGCCGACTGAGCAGGTCGGGGCGAAACGTTCCCGCCGCCACCGCTTGGTCTAAATTCACCGAAGTCGCGCTGACCAGACGCGCAGCAAAACGCCGGTCACGATTTTCGCCGAGCCGCTGATAGATGCGCTGCTCCAATACGCGCAATAGTTTTGTCTGGAAAGGCAAGTCGAGATCGCCTACTTCATCGAGCAACAACGTGCCTTCGCCGACTTCTTCAAAGCGTCCGACGCGCTCTCGCTCTGCGCCGGTGAATGCGCCTTTCGTGTGGCCGAAGAGTTCCGCTTCTAACAACGTCCCCGGCAACCCGGCGCAATTGACCGGCAGATAAGTTTTTCCCGCACGATTGCTCAGCAGGTGCAACGCCAGCGCGAACATTTCTTTGCCCGTGCCGGTTTCTCCGATTAACAAAACGTTGGCTTCGCTTTTGGCGGCGCGGCGCAAATCGTCCAGGCAGCGCAAAAAGGCGCGGTCTTCGCCCACCAAAGTCGAGCGCCGCATCTCTCGAAATTTCTCTGGCGAAGCCACCGCCGCTTCGCGCGTAGAACTGCTCAGGTCTTCGATCTCGGCGCGAATCTCCTCGGCATCGGGAGGCAAATACAACACATCTGCCGCGCCCTCGGCCCGCGCACGATGAAACAGCGCCACGGCTCCTGAAGGCACGAGCGCAACGACCGACACGTTACGTTCCCTGGCGACTTTCAGTCCGGCTAACAAGCGCGGCAGACGTTCGCCGCCGCTCCATTGCGCAAACACCAACCCACAGCCCGCCGTCACCGCGTGCGTCAACTCATCACAACACACCGCCTCGTGTTGATTGGCACGCACCTCTGCCGCCAACCAGTCACGCAAGTCGCTTTCCGTTGTGACTACGCCAATGTTCATAGCCCGCTCAGGTTATCCCAAATCTCTCAATCTCAATTGCACTTCCGTACCTTGCTCGCCATCCGTTCGATTGCGCACTTCAATGCGCCCGCCGAGATGGTGCATCATACGGCGCACCACATAAAAACTCGTAGTTTGATTCGTTGTCGAAGCCTCTTCGTCCGTTGCGTTGCTGGGTTCAAACAGATGCTGCAACGCTTCGGTCGAAAGCGTGTTTCCGTTATTGACTACGCGAATTACTACTTCATCGTCTTCACGCTTTAACGCAATGTCAATTTCACCCGTCCCCGTCAATCGTCCAGCTTGTTCAAGCGCGGTCAAGGCATTTGAAATAACCTGATGCAAGGCTACGCGCAAATCCCCTTTGTAAGTATTGAGTACGTGCTTTTGCGCGTCTGGCCAATGCAACACCGCCTGAAGTTGCTTAATGCGCTGCTGATTTAACCTGAGTACCTGATTGATCTGTTCAGCAATATCAACTTCTACGCATTGATTTTCGGACTGGCTGACACCTTCTGTCAGCTTGTCGAATTCCCGTTTGAGCGATTGCATGTGCTGCCTCAATGCAGCCGCTTCCGTCGGGTTGCTGCCCTCAATTCGCTGCGCTAGCCGCGACAATGCAACTCCTGTTTGACTAAGCAACAAACCTACGTCTTCAGCGTAAGTAATCGCCGCATGAGCGCGAAACTGATTTTGGGCGTCCTCTTCTCGCTTCTTAAGCTGGTGCAGGCAGGCAGAGCGCATCCGCGCGAAAATTTTTTCCGTGTCATCCGTCTTAGAAAGAAAATCATTAGCCTGTCCATCGCGGATAGCAGTAACAACCTCATTAAGTTGCAACGAGTCTTTATAACTTGTGAGGATGATAATCGCCGCATCAGGCTGCCACCTTCGAAGTTTAGGCAAGCAATCCATCCCTTGTGCACTCAGTTCCATTCTTCCGCTGTAAGGATCGGGGAAAACCAAATCAAGAAGAATCAAATCAAAATCGCATTCAGCTACAGCTTGTAATGCCGATTCAGGGCTGAGTTTATGCACAAACTCAACCTCTTGATAATCGCTATTAGTTAAATTGGGCATTTTTTGCGTTTGAAGAACCTCTACAAACGTCTCGACCCAATCTGGCTCATCATCGATAATAAGAATATTAAACGGTCTCATAGAATCTCCATTTTATTTACTCTGCGGGTTAATTTTTTCGTCGGCAATCACAGGGAGCTGCACTACTGCCTCAACCCCGCCTACCACGACTGAGAATTTCAATGTCCCATTTGCTTTGTTGATAACCTCCTTGGCCAACGGAATTCCCAACCCTAAATGAGCGTCACTGTCACCTTTAGTTGTATAGCCTGGCGAGTCAAAAAGAGCTAAGTCGTTCTTGGTTAGCGGTGAAAGGCAAGTATTACGTATGAATACGGAAACGTCTTTTTGATTATCCGAAAGAGAGGTAGTAACCGTCAGAATGCCTGTACCGTTCATCGCTTCAATTGCGTTTGAAAATAAATTTTCAAGCGCCTGTCTGAATGATAGTGGGTCAACCTTGATTTCAACACTCAAGGTGTTTGAAATGTGGCGCTCGATCTCTGAAGGCAAAGCAGCTAAGCCAACAGAATCTAACGCAGCTTGCACGATTTGCTGGATATTCGCCTGCTTAATTCCCTGTATATGTTGTCGGCCAGCGTGCTTGATTGTTGCTAGCGCTTGGCTATATTGCGCCTCAATTCGATTTAAGTGTTTAGTACGTTCGGCGGGTGTTTTATCTGGATAATGTCGCAACCATTCAATTTCTACTCGCATTTTGCCAAAAGGAGATAAAAGCTGATGCATCTCAATTGCGCTTAAAGCCTCTTGTTCCCCAATCGTTGAAGCTGAGGTTAATCGGCGGCGCAACTGATCGCTAAGAATCGCCCCAGCGAAAGGGCGTGCAATGTCGGCGACTAGCGCTTGCTCCAAACTATCGAAAGCTTCATAGGGATGCTCTGCTTCTGGCAACCGATTGATAAGCTCCAAAATTCCAAGTAGCTCACCATCAAGTGTAATAACTGGCACAGCTAATAAATTCCTGATGTTTTTCCAATTAGGCCAGAGCTTTAGATAACTATCACGTTCGGTCAATAATAAAACTTCTTTGCGTCGACTAATGAGATCAAATAACGCACCAGATGGCTCAAATTCATGCGGCGGCAGCCCTATTTTAGATTTTGCTATTGAATCTCTCCAACCCAGCGCCAATTTATTATTCCGCCAATGGTAGAAAGACACCTCCTCAACTTGGAAAGCTTGACGTAGAGCAACCAAAGCCTGTTCCCATTCACGCTTGATCAACAAGTCAAATACTTCATCTTTCGTGGTAAAAAATTGCTTGGTACGCTGCTCGCGCGCATCGCGCATCGCTGTGTCTAAGCTTAAAGTAATTAGTGGGACGACGCTTTCTAAAAACGCCTTGCGCGCGTCAACTCGCTCATTTAGCATTTTGCTGTTCGACTCGTAATAGACCAGCGTCATAACCCCGATTAACTGGTTGCCTGATTTAAGCTGAACGCCAATGCGACCGTATTTTTTGCCATACCAGTGTTCGGGTGGGATCATGTTTTCCCCATACTTGCTTTCAAAGGCACGGGGTTCGTTTGTGTTGGAAGACAAGATTGAAATGTCTTCTTTTTCCCATCTAAGGTTGCCCGTCCACCCTTCGCCTATGCTGTATTCCACTTTTCCATCAGGAAGCCGATGCCAATTGTGCGGTGTATGCAATAACAGTTTCTGTGGTACCAGATGCCAAGTGAAAACGGAGGCCACGTCTGCCCCTGTAATGCGGCAAACACGCGCTAGCAACAGTTTCAACCGTTCGCTGGCTGTGCCTTGCTCTGTTTGAATCCAGCCACGCAACAAATCCGTTCGAGCATTTACCAACTCTTCCAGCCCGCGCTGAAATTTTGCTTGGAAATACTCAGTGCGTTTTGCTTGTAAAATTGAGCTGGCAACTATGGCTGCCGCCTGCGCAAGCTGTTGTCGTCGCGTCGTGAAGAAATACTCCTGTCGGCTATCCAATACCAGTGAACCCAGCACTTTCCCTCGCTCAGCCACTGGCAGCAAAGCGGTGGCCTGAATTTCGCTCAACCGTTCAGCCAAGGCCGTGCCGTAGCGTTTGGGGAAACTCAGGGCTTTGATGTCAGCATTAAATTCCACCACTTCGGCGCGAGTGTTCACGATCTTCCCGCCCGCCTCGATCAATTTCAGGCGGAAGCTGCCATCCCTCACACTGACCTTGCGGCGTGTCGGCACTAAAATGTCAGCCATCATCCCCACGGCGCCACGCAATAAATACTCATCGGTTTCTACGTTCTGATCGGATAAAC
The DNA here is from genome assembly GCA_043718445.1 of Acidobacteriota bacterium. GTDB lineage: Bacteria > Acidobacteriota > Blastocatellia > RBC074 > RBC074 > JACPYM01. Next base: position 4,448 of record JAYSVR010000319.1, on the reverse strand, counting down.
GCATGGTTCTTAGATGACCGCCGTCAGCGCCAAGCAACTCAGCAACTCGACTGATAAACTCGTGGCACCAAGCGTGCGGATCGAGTTCTCTGCCAAGCGGCGCGCGCATCAGTTGATTGCCTAGTTCAGTGATTTGCTCAAGGCTTTCGCGCTGTTCCGTTTCTTCCGCGAGTTCGAGCGCAACAGCCACTCTCTGGGCGTAGCCGACCCAAAGCGCGATGCTTTCACGGTCAAGCGGTTTCTCGTCGTCAGGAAAACTCAATTGCAACGTGGCAATGACTTTTTGCCGCGAGCCAACCAGCGGCGCTACCAATTGCGAGCGAATTTGCCCAGCCGCACGCGCAACTGAATGGATTAAGCCAATTTGTTCAAAATCGCGGCTATCGGGAATAAAAACGGCGTGCAGCGTGCGCACCACCATTTGGAGAATGTCATCCCATTGACCAGCTTCTTTTCCGGGTACATTTTGGGTTGGGGTGTTCGTGAAATTGAGTTGAAATGGCAGATCGGGTACGACTTCCATCGCGTATTGGCGCAAAACTTGCGGAAAATCGCCGCCTCGATAGGGCGGCAGTTGATAATCCGTATGTTTCGCAACCGCCTCCCAATTGTGGTGAGAGCCAGTCGCTGATAAGGCTTCGCCAACCCCTTTGCCGAGAATGCGCCCCAGCATTTGATCCACCATATTAATTTTGCCTCCGGTGGCGCCTGCTTCCACAGCTCCCCGCAAGGCTTGTCGCATCACTTCACGCGGCGAATGGCAATTCAACAAGCGACTAGCGGCCTGCACCAACTTTCTTTGCAAATTGCGACTACTCGCGCGCCGAGAATAAGCGTTCGTCGAGCAAATCACGCCGAAGCTCATGTTGTTGCCGCGTATTTGGTGCAAAGCATCCAAGCCAAATTCTCCCGCCGTCCGCATGCCCACCAATGGCACGCTTGCATATTTCTGGCGCACAAGATTAACGCTTTTCAGCCACGCAACCTGTTGCGCCTCGTACTGTTCGACTCGTGTGCCGCACGTAAAGCACAAAAGCAGGCTCAGTTCTTCCGCTGTCACCGAGGACTGCGTTATTGCGCGTTCGAGCGTGTCCTCGGCGCTTTTGAGCAGGGCGGAAGGTTCCGCGTCGAGCAGGTAAAGCTGATCGCCAACTGTCACTTTCCGTTTGAGGCGGAGGCTTTGTTCCGTTCCTGTCACGGGCGTCAGCGGCCAAAAGATGTCGTAATCTGCGCCGTAGGGCAGGCCAAAAACCGGACGGTCCTGTTTGAATTTCCCGGCGGCTTTCAATTCTGCCAATCGTTCGCCCACCGGTCTGCCATCCAGCTTCGTCACTACGTAACCGGACTCTTCGCTATCGGCATCGGCCAGCGCATCCACTGAAACCCGTTGCCGCGCTTGATTGCTAAAGCCGTGCGACATCGCCGCGCCCAGACAGAGATCGGTTTCCATCAAGGCTAAGGCCAAGCCGGATTTCAAACATTCGTCATTGGCGAATTGATAGCCGACGACCTGTTCAGCGCCGGTCTTGGTGGAAGCCCCAAAAAGCAAATAGCGGCTGTTGAAAGCCGCCATCAGGTCTCGATGCAATTCGTGGTCGAAATAAGCCGGTGCGCCTTGCTCGTCCAACATCACGCCCGGCAAAAAGCCCAAGAGAAAGCGATTGGCTCCGATGCCTAACCGCGTGCCGGCTTGCTCTTCGAGTGCGACTGCCAGTCGCTTTGCTTTATCACTTCTTTCGGCAGGAAGGCTGTGAGGGTTTGGGAGCGAGACGACTGAGAGCCAGGTGTCGTTGGTGCGAAACAAAAGCAAGACGAACCCTTGACTGAGCCGCGGCGGGTTCGCCATCGAACAATAAAGCGCGTCGGTGCTGCCGCCGATGAGCGGCACTTCATAACCGAGGCGGCTTTGCAATTCGTGGCGGATGCGGCGCGGCAGCGGGATTTCGGCTTCACACCAATCGCCCGTAGCGAGCAGCAAAGCAAAGCGCACGGGCAATAAGGCATTGCCTGATGAATCCAACGCTTGCTCTACGATGTCTTTTGCGAATTGTTCGTGTGACTGAGTTTGACCGGAGCCAGCAAAGACGGCGCTGCCAATGTCGAGTAGATTCTGAGTCATAAACGTTCAAGATGAGCGGTAAAACGATTATCGGGACACACCAACCAGAGATAGTTTTTTCCTCTGGCTAAGACCGCTTTTTAGACCTTCGATCTTACCGCGCTGCGGGAATTAACTGAAAGTCCGCTCAATGAACTTGCCTACAGACTGACGAATCCGAAAATTCCACGTACCAAAAGCTAGCCAAAAGTCTTTGTCAAAGCGGTCTGCGAAGGAAGGCGGCAGCAACGCGCGTGCCTATACCTTTTTCTGAGCACAAGATTTTTAACTCGTGACAAGGCTTGCACTTAACGTTACCAACTGAAATGACAGTTTTGAACAGAGTACTTAACTTGAGGAACCCTTTCCACATCCGTGAGGAAAGTTCCCCCGCTTTCGTCGTCACTTACAACAACAACGCTTTCACTTCCAAAAACTCTTCCAATCCATATTTGCCGAGTTCGCGTCCGTTGCCCGATTGCTTATATCCGCCGAACGGAGCCAGCGGGTTGAATTTGCCGCCGTTGATTTCGACTTGTCCGGTACGCAAGCGACGCGCTACGCGCTGTGCGCGGGCGGGGTCGGATGACCATACGCCGCCGCTCAAGCCATAGACCGTATCGTTCGCAATGCGCACGGCGTCGTCTTCGTCTTCGTAGCCGATGATCGAAAGCACAGGACCGAAGATTTCTTCCTGCGCGATGGTCATACGGTTATCCACGTTGGCAAATACCGTAGGCCGTACGAAATAGCCTTGCTCTAAGCCTTCCGGTTTTTCCGCGCCGCCTGCGACTAAGGTTGCGCCTTCGGCAATGCCTTTTTGGATGTAAGCAACTACGCGGTCACGTTGCGTGGCCGAGACCAGCGGGCCCAATTTAGCCGTGCCGCCCAGCGGATCGCCGACGGTGAATTTCGCGGCAGCGCGTTGGGCGATGGCGATGGTTTCTTCCATACGCGACGCAGGCACGAGCATGCGCGTATGCGCTGAACAGGTTTGCCCTGAATTGAAATAACAATTGCCGACGCCGCTTGATACGGCGCGCTCAAAATCTGCGTCGTCGAGAATGATGTTGGCCGACTTGCCGCCGAGTTCGAGCGAAACGCGCTTGACGGTTTGCGCGGCGAGTTCGCTCACGCGCTTGCCGGCGCGCGTCGAACCGGTGAAAGAAATCATGTCTACGTCGGGATGCGCGGCGAGGGCTTCGCCTACGACGGGGCCGAAGCCGGTGACGAGGTTGAATACGCCTGCGGGCAAAGCGATCTCATGAACGATCTCGGCTAAGACGAAAGCCGTGAGCGGCGCGACTTCGCTGGGTTTCAAAACGACGGTACATCCGGCGGCGAGTGCGGGCGCGACTTTCGCCGTGATTTGATGGAGCGGGAAATTCCACGGCGTAATGCAACCGACGACGCCTACGGGTTCTTTGACGATGTGGGCGTTGCCGATTTGTTCTTCAAATTGAAACTCGCGCAACACTTTGGCATTGAGGCTTACGTCGCCAATCGCCATCCCGGCTTGTACGGCATTCGCCATCGGCAGCGGCATGCCTAGCTCCTGCGCGATGATTTCAGCGATCTCGGCTTTGCGTTCGGTGAGCTGGGCGGCGATTTGTTCGAGATAAGCGGCGCGGGTTTCTACCGTCGTCGCCGACCACGAAGGGAAAGCCGCTTTCGCCGCAGCCACAGCGCGGTTTGCGTCTTCGGCTGTGCCTGCGGGGATGCGCCCCATGACGGCTTCGGTCGTAGCGTTGATGACCTCAATCGTCTCGGTGCCAGTGGGTTCAGTCCATTGGCCGTTGAGGTAAAGGTTGCCGTACGTGCGAACGGATGAAGTTGCGGATGCGTCCATTTGGTTTGTTCCTCAATCAAATTTTTAGGCAAGTTTTCAGAGCGTAAAACGCGCAGTGTCGGAAAAGCATAAGAGCGTTTTTCCGAATCCGAATTTAAGTCAAAACGCGCAAAATTGGTATGCGCGGCCAGATTATTTTCTTTGCCCCACCGCGATGGGTCGTACTCTCGCCAATCTTCTAACGGCCTTGCCTGCCTATGAACCCTATAGGCTTCCCTTCCCAATGAAAGCCTCATCTTCCGCTTTTAGGCGTGTAATAGAACTCCAAGCCCAGCACTCTAATTTGCCGCACGACCAATCACACCTACGAACCATAAATCGTGCCACTTTTATCCACCTGGATTTTCAGAAATGTTTCTTCTGAGTGGCGGTAATAACCAGATAGGCAAAAAAAGGAGTTCCCCCCCATGCACCAGCAATTTCGTGCTAGCGGTCGGAGTGTATTTATTTTCGTGCTTGGCACGTTTCTTTTATCTTTCCAGCTTTTAACCATTTCATTTG
>JAYSVR010000318.1:0-5124 GCA_043718445.1 Acidobacteriota bacterium | reverse complement strand
AAAGTCCACGATACGGATCACAGACTGAAGTCTGCGCTACGTTTTCTTATGAACAACCTTTCAGGATTTAGTGCCGAATACGATCAATACGACGCGCTGGCGTTGGCGCAACTCATCGCCGCGCGCCAACTCACGCCGCTCGAATTGCTCAACGCCGTGCGCGCCAAAGTCGAAGCGATCAATCCCAAAATCAATGCCTTCTCGCATCAGTGCTTCGACTTGGCCGAAGCGCAAATCAAACAACACACTGGGCAAGGCCTCGGCAGAGGCTCATTCGCGGGCGTACCTTTCGCACTCAAAGATTTGGGCCAACAACTCGCGGGCACGACGACTACGTCAGGCGCGCGAATGTTCAAAGACGCGCGCTACGATTTCGACAGCACGCTGGTCGAGCGTTACAAGCGGGCGGGCTTGGTGATTTTCGGCAAGACGACTACGCCTGAGTTGGGCATCACGACGACGACCGAATCGGTGCTGTATGGCAAAACGCGCAATCCGTGGAATCTCGAACGCATCGCGGGCGGTTCATCGGGAGGTGCGGCAGCCGCTGTCGCCGCACGCATCCTGCCTGCCGCGCACGCCAGTGACGGAGGCGGTTCGATTCGCATTCCGGCTTCGATCTGCGGCTTGTTCGGCTTGAAGCCTACGCGCGGGCGTGTGCCGTTGGGGCCTACGCAATTTGAATCTTGGGGCGGCTGTTCGATTCATCACGTCGTAAGCATTTCGGTGCGTGACAGCGCCGCGTTGCTCGATGTTTCAGCCGGAGCTGAACTGGGTTCGCCGTATGTCGCGCCGCTGCCTGCGCGACCTTATTTGAGCGAAACCAGCTTGCCGCCGGGCAAGTTGCGCATCGCGTTGGTCGTCGAGCCTTACGGTGGAACTCCGCTCGATCCCGAATGCCGCAAGGCCGTGATGAATGCCGCCAAGCTGTGCGAATCGCTCGGCCATCACGTCACTGAAACCAAGCTGCCGCTCAACGGCCAAGAAATCAGCGATAGGTTTTTGACGATGTTCCGGGCTTCGGTCGCGCGCGTGTTGGAAGACGCCGCCAACGCGCGCGGCGCGGCGCTCACCGACCAAGACGTAGAACCCGTCACCTGGATGGTTTATCAAGCCGGACTCAAAATCACCGCGCGCGATTACCAGCGTTCGGTCAATGCCTTTCATCAGTTCGGATTTCAAATGGCGAAGTTTCACGAAAGCTACGATGTGATTCTCAGCCCCACGCTCGCCCAGCCGCCTGTAGGCATGGACGTGTTGAATCTCTCGCCCGCCAACCCGCAGAACTACGCCAAAGCCGTAGGCGAGTTCAGCCCTTACACGGCGCTTTACAACATGACGGGTCAACCTTCGATGTCAGTGCCGCTGCATTGGACGCCCGACAACCTGCCCGTCGGCGTGATGTTCACCGGACGCTATGGCGACGAAGCGACGTTGTTTCGTTTGGCGGCGCAGCTCGAAAAAGCCCAACCCTGGGCGCAGCGAAAACCTGCGTAGCGCAGACTTCAGTCTGTGACAACGTATCGTGGACTTTAGTCCGCGCGATTGCGATTATGCGCGGACTAAAGTCCACGATACGCATCACAGACTGAAGTCTGCGCCACGCAACATGACTGAGATTCCGCTTTATAACCGCCAAACCAAACAGATCGAATCAGAAGCCGTCTATGAACAGCGCGTGATGGAATTGCTTTACGGCACGCGCCTCGGCTTGTGGCTGACCGAAGCCGTACTCAAACATCGCTGGGTGACTGATGCTTACGCGCGCCGCATGCACAGCCCCGCCTCGCGCGCGAAGATCAAGCCGTTTATCGAACAGTTCAACATCAACACCGATGAGTTAGTACGCCCGGTCGAATCGTTCACCTGCTTCAACGATTTTTTCATTCGCCAACTCAAACCCACAGCGCGTCCGATTGATCGTGAGCCTTCGCACCTGATTTCGCCCGCCGACTCACGACTGATCGGTTATCCCATCGAACGCGCGACGGTCGTGCCAGTGAAAGGCCGCGCGTTCACCATCGCCGAACTCCTGCGCGATGAAGCGATGGCAGCGCGTTATGACAACGGGGTCTGCCTGATCTTTCGTTTAGCGCCGGTTGATTACCATCGGTTTGGATACGTTGACGACGGCGAACAAGGCGCGGTGCGCGTCATCAACGGTTTTTATCGTAGCGTCAATCCGCTAGCACTGTGGAGAGGCTCGAACATCTTCCCCGAAAACCAGCGCGAGCTTTGCGTCTTGCATACAAAAAACTTCGGCGACGTGCTGCACGTTGACGTAGGCGCGACCAGCGTAGGCCGCATCATCCAACATCAACGCGACGGCGGCTCGATGCAGCGCGGCGATGAAAAAGGCTATTTTGAATTCGGCGGTTCGACTTCGATTTTGTTGTTTCAGGCGGGACGGGTGCGGTTGGATGAAGACATCACTGCGTATTCAAGACAAGGCATTGAGACGGTTGTGAGATGCGGCGAACGAATCGGAACAGTTCCTTAATCGGTCAAGGCTTCAGCCACTAGCTCTTCAAAGCGGGGCAATAAGTCGCTGGCGTATTGTTGCAGATAAGCCCGCACGCGTTTTACGTCGGCTGAGGTGGTCACGTTTTTGATGAGCCACTCGATGGTGTCGTAAGCGTCGGTCACTTCGTCAATCAGCTTGGGATTGTTTTTCAGCACCGACACCGGCGCGCGCTACATCACGAATTGCCCTTCCGATTTGTAGCGCCCGCGAATGTCCTGAAAAACGAAGACATACCCATCCACCGCCAACGCTTTGTATTTGCCCTGCGCCCAAGCCTGTCCGTTCGGAGCTTGATAAGGCGTGCGTTCAAGCATCAGCGGCAACGGCTCGCGTTGGTTTTTCGGGATGAAAATGTGCGTATTGAGCTTGACGCCGTCGCGCATCGGAATCATTGCGGCGGTCAATTCGAAAGCAGGCGCGGCTTCCTGCTCCGCGCCGGAATGCGCGAGCGGTATGACAAGCGCGGCGAACAGCAGAGCCATTGTTGCTACGCGACGAAAGGTTGTGTTCATCGTGATTCTCCGTAATTGCCGATGTGTTGAATTGTGCGTGTAACTTACGCGGCGCAGTGATACGGCAGGTGCGGCGATACGGTCAAGCGAACTTGGCTGCCCTTAAAAAATCAAAGGCCGCAGCAACCAGGTGTCGCTGCGGCCTTTCGGCGAATGAGTTGTGCCTTTGTTGTGATAGACGCTCAAGCGGCGCTGGGTGCTTCTTCTTCGGTGAGCAATTCAACCGGCTGCTGACAGTGTTTCAACTCGCCGAAGGTAATCATGCGCTGTTCGGCTTCATCCCACAGTTTCAGGTTAGCGCAACGCAGACTGCTCCACAGCGTGAGCGTCGGCGCAGTTTGAAAGAGCGGCGTCGCGTCGTGGCAAGTCTGCAATTTGTAATTCGGAATCTTCGGTGCCATGTGATGAATGTGGTGAAAGCCGATGTTGCCTGAGAACCATTGCAACACACGCGGCAGCTTGTAATAGGAACTGCCCATCAACGCCGCCGTCGCGTATTCCCATTCGGGTTTGCGCTGCCAATAGGTGTCTTCGTATTGATGCTGCACGTAAAACAGCCACACGCCCCAGCCGCCGGTAAGAATCTGTACGGGAGCCCAAATCAACAGGAAGGCTTTTAGCCCCACCGCCCAAATCGCCAAGCCCCACAATGAGAAAAGCACAACGTTCGCCAGATAAACGCCACGCCGTTCGCGCCGTCCCGAAGTCGGGCTGACGAAACGAGTACACCAGAGAAAGATGTAATGCGGGCCGATGCCGAACGTAACGAGCGGGTTGCGATACAAACGATAAGCGAATCGCTGCAATTTCGAGAGCGCGAGATATTCCGCCACCGTCAGAGTTTTTACGTCGCCGACGCCGCGCCGCTCCAGGTCGCCAGAGGTCGCGTGATGAATCGCGTGTTCGCGCGTCCATTGAAAATAAGGCGTATTCGTCAAGATGCCGCAAATCGTCCCGACGAAATGGTTCCACTTCGGATTCTTAAAAAACGAACCGTGCCCGCAATCATGCATGATGATGAAAGTGCGTACGGCAAAACCAGTCGTCGGCAATGCCAGCGCCAACGTCAACCAATACGAATAAGGCAAGCTCAGATACATCAGGTAATAGCCTGCCAAAAACGGAAGCACGGAATTGGCGATCTGCCAAAGGCTACGTTTCATATCTGGCGAAGCGTAAGGCTTCACCAACTCGCGCCACGCGCCCGATTTCAGCGGACTTACGGCTTGTTCTGAATGCGACATAAAATCCTCGTGAACTAATCGTGAAAAATGAAAGGGTGTAAAAATCCACTGATCTTCAACACCAGCGAGTTTGCTAATGGTAGGGATGAAGAGTCGGAACTGACAAAGACTGTGTCTAAAAACTGTCTCAGTGGATGCGAAAGCATATTGCCATACGCAACCCAAAGCTCATTGTAATAGTTGTGTAATTGCAATCGCTTTTCTGTTCGCCGCCAAAACATCCTGCGTTTCAACTTCGGCGGTGTAGTTTCAACTTCGGTGTAATGGACAGTCATATTTACGTCGGAATTCCCCCATACAATTTGGCTGAACACCAACGCCCAATTTGATATGAGCCGAATCGCTACTCGCTTGCTCGGCTCACTTTCTCGCGTTCTAAGCCGGTCTGAGAATTAATTTTCTCAGACTGGCTCAAGGGCTTGTTTCCCTCACGTCGGTTGCGTATATTCCGCCGCACTTTCCCCAAACGTTTGAATAACGAATTCCTCTGATAGACCAGATAGCCAACTGTCACGCGCCCATCAGAAGAGAAATTCACTACCTAGTCGGATTGCCTTGAACTAACTCACGGTCTGCAATTGTGTTGGTGCCATAACTTCAACGTTTCCAGTCAAAGGAGGAATCCTCATGAGTCATCGTGTCTCTATCGTCATCACCCAGCTTAAACAACACGCGCTCCCCCCTTGCAAATATGAGACCCCGGAAGCAGCCGAAGCGCGCAAAGCCAACGTGAAGCCGAAAGTGCTGGCGGTCATGGTCAAATTCTCGCTTTCGCATTTGCGGCGCGTCTTTAAGCAAGAAACCAGCATGACCATTCCGCAATTCACCAAAGATTGTCAGTTGC
>JAYSVR010000317.1:0-5137 GCA_043718445.1 Acidobacteriota bacterium | reverse complement strand
TTCCAGAGTCAGTGGGAAAGCTGCGTCAAAGCCGCAGCACTCCATAGCTACTTCCGCTTGGCAAGCCAAGCGTCTATCGCGGCGAGTACGTTGGCGCTCACCGGTAGTTTAGCCGACGCCGCAAGATTCGTTGTCGCGGGCGATGACTGGTCTTGCAATAAGTGGTTCACGTTGGGGAACAACTTATAAGTCGTGTCTGGATGATTGGTGCGAGCAAAGGCTTCGCTCAAATAGTTGCCGTCATTCACTGTGATGTGCCAGTCCTTTTCGCCTTGCAGCAACAACACTGGAATCGTAATCGCCTGCGCCGTTTGCAGCGGATCATTGATGAACATTGGCGCGGTGTAAGCAGGCTGTTTCGCTAACGATTGCATCATCACATCGTTCAGGTCTTTCGGGTCGAGCGGCAGCGCCATTTGCGCAGCGTCACCCGTCGAGAGGATGCGCGTGAACAAATCGAATTTCGTAGTGAAGGCCGCAATCTTTTCGGCTGGCTCTTTGGCTTCGCGCATGCGGTTGACAGTTTGTTCGCGCAGAATTTTATTCAGCGTCCGTCCGGGCGAAGCCGCCATAATCACGCCCGCCAGTTTCGGATCGCCCGCCGCCAACGAAGCCGCGAACTGCCCGCCTTCGCTGTGGCCGAAGATGAAGGTTTTGGCCGGATTCACTTCGGGACGTTTCTGCAACGCTTCAAGCGCGGCTTTGGCGTCATCAAGCATTTCATCCATAGAGGCTGCTGTCGCCGGACACGAACTCGCTCCCGCACAGCGTTTATCAAAACGAAACGTGACGAAACCTTGCGTCGCCAGGTGTTCGGCGATGGCTTTATAAATCGGCGCGATGACGTTCGGCGCAACCACCATCCCATTGCGCGGCGTAGCGTCGAACGCTCCCAGCAACAACACCGCCGGGGCTTTTTTCAGCGCAGCCGTCGCGGGGAACGTGAACGTACCCGCCAGCGTTACGCCGTGCGCCGTGAGCTTAGCTTCTTCGTTGCGCAAGCCGTTCGCCGCAGGCGCAGCCGCGACCGCAGCAGCCTTTTCCACTGGCTTTGCGACTTTCACTTTCTTCTGCGCGTGAACTCCCAGGCTCATCACCAGCATCACCGACAAACACTGAAACAAAATCTTTTGCATTTACTTCTCTTCTCGTGGCGCAGGCTTCAGCCTGTGACCCGTTGCGTGGACTTTAGTCCGCGACACATCGCGTTTTTAATCGTGCGGACTAAAGTCCACGCAACGGGTCACAGGCTGAAGCCTGCGCCACGTTACCGCATCAATACGCCGCGCTCGCGCAGGTAACTTTTCGCTGCGCCAATCGTGAATTCGCCAAAATGAAAAATCGAAGCCGCCAACACGGCGCTCGCCTTGCCGACGGTCAGTGCTTCGTAAAGATGTTCTAGCTTACCCGCGCCGCCCGAAGCAATCACGGGGATGTTCACCGCTTCGGCCACGGCGCGCGTCAACGGCAAATCGTAGCCGTCCTTCTGCCCATCGCAATCCATGCTGGTCAGCAAAATTTCGCCCGCACCTAATTCCGCTGCTTGCTGCGCCCATTCAACCACATCCATCCCGGTCGGAGTCCGTCCGCCGTGCAAATAAACTTCCCACTTATTTTCAGCAGACCGTTTGGCATCAATTGCCACGATCATGCATTGCGCGCCGAACCGTTCAGCGCCTTCGCGTATGAGTTGCGGATTTTGCACCGCCGCCGTATTCACCGAAACCTTATCGGCTCCGGCTTTCAAGATATTGCGCACGTCTTCGGTCGCGCGAATGCCGCCGCCCACAGTGAATGGAATGAAAACCGTATCGGCTACGCGACGAACCATCTCGGCGACGATGTCGCGGCGATCCGACGAAGCCGTGATGTCGAGAAATACCAACTCATCCGCGCCTTCGCGGTCATATTTGTATCCCTGCTCGACGGGATCGCCCGCGTCAATCAAATTGACGAAACTCACGCCTTTGACCACGCGGCCACGATCTACGTCAAGACAAGGGATGATGCGTTTTGCCAGCATTGGGTTATTTGATTCTCAGCGGCCAGCTTCCCCCTGCCCTAGTGCCGGGAAAAATGGTCAGGTTCACATCGCCGCGACCAATCAACGAACGCGGAATCAGTGCGTTGATCTGATCGAGTCCTGCGAGAGCAGGCTGTTCGCCAAAATAGGTGACCTCACAACTGACATCCGCCAGTTTCACTTGCACGTTCGTCTCCTTCGGCCAATGGCGCCAGCCCGTACCGTAAAGCACGAGAAAAACTCTTTCGTTTTCCGGCCCCAAATCAATCGGCAGCGGAACCCATTTCTTTAGCTGCTGATCGTATTGCGCGACGTTTTCAAAACTTTGCACATTGCCTGGCTTCACCCGCACGAGCAGCGCCGCCGGAACCTCTTTGCCGCTGGCATTCGCCGTGAACAAGCCAGGACTCGTCTGGTAAAGCACGGGCAAGTCTACGCGCAAAACGTTGTTGCTCGCATCCAGCAACCTGACGATGACCGGCCCTTCGGCTAATCCGTTGGGCGCGACGAAATTGATTTGGTTGGGCGAAACGAATAACAACTTCGCGGCGGCTTCTTTGCCATTCGCATCTCGCACCATCACCTTGCGTCCCGCCAACGTCGTCGGCAGCGGCAACGTAGCCACTTCGGTCGTCGCCGCTATGCCATTGCCGAAACCCGCAGCGATCATGTCATTCGTCAAACGATTTGCCGTGTAATCAGCCGCCGAGACATTCGCCCACGCCGATTCGGTCGCGGCAAAAACCAACGGGAACCGCTGGTCAATCAGGGCGCTCGGGGTTCCGCTGATATTCATCAAGTTGAGTCCGAACCGACCTTGATTGGTAAAAACGTAGCCCGTTTTTTTCAGAGTGTAAAAAACAGAAACCGAAGTGCATAGCCCCGGAGAAAAAGGATAGACCCATTCAAAACCGCCCGTCGCACTTGACTGCGTCATCGTGGGCGTAGCCTCTATCGTCATCAACGTTCGCGCGAAACAGGTTCCGCCCACCGTGATTTCAACGCCACTGACTCCCTGTCCGTTCAAATCTACTACGCGAGCGGGTTGCGCTTGCGCTGGGTGCGCCATTCCCAACAAGCAAACCAGCCAGCCAATCGAAACGAATAAACTTTTTCGCATGTTTGTATCCTCCGATAAGACTCATTGAAGGGTATAGTTTGAAACTTATCCCTCAATCTTGACGAGATCGTTGACTACGCGCTTTGACCACGCGGCCACGATCTACGTCGAGACAAGGGATGATGCGTTTGGCGAGCATTATTTGATACGAACCGTCACGGTGTTAGAGGTCAGGTCGCCGACTTTTACGACGACATCTACGTCGCCGCGTCCGATCAAGGTACGCGGCAACTTCACGTTGATTTGATCCAAGCCATCCAGCGAAGGCTGTGCTCCGGCGTAAGTCACCGTGCCTGGCGTACCGCCGAGCGTGACGGTCACATCGCTTTGCGCAGCCACCTGCCGAAAGCCAGTGCCGTAAAGCACCAAAAAGATTTCGTTGTCTGCCGGGCCGAAATCAATGGGCAGCGCGACGAAACGACGAGTGGCGGTGTCGTATTGGGCGACCAGTTCAAACGATTGCACGTTGCCCGGCTTCACTCTGACGATTTGGCTGGCAGCTACGCCTTTGCCGTTGGCGTCGGCGGCGAAAATGCCCAAGGCCAGCCGATTGATTTCGGTCAAGCCTGTGCGAATCACTGCGTTATTTTGATCTACGACGCGAATCACCGCGCTGCCATTGCCCAGTCCACTAGGCAACACGAAATTGATTTGGGTTGGCGAGACGAAAATTAGTTTGGCAGGCTGTTCCGTTCCGTTCACATCTCTTACGAGTACGCGCCGATTTCCCAATGTCGTCGCCAAAGGCAAGTTGACCGAACTAACGGTTTCATTCGCCATCGCCGCACCAAACCCCGCCGCAAGCATGTCACTGGTAAGCGGTTTAGCTACGTAATTGGCGGCGCTCACCCCTGCCCATTGCGGCGTAGTGCTGGGCATCGCGTGAATGAATGAAAGGCGGTCATCGTAAGTTGTTCTAGGAAAGAGAGGCGTCCCAGGCCCTGGCGAGTATCTGAATGAAGCGCGCGAAAAGATAAAACCATCTTTTCGCAATTCAAACGTATGAGAGAGCGTAAGGGTACAGTTTGACCCGCCGCCTCCTGTGGGAGTGAAGATGAGCCAATCGAAACCACCCTCGGCATTTGTCTTTGAAATTCTGGTCTCGACCCCAGAACCAGGGCCGGTGTTGGCACAACTCGCCGTCGCCAGGACGTCGACATCCGGTATGCCCTTTCCATCTAATCCGATTACGCGTTGCGCTTTGACCGATAGCGCCGTTCCAAAACCAATAATCATCCAACAAATCGAAACGAATAAACTTTTCCGCATATCTTTATCCTCCAATAAAACTCATTGACGAGTATGGGTTGTGAAACGTCCTCGGCTCGCAGGCTCAAATCAACCGAGGCCGGATGTAGGGTGACAATGTGGGGCGGTGGGCATTTGAAGCGATGTCGCGTGTGCTTGGCAAACGTTTTTCGCGCAAAGCGCGTAGGGCGGTTACTAACTGATGTTATGTGATCAATATGCGAAGTTTGAGTTTGACGTGCTCTTTGCGCCGGAGGCGCTGCGGATGGTAGCCGGTGGTGAAACCACCGGTCGGATCGGAAAGCCATTTCGCGTCCCGGCAGGGACGCCGGACGTGAAGTGATGATTACGCTTGATGTGAGTCTTGCGCCCCGCCAGGGCGCTTGATTCTTTCGCTACCGCACCGGTGGTTTCACCACCGGCTACCATCCGCAGCGCCTCCGGCGCAAAGACTGTCGGTCGCACCTTAACGATCTCCCAACTGCCGTTGGGAGGATTCGGCAGTCTTTCTGTTACAAATTGATCTGCTTGACCGACAGCACCAGCGGAACCTGACTCAGTTCCTGCAAGGTCGAACCGCGCAAGGTTTCGTCAATCTGATAGACCGACATCGCCGTGCCGCCCGCGCGATTGCGGCTCAGGTTGAGTTGCGCGATGTTGACGAACTGTTCGCCGAGGAAGGTGCCTACGCGCCCGACGACGCCGGGTTTGTCGTCGTTGCGGATGAGCAGCATGTTGCCTTGCGG
>JAYSVR010000316.1:0-1806 GCA_043718445.1 Acidobacteriota bacterium | reverse complement strand
TTTGAGTTACTCCGAATAGTTCAATAGCGAACGAAAAGCGGCGGCGAGCCGACCGCACTCCAAAAGATCACGTATGGCAATTACTGCTGGCACACAATTCGATCATTACGAAATCATCGCTCCCATCGGCGCGGGCGGGATGGGCGAAGTCTGGCGCGCACGCGACCAGCGACTTGTCCGTGAAGTCGCCATCAAAGTGCTGCCCGCTGATTTCGCCAATGATGCCGAACGCTTGCGCCGTTTCGAGCAGGAAGCGCGCGCGGCTTCGTCGCTGAATCATCCGAATATCATTACGATTCACGACATCGGCGCGGCAGACGGTACGCATTTTATTGCGACAGAATTGATCGAAGGCGAAACCTTGCGCGCGCGGTTAGAGCGCGAACCGTTGACCGTAGCGGCTGCGCTCGAGTTGGTGGTGCAAGTGGCTTCGGCACTGGCGGCGGCGCACGCGGCAGGCATCATTCACCGTGACATCAAACCCGAAAACGTAATGATTCGGCGCGATGGCATCGTCAAGGTGCTGGATTTCGGTTTAGCTAAACTCAGCGAAGTGCGGAGCATTGGAGTGCGGAATGCGGAATGTGGAATGCGGAGTGATGAAGACGCTGAAACACTTTTGCAAGCTGCACCAAAGACTCCGCACTCCGCGCTCCGCACTCCGCACTTAACGATGCCTGGCGCAGTAATGGGTACGGTCGCGTATATGTCGCCCGAACAAGCGCGCGGACAAGTCGTAGACACGCGCACCGATCTGTTCAGTCTCGGCGTGATGCTCTATGAAATGCTCGCCCGCTGTCAGCCGTTCACGGGCGAGACGATCAATCACGTCATTGTCGCCATTCTGGAAAAAGAATCGCCGCTGCTCACAGGCGTACCCGCCGAACTCACGCGTATTCTCCAACAGGCGTTGGCGAAGCAAGCTGACGCACGCTACGGCAGCGCGCAGGCGATGCTGGCCGATTTGAAGAAGCTGCAAATGCGCTTGCTGGTAGAAGCAGAAAACAAGCGCAATTCCACAGATGATGAGCCAGTAGAAGCGCAAACCATGATGTTGCAGCAGACGACTGCCGCTGCGCCCGCAGCATTGGCGACCGCTGCCGCCAGCGCGCAACCCACTTCGCCTGACCATCCGAAACCGCAGAAGCGGTGGCTCGCGGCAGGCTTGAGTTTGCTGCTCGCCGCCGGTGGATATTTCGGCTACGGTTATTTCAGTGCGGCCAAACAAATCGAATCCATCGCCGTGATGCCTTTTGAAAATCGGAGCGGCAATGCAGATTCCGAATACCTTTCCGATGGCCTGGCGGAATCTTTGATTTATCGCCTGTCGCAATTGCCGAATCTAAAAGTCAGCCCGACGAGTTCGGTTTTTCGTTACAAAGGCAAAGAAACCGATCCGCAAGTTATTGCCAAAGAATTGGGAGTTGATTCGGTGATGACGGGACGGGTCACACAACGCGGCGAAAGCTTAACCATCAGCGTCAATCTGGTTGATACGCGAAACGGCAAATCGCTGTGGGGCGAGCACTACGAACGCAAGATGTCGGAATTACTGGCAACACAAAGAGAGATAGCCGCCGAGATAACGAATAATCTGAAACTGAAATTGTCGGGCGAAAGCGAGCAGAAATTAGCAAAGCGATATACCAACAATGACGAGGCGTATCAGCTTTATCTGAAAGGTCGTTTCCACTTGGCCAAACGGATGAAAGACGACACATTGAAAGGCATAGATTATTTCCAACAGGCAATCAAACTCGACCCGAACTATGCTTTGGCGTATGCCACAATTGCCGAGTCATATAA
>JAYSVR010000315.1:0-5185 GCA_043718445.1 Acidobacteriota bacterium | reverse complement strand
TTCCAGCTTTTCATTCTTCTCCTCATTCCAGGCGTAGGCTTTGGTTTTCATCACTTTGCGAAACTCATTCACGCCGCCGCTTTCAAGCTAACGACTGGCACGCTCATCGTGCGCGTAACCTTCAACGCATCAGGCTTCGCCAACGTAGCCGCCAGTTGCTGGCCGGTTTCAGCATTGACGATTTTTTCGCCGCATCGTGGGCATACGCCAGCAGGAACGTTTTCGACGACGATCAGTTGCCCTTTAATCCAAAAGCCTTGCTGAATCGTGCGTGCGACCATCGCTTCTCCGCAGACGTGACACGCGCCGTAATCAAAAATTTTCTCAAGCATTGAATTTACTTGTCGCATGTATCCTTGCCATAAGTGCTATCCCAAGAAACGCGAACTGCAACGACACCGGTAAAAGCCTTTCGTTGGCCTTTTTGTTCAAGCGGCTTGAATTTCCAATTTTGCGCCGCCTTTGTTGCGATGTCTTTCATCATCGGATGACGATTCATAGCTTCAGCGCAAATCACTTTTCCGTCAGCATCAACTACGAGGCGAACAGCGACAATCCCTTGGGCGTCGAAGTTCCCGCCTAACTTGGCGCGCTCGCAATACAGCAACCGACTCTTCATTTCTTTCGCACTGAGTCGAGCAAGTTGAGCCGCCGAAGCATTCGGACACGGAGGCTGTTCAACGGATTGTTGTCCGTTGAAGAACGCCAATATCGTAATCAGAAAAAAACTCGCCATAACTTACCCAATCAGCTTCGCCATTTTAATCCGCCGCGCGATGAACGCTTCCGCCACAAATAACAACAACGCCGCAATCAACAACATCCACCACACGCGCTGTTGTGATTCGAGTTCTTCCTTGCTCAGTTTGCTATCCGCCGCAGCCGTCGCCGCGTCTTTGGATTCGCCGCCCGTTAGTCGCGCAGTGAATTCAGTGAGATCGAGTTTAGTCAGATCAGATTCGCGGCGGTCTAGATTGACGGCGGTAAATGAAGTCGCGTCGGGATAGCGCAAGCGGTAATAACCCGGCTCGCGTCCATTCACGATCAAATCACCTGTAGCCGTCTGGTTGCGTTCGGTCAGGCGTTCGCCGTTGGGACTGTCTACGGCGGGCGGTTCGCGGTTGGCGGCGGCGGGCGCGGCGAAGGCTTCGCCGACGGTTTGCCACGCGCGCTCTTCGCGTTCGCCCAGGTAGCGCGTCATCTGGCGCACCAGCGGCAGATACAACGGCGACAGCGGCAGGTCGTTCCAGCCCGCGTCAAACGTAGAAGTGAACAGCAACACTTTGCCTGCGCCTAAAGTTCTTTCGATCAACGCCGGAGCGCCGTCTTCAAAGCGCGCCAACGTCGTCGCCGAAGTCACCGGCACGGCGCGGTGATAGCTGAATACGCGCGATGACGCGAGGCGTCCGCTTTGGCGAAAGACCTCGAACACAGGATGTTCGGTCTTGATGTCGGCCAGCGTGACGTATTCGCCCCGCAGGTTGTTTACGTTTTCGAGTTGCGCCGGAGCGAATGCGCCAAGCGTCGTATTGAACGCGCTCGCTTCGGTGTGCGGGCCAGCGGCGATGACGAGACCGCCGCCGTTCTCTACGAATTTCTTTAACGCTTCGGCCAGCGCGGTGCTGACGGCGGCATCGTTCAGCACGACGACTTTGTAATTCGCCAGCTCGTTCGGATTGATCGCGCCCGCCGTTTTAATTGATAAATCGAAAGGCAGGTTCTCGCCCGTCGTCAACGCATTGCGCAGATAAAAGCTCTCGCTGCGCCCGCGACTCGCGGTTTCGATGATGAGCGCCTTAAGTTGTTCGGTGCGGCGCAAGGTGAAATAAAACGTATTGTCCGCCGCGAACGCATCGCCCTCTATTTGCAGCGTGCCGCGATTGATGCCTTCGTTGAGATTGAAGTCGGTGAACTCGACCGCCGCCGTGTCGTGCGCCGCGATCTTGAGTTCGCGCTTTTCGATGACGCGGTCGTTGAGGTTGAAGATGACGCGCACGCTGTCATTCGCGCCGTCGCTGAAATTCGTCACGCGCGCCGTAAGCTTGTCGCTATATTTTTGCTGATAAATCAACGGCTGCGCCGCGAGGTCAGTCACGGCGAGATTGGCGCTTTCAGCTTCACTCAAATCAATCGGTACGAACTTGATCGCGGGATCGAGTTGAAAGCGCGCCTCCGCCGGATTCACGCCCGCCGCCTGAAAATCAGACAGCACGATCAACCGCCGGTCGCGCGCTTTGGTCTCTTTGAAAAGCTCCGCCGCGCCGCGCAGTGCTTGCGTGTAATCAGTCCCGCTCCAACCCGGTTGCACGTTGTCGGCCAGCGCGCGCAGCTTCGTCGTGTCTTTGCTGAAGCGGCTCAACACTTCATAACCTCCGCCGAAACTCAGCAACGCCGTAGGTTCATTGCCGCGCGACTCATCAATCAGCGTCTTGGCGCGGGCCTTCATCTGCTCGAATCGCTTGCCGTAGCGCATGCTGAAAGACGTGTCTAACAAAATAACATTAGCCCGTTCGCCCTGCGCCGGATCGCTTTTATCGCTGCTGAAATAAGGCCGCGTGAAGGCCAGCACCAACAACAAAAACGCGAGCGTACGCAACAATAGCAACAACAAATTTTGAATCGTCCGCTTGCGAATTGTCTTTTGCGGAACCTGCCGCACGAACATCAGCGAAGGGAATTCGACCTTGCGCGCACGAGTGCGGCGCACCAGATGCACGATGATTGGCGCGGCAATCGCGGCGAGTCCGAGTAAGAATAATGGGTTTAGGAAAGACATCGTTACATTCGCGCGCGCTTCGCCAAAAACGCGAACAGCGCGTGATCGAGCGGTTTATCTGTCGTCAGCAATTCGTAATCAATCTTGTTCGCCGCGCAGCCTTCGCGCATGCGGGTGACATGTTCGTTGATCTTTTGCCGATAACCTTCGGCCAACACATCGGGCAAGACGTGCAACTGTTCAGATGTCTCGGCGTCTTCCAATAACACCGGATCAGTGAAGTCGAATTCCAACTCGTTTTTATCCAACACCTGAAAAACGATTACGTCATTGCCCCGAAAGCGCAGGTGTTGCAGCGCCTTTATCAACGGTTCGGGTTCGTCGTAAAGGTCAGAGATCAGCACGATCATGCCGCGCCGGGTGATGCGTTCGGCTACGTCGTGCAACACGGCGGAAAGCTGGGTTTCGTTGCCGGGCTGGATTTGTTCCATCCGCCCGAACACGGTGCGCATGTGTCCGGTGCGTGCGAGCGCGGGCACATGCGTGTGAACCTTTTCGTCGAAGGCGATCAAGCCCACGGCGTCTTGCTGGCCGTTGATGAGATAAGCGAGCGAAGCGCCTACAAATTGAGCGTACTGCAACTTGCTCACCGCGCCGCTCGCATAGCGCATCGAACCCGAACCATCCAGGACTACGTGCAATTGCGAATTCGTATCAGCGCGATATTTTTTGATGTAATAACGATCTGTACGCCCTAACAGCTTCCAGTCGAGATAGCGCAAATCATCGCCCGGCATGTATTGGCGATACTCGGCGAACTCGGTCGAGAAGCCGGTGAAAGGCGAACGATGCAATCCGGCAATGAAACCTTCGACAACGGTGCGAGCGAGTAACTCAAGTGAGTTAATGCGCGCGAGCACTTCAGGTGCTAAAAATCTAGTTCCAGTAGTTGCTGAGGCAGGCGTAGTTTGAGCCACGGCAATAGGCTTGCTTGCTTCGTCTGATTTGTCTTTCTTCCACCACATATTTGAAACGGCGAAGCCTGTGGAGTGCTGCGGCTTGACGCAGCTTTGTTATGCCAACTGAAAGTGCGAACTATTCAGAGAATCGGACGGCTCGCGGTTCCAGCATTGCGCGCAAAGCCAAGTGGAATAACAAAGCTGCGTCAAGCCGCAGCACTCCACAGGCTTCGCCATTTTATTTCAAGCCGGACTTCGGTTCGGGAATGTGTTCGAGCAAACGTTTAACCACAGCATCGCTATCCACCCTTTCAGACTCAGCCTGAAAGTTCGTCAGCAGGCGATGCCGCAGCACGGGATAAGCCACGGCGCGTACGTCGTCGCACGAAGCGTTGTAGCGTCCGTGAAAGATCGCGCGGGCTTTGCTCGCCAGAATCAAAAATTGCGAAGCGCGCAAGCCACCGCCCCACGTCAACCAGCGGTTGATAAACTCAGGCGCCGGCGGCGTGTGCGGTCGCGTAGCTCGCACCAAGTTCACAGCGTATTCGGTGACGTGATCGGCGGCGGGCACTTTGCGGACGAGGCGTTGGAACGCGAGGATTTCTTCGGCGCTCATCAAGCGCGTGAAGTTCAAATCTTGCGGCGCGGTCGTCATTTGCACGACGCGGATTTCGTCCTCTTTGGCGAGGTAATCAATCTTGACGTTGAAAACAAAACGGTCGAGTTGGGCTTCGGGCAGCGGATAAGTGCCTTCCATCTCGATGGGGTTTTGCGTAGCCAGCACGAAAAACGGTTTCGGCAATTGATAAGTCTCGCCTTGCACGGTGACCGTGCCTTCCTGCATCGCTTCGAGCAGGGCGGCCTGCGTCTTGGGCGGCGTGCGGTTGATTTCGTCGGCCAGGATGATGTTGGCGAACACCGGCCCGCGAATGAATTCCATCGAGCGTTTGCCGGTCGAACGGTCTTCTTCGATGATTTCAGTGCCGGTGATGTCAGCCGGCATCAAGTCGGGCGTGAACTGAATGCGCTTGAACGATAAATCCAACACGTTGGCGAGCGTGCGGATGAGCAGCGTTTTCGCCAGTCCGGGCACGCCGGTGATGATGGTGTGGCCGCCTACGAAAAGCGAAATCAGCACCTGTTCGATTACCTCATCCTGCCCGATAATCGCCTTGCGCAACTCGCGCATGATGCTTTCGCGGGCGTTACCAATTCGATCTAACAACTCTTCGTCGCGGAGTTCTTTTGTCATAGGTTGTCGGTTGTCGGTAGCCGGTTGTCGGTTATTGACTGTCGAGCGTTGCCTCTTACCGACAACTGACAACCGACAACCGACAACTGGAATTAGTGGGTTAAGGCGTACATCACATAATTCACGCCGAATTTATAAGCCTCGTTGGTTTCTTCGATAGGAGAAAACGGATTGTCGGAAAATTGCCAGAAATCGCTGATGTCGTAATTGTAATTCACCACCATCATCAGCCGTTTGGTGTCGGGGTCTTCGAGTCCC